>NZ_CP080410.1:633839-950759 GCF_019448255.1 Qipengyuania flava
GCCGGACATCGCGGGAGTGAGGAAGCGGGCGTAGCTATCGGCGCTGCCCTGCTGTTCCTGTATGGCCCGGACATTGGGCGTGAAGGTGAGTTCGGCGTAGGCACGGGCCATGGGGTTTCTCCTCTTGGGTCAGGCGGTCAGGCGGCGGTCGGTTTCGGCGATGGGCTGGTCGTTGATGCTGGCGTAGCGGCGGCGCATCAGGCCATCCTCATCGAACTCCCACATCTCGTTGCCGTGGCTGCGAAACCATTGCCCGCTGTCGTCGTGCCACTCGTACTCGAAGCGCACGGCGATGCGGTTCTCGGTGAAGGCCCAAAGCGTTTTCTTGAGGCGGTATTCGTGTTCGCTTGCCCATTTGCGCTCCAGAAAGTTGCGGATTTCGGCGCGTCCCTTGAGGAAGGTCGAGCGGTTTCGCCACTCGCTGTCTTCTGAATAAGCGAGCGCCACACGCTCTGGATCGCGGGTGTTCCAGGCGTCTTCGGCGGCCTGCACTTTCGCGGCGGCCGTCTCGGCGGAGAAGGGCGGGAGGATGGGGGCTTTGGCTGGGGTCATGGGAATAACTCGCGAGGGGATTGTGGCGGGGTGCGGCGTTGGGAGGGAGGGGGACAGATCGCCGCACCCCGCCTTGGGTGGACCGGGCGGGTACCCGGCCCGGATCGGGATCAGAGGTCTTCGACCGGTGTGTGCTTGATCTGCGGCCACTGCTCTTCGGCCTTTCGCAGCGTGTTTTCCTTGTCCGCCAGGTAGCGTTCGAACACGGCGGCGTTGACGAACAGGTACAGCTTGCCATCGACGATGTCGGCGTAACGCGGGTCGCCGTCGAGCTTCTTGCCCAGCGCCACGGCGTAGGCGCAGAAGCCGCCGTACTGGGGCAGGTATTTCACCGGGTCGGCCTTGAAGCGCTCCGCCGCAATGGTCGAGGCGAAGTAGTAGGCGACACCGTCGTGGACGACGGCGTGCTTCGCATCACCTTCGGCAACGGCGTTCAGCGTGCTGAGGGCGACCGTGTCGACGCCGTGGACACCAAGCCCGGCGCCATCGAGCGAATAACCGGACGAGACGTTGTATTCATCGGCCGCGATCGCGGGGGCTGCGATGCCAATGGCAAGGGCGGCGAGGGCGAGCTTGAGGGGGGTAACGCGCATTGAACTGCTCCTTGAGGGTTTGGCCTGGGTCGGCCGGGACAGGAAAAGGGAGCGGGGCCGGGAGCTTGGGGGGAGACGGGGGACGTGCTCCCGGCCGCCGCTGCGTGACCGGGGCCGGACAGGTGCCCCGGTCACCGATCATGGTCAGCGGGCGTAGGCCGTACGAATGGCCGCAACCGTGTTGTCGGTGTTGTCGACTGCGCTGGCGATCATGCGGAAGTTGGTGAGCGAGGCGGCGTAGCCGTCATAGAACGGCGTGATTGCGCCGGCCGTGGCATCGGTCACCACCATCACCTCGAAGCCCGCCTCGATCAGGGCGCGCATGTGGGATTCGGTGCACAGGTTCGACGACATGCCGCCGAGCACGACCTTGGAGATACCCGCCTTGCGCAGCTGCAGGACGAGGTCGTTGCTGTCGGGACCGTAGACTTTGTGCGGGCTGGTCACGACCGTGCGGCCGTTGTTGATATGGGGCTTGTACTGCTCGAGCCAGTCGGCGCCCGAGCCTTCGAACCCTTCGAGCGTCAGCGCATGGGGGCGGTCGAACATGCCGATGGAATGCATCAGCGTTTCGAGCGCGCCTTCGAACTGCCAGCGATGGTCGTGCTCGAAATAGTAATGCGGCGAAATGAACACCGGCATCCCGGTTTCATCGGCAACCTCGAAAAGCGCGCCCAGGTTCTCGACCGTGCCGTTCTCGGTGATGCTCTGGCCGACAACGCCCCAGGTTACGCCATCGGGCGAAAGGAAATCGTTCTGCGGGTCGGTGATGACGATGGCCGTCTTGCCCGGTTCGATCGTGAAACCCGGCATCGGCAGGCCGTCGTCAACCGGCGGAGCCTTGGCCGTGGCGGCGCTGGGTTCGCGAGCGTCGGCCTGCGCCGTGAACACGGGAGCGATGGCGAGGGCCAGCAGGCCGGCGAGGCCAACGGCGTGGCCGAGAGTGGTCTTGGTGGCCGCTTTGGGGCGGTGGGAAGCGTAGGGGGGCATCAAACTTTCCTTCCGATTGGCGAGAGTGACATTAACTGATCGGTTCACCTTGAATGGAGAAGGGTAACTGATCTGTCAATGTAAAATCTCATGCCAGACCGATCCACCGCCGCTGTGGCGCGTGTGTTTGGCGGTTAACCCATCGATTTATAACGGGAAAAAATTGTGCCTCTTGAAAAGCCTAGGACCTGATCTATTTACCGTTAGGTCAACCTTAGGAGTGCAATATGAGCGCCTCGAAGCGCGAAGAACTGGTCCAGAAGGCGCTCGAGTCGTTCTATCGCGGGGGCTTCCACGCGATCGGAATGGACCGGCTTGCCAAGGAGACCGGCGTCTCCAAGACCGCGATCTACAAGCACTTCCGTTCCAAGGATGAGCTGATCCTGGCGACCTTGCGCCTGCGCGACGAACAGTTTCGCAACTGGCTGACGCGGCGCACCGAGGCGCTTGCCAGCGACCCGCGCGAGCGCCTGCTGGCGATCTTCGATGCGCTTGGCGAATGGTTCGCCGAACCCGGTTTTCGCAGCTGCATGTTCATCAAGGCCTCGTCCGAGTTCCAGACTCGGGGTGAGCCGATCCACACCATGTCGGCCGAGCACAAGCACCTGCTGGCGCGCTATTTCGCCAAGCTCGCGACCGAAGCCGGTGCGCGCGATCCCGAAGACCTCGCGCGGCAAATCCTGCTGATCAAGGAAGGCGCGATCGTGCTGGCGCACCTCCACGATCCGGCAAAGGTGACGAGCGACGCCAAGGCGCTCGCTTTGGTGGCTGTCGAAGCTGGAATTCCCGGCACGCAGCCGTAACGAAAGGGCCTGCCATGCGCATCAACGCCGATTTCGACAAACCCGCGCAAGCGCATCCTGCCGCGATGGAATGGATTGCCTCGCCCATGGCCGGGGTGGAGCGCAAGATGCTCGACCGGGTCGGGGAAGAGCTGGCGCGCGCGACGTCGCTGGTACGTTACGCGCCGGGCTCGCATTTCTCCGAACACACGCACAGCGGCGGGGAGGAGTTCCTGGTGCTCGAAGGAACCTTCTCCGACCAGACGGGCGATTTTCCGGCCGGGACCTATGTGCGCAACCCCATCGGCACCCGCCACACGCCGCACAGCGATCCTGGCTGCGTGATCTTCGTCAAGCTGCACCAGTTCGCTGGCGACGACGACGACCAGAAGGCAGTCGCGCTCGACACCTCGCTCGTCTCCGGCGTGCAGGAGCTCCACCGCCACGGAGACGAAACGGTGCGCCATGTCGCTTTGGATGATGGCGAGGCGCTGGTCTTCGACGGAAGCGAAGGCGGCGCCGAGGTGCTGCTTCTCGACGGGGCGGCCCAGTCAGCGGGTGAGCGCTTCGGAAAATGGGGCTGGCTGCGTATCCCGGCGGGGCAAGGTGCGGACGTCACCGCGCTTGGGCATGCCCGTTTCTATCTAAAGACGGGACACCTGGCCGCGGTCGAAGCTTTCGAGCCCGACGCCTAGTCCTGCGACGCTAGCAGCGTGTATCCCCATGGCTCCAGCGTGAGTGGTTCACCCATTGCGATTGAGCGCGTCCCCCCGCTCCCGAACTCTGTGTAGGTGCCGTCGGCCAGCGCGCTCGTGGGCGTCACAACCACGCGTTCGCCGCTGAAGTTGAACAGGCCGACAACTTTGTTGCCATCCTTCTGGCGCGCCCAGGCAAAGACCTGTTCGGGGCGATCGGTTTCCAGCTTGTGCATCCGCGCGCCCCATTGGCCGTTGGCCAGCGCCGGATTGGCCTTGCGGAAGGCGATGAGGTCCTTGAGCAGCGCGCCATAGGTGCAGCCTTCGCCCTGACTCCAGTCGATCGGATCGCGCTCGAAGAATTCCAGCCGCTTGGCGTTGCACGCTTCCATGCCGTTGTGGATCAGCGGCAGGCCTTCGCTGGTGAAGGAGAGCGCGGTCATGGCTTCCAGCGCGGGGCCGTAGTTTTCCACCATGGTGCCTTCCCACGCATTGCTGTCGTGGTTCTCGATATAGGTCATCCGCATGGCCTCGCGCGGCCACAGGCTCTCGTTCTCGGCGTAGTAGCCGTAAAAGCTGGTCGCATTGCCCTTGCCATGGGCGACGTCCTTCGAGGTGTTGTGCCAGTCCCAGGCATAGGTTGCGTCGAAGGCCTTGTGGTGGAAGGCCGTCTGCTGGACTTCGCCCAAGAGGAACACCGGCTTGATCGCGTCGAGCCGCTGGCGGGCGGTTTCCCAGAAATCGAGCGGCACGTAGCCGGCGACATCGGCGCGGTAGCCATCCACGCCGAACTCGCGCACCCAGTATTCCATCGCCCCGCCGACATGCTCGCGCACGCCCGGCTTCGACCAGTCGAGGTCGATGATGTCGGACCAGTCCCACCAGGGCGTCGGGCGAAAGCCGCCCTGCCAGTCCTTCTCGTACCAGTCTGGATGCTGCGAGCGCAGCGGATGGTCCCACGCCGTGTGGTTCGCCACGAGGTCGAGGATGACCTTGAAGCCCTGAGCGTGTGCGGCCTCGACGAAGGCGCGGAAGTCGTCCTCCGTGCCGAATTCCGGGTTCACGCCGTAATAATCGAGCACCGAATAGGGGCTGCCCAGCGTGCCCTTGCGGTTCTCCGCTCCGATAGGGTGGATCGGCATGAGCCAGAGGATATCGACGCCCAGCTCCTTCAGGCGCGGGAGCTGTTCCTGCGCGGCGCGAAACGTGCCTTCCTCCGTGAAATGGCGCATGTTGATCTGGTAGAGCACAGCATCGCGCGACCATTCGGGATGCTCGATGGTGACGGTCTGCCGGGTCTCCCAGCCTGTCGCTTCCTGAGGCGTCTGCGCCTGCGCGTTCGCAGTGAGGAGTGCGAGGGCCGCGCTGGCGATCAGGGCCTTACGCATGTGCGCTCTCCTGAGGGATGGCGGCCTTCACACGCAGCATGGCAAGCGCGGCGATCAGCCAAGAAGCGGCTGCGAATAGCATCGTCCAGATTGGCTCGCCCGGGAAGAAGGCCTGCATGATCGATCCCATCACGGTCGCGACCAGCAACTGGGGCACCACGATGAAAACGTTGAACAGCCCCATGAAGATGCCGAGCTTCGCCTGCGGCAGATTGCTGGCAAGGATGGCGTAGGGCATCGCAAGGATGCTCGCCCAAGCGATCCCGATGCCGACTTCGGCAATAAGCAACGCGGTCGCATCGCGGACCAGAAAGAACATCAGGAAGCCGGCTGCGCCCAGCGTCAGGCAGATCGAATGGGTCAGCACCTGGCCGACCTTGCGCGCCAGCGCCGGTAGCAAGGCAAGGGCGGCGATGGCGGCAACCCCATTGTAGACGGTGAAGAGCACGTTCACCCAGCTCGCGCCCTCGTTATAGGCGGCGCTTGCCGTGTCGGTGCTTCCGAACACGTACTGGGTGACGACCGGCGTGGTGTTGATCCACATGATGAACAGCGCCGACCAGCTGAAGAACTGCACCAGCGCGAGGCGCTTCATGACCTCGGGCATGCCGGAAAAATCGCCGACGATGCTGGAGAGCATGTTGGCGGTCTTGCCCTGCTTAGCGAGGGCAATACCGACCGCGCTCAGGACGCCGTAAGCGGCGAGCAGCGCGCCTAGGAGTAGGACCTCTTTCTCCAGGCCGAGCGCATCGACCGCCAGCACGACCAATACGCCCGCTGCGATCCAGATGGCCGAGCCGACATAGCTCTTGCTGGCGAGCGCGCGGACCGGTTGCTGGGAGGCTTCTTCCTCGTGCCCGGCGAAGGCGGCCTGCTGTTCAGGACTGTATTCGCGCGTGGTGACGATGGTCCACATGACCGCCGTGAACAGCGCAAGCCCGCCGCCCCAGAAGCTCCATTTCACCGTGTCGGGAATGCCGCCATCGGCCGCCACGTTGCTCACCCCGAGCTGTTCGAGGAACCAGGGGAAGATCGAGCCCACAACGGCTCCCGCCCCGATAAAGGCGGTCTGCACGGCATAGCCCGCCGCGTGCTGGTCAGAGCGCAGCATGTCGCCGACGAAGGCGCGGAAGGGCTCCATCGAGATGTTGAGCGACGCGTCGAGCAGCCACAGCATGGCTGCTGCGAACAGCAGCGGGGCACCGAAGGCCGGGCTCAGCGGCATGAGGAACAGGGCAATCGCAGAAAGGATCGCACCGGTCAGGAAGTAGGGACGACGGCGGCCGAGCCGGTTCCAGGTCCGGTCTGACAGATGGCCGATGATCGGCTGGACAAGGAGGCCGGTCAGCGGCGCGGCGACCCACAGGGCGGGCAGGTCGTCGATGCTCGAACCCAGCGTCTGGAAGACGCGGCTCATATTCGCGTTCTGCAGCGCAAAGCCGATCTGGATGCCGAAGAAACCGAAGCTGATGTTCCACAGTCCGGCAAAGTTCTGGCGCGGTTTTTCCCGCAGCGCCTCTGTCATGAGAAGTCCCTCGTCCCTGTGCCGTGCGGGTCTGGCGCCCGCTTTGGCTTTGCTATGGCAGGAACGCTTGCACGGCGCGGGCCTAGCGCCAAGTGCGTATACGAATACGCTGGCCTAGCGCGGCGCAGCGCTGCTGGCGCGCACGACCAGCTTTCCGGGCAGTTTGCGAGGCGGCAGGTCGCGGTCTTCGATCTGCGCGATCAGGCCCTCGACCAGCGCCTGTCCGGCCCCGCGAATGTCCTGCATCACCGTGGTCAGCGGCGGGGTTGTCAGGCTGGCGGCGGGAATGTCGTCGAAGCCGACCACGGCCACATCGTCCGGCACGCGGCGCCCGGCTTCGGCGAGGGCGCGCATGGCGCCGATGGCAATAAGGTCGCTGGCCGCGAAGATCGCGTCGAACGCGGTCCCGCTTGCGAGCAAGGCCTGGGCCGCGGCGTGGCCTTCCTCCTCGGTGGTGAGCGCGTCGAATTGCAGCGCCGGGTCCACGCCAAGCCCTGCCTCGTCGAGCGCGTCGCAAAGTCCGCGGTACCGCCCTGCGAACTCGGGATAGTGGTCGTCCGCATGGCCGAGGAACGCGATCCGCTTGCGGCCTTGCTCGACCAGATGCGCCCCGGCGAGCTTGCCCGCCGCGACGTTGTCGGTCCCGATGGTGACCCCGCTCGAATCGCTCGAAACCGATCCCCAGCGGGTGAACTGCGTGCCCTGCCGAGCGAGCTGGTCCATGCGCTCGCGGTACTTCGTGTAGTCGCCGTAGCCGAGCAGGATGAGGCCATCGGCGCGGTGGCTGTCCTGGTACTGGACGTGCCAGTCGTCTTCCATGCGCTGGAACGAAATCAGCAGGTCCAGCCCCCGATCCGCACAGGCGCGCGTGATCGATCCGAGCATGGCGAGGAAGAAGGGGTTGATCATGCTCTCGTCGGGCGTCGGGTCCTCGAAAAAGAGCAGGGCAATGGTGTTCGAGCGCTGGCTGCGAAGAGAGGACGCGTTCTTGTCGACCGTGTAATTGAGGTCGCGGGCAATCGCTTCGATCTTCGCGCGGGTCTTGGCGCTGACCGACTTGTCGCCGCGCAGGGCACGGCTGACCGTGGGCTGCGAAACCCCCGCCTCATAGGCAATGTCGAAGCTGGTCGGCCGACCTGTCGGCTTGCGACCCATTGCACGTCTCCTGACCGGAAATACCCTTCCGGACACTCTCTCGAATGCGAGCATAGGAACGCGGGGGCTGGCAGGCAACGCCAAGCGCCTGATGCGGCGCGAAAACAGCGGATTTCGGGCGGCTATTGTAAAATTGCACCGCACCCCCTTTCGCCGCAATCACATACGTATGCTGTCTATCCCAACTTGCCGATCGGCACCTATGCGTCGCGGCGAACAGGCGGCGTGCATCTATGCCGCACCTGTCGGGATTAGGACTGCGGCCCAAGTAACCAGCAAGGTATCGGGCCCTCTCGGGGAGTGGTTTGAAATGGCAATTCGCAAGACTTTTGGTGCAACCGTCAGCCTCTCGGCCTTTGCCGTGTCGCTGGCAGCGCTGTCGGCTCCGGCCTATGCGCAGGAGACTGAGGCGGAAGCACCCGCCGAAGCGGAGGAAGGCGATGTCATCATCGTTTCCGGTTTCCGCGAGTCGCTCGCGACCTCGGTCAACACCAAGCGCAACAGCGACCTCATCCTGGAATCGGTCACGGCCGAAGACATCGGCAAGCTGCCCGACGATTCGATCGGCGAATCGATTGCGCGCCTGCCGGGTGTCACCTCGCAGCGCCTCAACGGCCGAGCCAACGTGATCGCCATCCGCGGTCTCGGCCCGGACTTCTCGCAGACGCTGCTGAACGGCCGCGAGCAGACCTCGACCGGCGACAACCGCGCCGTGGAATTCGACCAGTATCCCTCCGAAGTCGTGAACCGGGTGAACGTCTACAAGTCGCCTTCGGCCAACCTTGTGGGCCAGGGCCTTGTCGGCACGATCGACGTGCGCACGATCCGTCCGCTGGAAGCCGGTGAGCGCGTGCTCGCTGTCGGCGCCAAGGGCTCCTACGCCGATCTCGGCGCGCTGAACGCCGGCTCGAAGGAATTCGGCTACCGTGTGAACGCGACCTATGTCGACCAGTTCGCCGACGACACCGTAGGCCTGGCGCTGGCCGCCGCCTATACCGACGAACCCTACCAGCTGCAGGAATTCAACGCCTGGGGCTACGCCGGCAGCGGCCAGGCAGGCAGCCCCTTCGTGATCGGCGGCAACAAGAGCTTCGTCACCTCGACCCAGCTCAAGCGCTTCGGCATCAACGGCACGCTGCAGTACGAAGTGTCGCCCAATTTCATGCTGACGGTCGACGGTTTCTACTCGAACTTCGACGATGACCAGTCCAAGCGCGGCATCGAGCTGCCGCTCGGCTTCGGCGCCTTCGGCACCACCTTCGATCCGAGCACCGCGACCGTGGTCGACGGTCCGTTCGGCGGCTTTGCCGAAGCCGGCACGTTCGAAAACGTGGAAGGCGTTGTGCGCAACGACGTGTTCCAGCGCCAGGCCGATCTCTACTCGGGCGGCATCAATCTCGAATACGAGGGCGACGATGGCTGGAGCGCGTTCCTCGACTTCGGCTACTCGCGCACCGACCGCGAAGAGCTGAGCATCGAAAGCTATTCGGGCACGGGCTACAACGCCGGCGTCGGCGCGACCGATACGATCCGCTTCATGTCGAACACCCAGGGCACGAGCTTCATGCCGACCCTCGACTACAGCGATCCGAGCCTGATCGTCCTCACCGACCCGCTGGGTTGGGGCGGCAGCCGCGTCCAGGCCGGTTACTACAACAACCGCATCATCAAGGACGAGCTGCTCCAGTACCGCCTGGGCATCGCCAAGGAGCTCGAAGGCTTCTTCTCGAAGGTCCACTTCGGCCTCAACTACACCGACCGTTCGAAGAGCCTGACGCCCGACGAATTCTTCGTCTCGCCGGCCAATGGCGCGACCGAAGTCGCGATCCCAAGCGGTGCGCTGCTGCGTTCGACCGACCTCGGCTACCTCGGCCTCGGCCCGATCGTCAGCTACGACGTTCGCGAGCTGATTGCCGGTGGCACGCTGGTGCTTGATCCGAACACCTCGAACGACATCCCGGCCAAGGCCTACGGCATCACCGAAGACCTTATGACCGCCTACCTCCAGTTCGACATCGAGCAGGAGCTGGGTGCGGGCGTGCTGACGGGTAACTTCGGCGTCCAGGCCATTCACACCGAGCAGAACTCCACTGGTGTGGCCTTTGCCGACATCGACGGCGACGGTTCGCCGGACCGGGTCGACCTGTCGCTGGGCGACAACTTCTGGGACGTCCTGCCGAGCGCCAACCTCTCGCTGCGTCTCGACAGCGGCTGGGTCTTCCGCCTTGCGGCTAGCCGCCAGATCCAGCGCCCGCAGCTCGACGACCTGCGCGTCGCAATCAGCTACGGCATCAACAACAATGTTGCCGACAGCCCGACCGGCCTCGCGCCGTTCATCAGCGGCGGCGGCGGCAACCCGCTGCTGCGCCCGTACCGGGCCAACGCGGTCGACTTCAACATCGAGAAATACTTCGCCGGCGGTGCAGGCGTGGTCTCGCTCCAGCTCTTCTACAAGGACCTGGTGAGCTACATCGACGGCTCGCGTGTCGTCTTCGACTACGCTCCGTTCCCGGTCCCGGCCGGCCAGACGCCCGCCACCACGATCGGTTTCCTCGACTCCGAAGTGAACACGGGCGGAGGCGACTTCTACGGCGCCGAGCTTTCGGCAACGGTGCCCTTCGATGTCATCACCTCGGCCCTGACCGGCTTCGGTGTGACCGGCGGCGTGGGCTACACCAAGACCAAGGTCGAGGACGCCAACGGCAACCCCGACCAGATCCCGGGCTATTCGGAATGGGTCGCCAACGGCACGCTGTACTATGACCTCAACGGCTTCAGCGCCCGTGGCAGCGTTCGCTACCGTTCGGAATTCCTGGCTGACTTCACCGGCTTCGGTGGTTCGCCGACGCGGCGACTGGCACGCGGCGAAACCATCGTCGACGCGCAGATCGGCTACGAATTCCAGCCGGGCAGCGCGCTCGAAGGCCTGTCGATCTACATCCAGGGCCAGAACCTGACCAACGCGCCCTTTGTGTCGCAGTTCAATGTGCCCGAACCGCGCGCCGTGATCGACTACCAGGAATACGGTCGCCGTTTCCTGGCCGGCGCGACCTTCAAGTTCTAACGGCTCCTCCCGGAAGGGCGGCTGCGGGCCTCGTGCTCACACCGCCCTTCCACTCCGGAGGTCCGGTGGGCTAGCGACATCGAACCGGTTAGGCCGGGAGCGATAAGGGAGCTCGACCGATCGTGAACGACAACCGCACCCAAAGGATCGTGATCGCCGGTGGCGGGACCGCCGGCTGGATGGCCGCGGCGCTGCTCGCCCGCTTCCTCCCTCGCGGGTTTGCGGTGGAGCTGGTGGAGAGCGAAGCCATCGGCACTGTGGGTGTGGGCGAGGCCACGATCCCGCAGATCCGCCATTTCAACCAGGCGCTCGGCATCGATGAAGCCGAATTCCTGCGCGAAACCAAGGGCAGCTACAAACTCGGGATCGCCTTCGACGGCTGGAGGCAGCCGGGTCACAGCTACATGCACGCCTTTGGGGAAGTGGGCCGCCCGGCAGGGCTGCTCGCGTTCCACCACCACTGGCTGCGCGGGCGCAAGCTTGGGATCGCCAAGGACCCGGCGCATTATTCGCTCAACGAACTGGCCGCGCGCAACATGCGCATGCCGGGCGAGGGCGGGCCAGAGATTGCCTACGCCTACCATTTCGACGCTACGCTTTATGCCGCCTACCTGCGCCGCTACAGCGAGGCGCGCGGCGTGGTACGCACCGAAGGCCGCATAGAGGATGTCGAACTATCGGGCGAAACCGGTGAGATTGCCGCCCTTTCGCTCGATGGGGACCGCCGGATCGAAGGCGATTTCTTCATCGACTGCACCGGTTTCCGCGCCCTCCTGATCGAAGGTGCGCTTGGCGCCGGGTTCGAGAACTGGTCGCACCTTCTGCCCTGCGACCGGGCGGTAGCGGTGGCCTGCGCCAGCGGCGGCGATTTCACCCCCTACACCCGCTCGATCGCGCGCGAGGCAGGCTGGCAGTGGCGCATTCCGCTCCAGCACCGCATCGGAAACGGTTACGTCTTCAGCTCGCAGTTCACGAGTGAGGACGAGGCAGCCCGCACGCTCCTCGAGAATCTCGACGGCGCGCCAGATGGCGAGCCGCGGCTTCTCAAATTCACCACCGGCAAGCGCCGCCGCCAATGGGTCGGCAATTGCCTTGCACTGGGCCTTGCCGCCGGCTTCATGGAACCGCTGGAATCGACCAGCATCCATCTCGTCCAGAGCGCGCTGTCGCGTTTCATCCAGCTCCTTCCTTCCGGCCGTCCGGGTCCAGCGGCCATCGACCACTTCAACGCCCAAGCGGATTTCGAGTGGAGCCGCATTCGCGACTTCCTCGTGCTCCACTATTGGGCCAACGGGCGCGAGGGCGAGCCGTTCTGGGACGCCATGCGCGCGCTCGAACTGCCCGAAAGCTTGCAGTCCAAGCTCTCCCAGTGGCGTGAGAGTGGGCACATCCACCGCGAGCATGAGGAGCTGTTCACGCAAGTGGGCTGGTTCCAGGTGCTGGCCGGACAGGGCGTAGAGGCCAAAGGCTACAACCCGCTCGCCGACGCCATGTCCGAAAAGGAACTGGCCGAGCTGCTGACCTCGACCGAGGCATCCTTCAAGAAATCGGCGGCCGCGATGCCGCATCACGCAGACACGCTGGGCAGGCTTCTCGCTCGTGCCGGCACCAAGGAGACCGCCGCATGATCCGCTTCGCCCTGCCCCTCCTCGCGCTTGGCCTGGCTTCGACCAGCCCCGCCGCGGCGCAGGACACGACGAGCTTCCGCGACCGCGCGCCGAGCGAAGAGATAGTCTATTTCGTCCTCCCCGACCGCTTCGAGAACGGCGACACGGGCAACGACACCGGCGATTTCGAGGGCGACCGCCTGACCACGGGCTTCGACCCTGAGCACAAGGGCTTCTTCCACGGCGGTGACCTCAAGGGCCTGACGCAGCGCCTCGACTATCTCGAACGGCTCGGCGTCACGGCAATCTGGTTTGCGCCGATCTTCCAGAACAAGCCGGTCCAGGGACCTGAGGGCGATGAGAGCGCGGGCTACCACGGCTATTGGGTCACCGACTTCACCCGTCCCGATGGCCATTTCGGAACGCGCGAGGAGTTCAAGACCTTCGTCGAGGCGGCGCACGCGCGCGGGATGAAGGTCTATATGGACATCATCACCAATCACACCGCCGACGTGATCCGCTACCGTGAGGGCGATGCGACGGGTTACGCCTATCGCAGCCGCGGCGACTTTCCCTATTCGCGCAAGGGCGGGATCGACGGCGCGCCGATCAACGAAGGCTTCATGGGCGATGCGGATCGCAGCGAGGAGAATTTCGCCAAGCTGACCGACCCGTCCTACGCCTATACGCCTATGGTCCCGGCCGAAGAAGCCAAGGTGAAGGTCCCCGCCTGGCTCAACGATCCGATCTACTACCACAACCGCGGCGACACGACCTTTACCGGCGAGAGCAGCCGTTACGGCGATTTCGTCGGGCTCGACGATCTCTTCACCGCGCACCCGCGCGTGGTCGAAGGGATGATCGAGATCTACGCCAGCTGGATCCGCGATTTCGGCATTGACGGTTTCCGCGTCGATACCGCGCGGCACGTGAACCCGGAATTCTGGCAGGCCTTCGTGCCCGCCATGCTTGAGACGGCCGAAGAAGCGGGCATTCCGAACTTCCACATCTTCGGCGAGGTTTACAAGGACAGCTCGAACAACGGCTACATCGCGCAGTACACACGGCGTGACGGTTTCCCGGCGGTCCTCGATTTCGCCTTTGCGCAAGGCATTCGCGAGACGGTGGCCCAGGGCAAGGGGACCTATATCCTCAACGAACTGTTCGACGGCGATGTGCTCTACGAAGGCGGCGAGGAAGCCGCGCTCGCCATGCCGACCTTCCTCGGCAATCACGACATGGGGCGTTTCTCGACCATCGTGAAATGGGATCGGCCCGAGGTGGGCCAGGACGAGCTGCTGGCCCGTGTGAAGCTCGCGCACGCCATGCTGCTCACGCTGCGCGGAAGCCCCGTGGTCTATTACGGCGACGAGCAGGGCTTTGTCGGCGACGGCAATGACCAGGCTGCACGCGAGGACATGTTCCCTTCGCGAACCGCCAGCTACAACGACAACAACCTCATCGGTACGGATGCCACCACCGCGACCAGCAATTTCGACGAGACCCATCCGCTCTTCGCCTTGATCTCCGAACTGTCGGCGGTCCGCAGGGCGCATCCGGCGCTGTCGAAAGGTCGCCAGGAGGTCCGCCACTACGAACAGGAGGCCGGTATTTTTGCCGTAAGCCGTTTCGATCCCGACACCGGGGGCGAGTACCTCGCCGTCTTCAACACGGCAGATGCGCCCAATGCGGCCAACATCCTTGTCGGCTATAATGCGCGCGGCTTCGAAACACTCGCCGGGACCTGCCCCGCAGCTGTCTCCGCCCCGGGCAGCGCGCCCGTTTCGCTTCCCGCATTCGGCTGGGCCGTCTGCCGCGTTTCGGAGACGGCAGAATGAACCGCGCGGACAGTTTTGAGAACGTTCTCAACAAGGCCGGGGCGCTGCCCTGGTGGAAGGGCGCAGCGATCTACCAGATCTATCCGCGCAGCTTCCAGGATTCGAACGGCGACGGGATCGGCGATCTGCCGGGCATCACTCAGCGCCTGCCGCATGTCGCCAGCCTCGGCGTCGATGCGATCTGGATCTCGCCCTTCTTCAAGTCGCCGATGAAGGACTACGGCTACGACGTCTCGGATTATTGCGACGTCGATCCGATTTTCGGAACGCTGGCCGATTTCGACGCGCTGGTCGAGCGCGCGCACGAGCTCGGCCTCAAGGTCCTCATCGACCAGGTCTATTCGCACACCTCGGACGAGCATCCCTGGTTTGCGGAAAGTCGCTCGGACAGAACCAATCCGAAGAACGATTGGTATGTCTGGGCCGACGCCAAGCCCGACGGGTCGCCTCCGTCGAACTGGCAATCCGTGTTCGGGGGTCCCGCGTGGACGTGGGACGCCCGGCGCGGCCAGTATTACCTGCACAACTTCCTGAGCTCGCAGCCGCAGATCAACATGCACAACCGCGAGGTGCAGGACGCGGTATTGGGGGTAATGCGCTTCTGGCTCGATCGGGGCGTGGACGGGTTCCGCATCGATGCGCTCAACTTCGCGATGCACGACCCCGATCTGCGCGACAATCCACCTGCGCCCGCGACCGACAAGCCGCGCACTCGGCCCTTCGATTTCCAGCTCAAGAAGCACAACATGTCGCACCCCGACATCCCGGCCTTCATCGAGCGGATCCGCGCGCTGACCGAGGAATATGACGGCATTTTCACCGTCGCCGAAGTCGGCGGGGACGAAGCCGAGGCCGAGATGAAGGCGTTCACGCAAGGCGAGACGCACCTCAATTCCGCCTACGGCTTCAATTTCCTCTACGCCGAGAAGCTGACACCCGGCGCCATTTGCGCGGCGCTTGCCGAATGGCCCGATGAAGAGGGTGTCGGCTGGCCGAGCTGGGCTTTCGAGAATCACGATGCGCCGCGCGCGGTCAGCCGCTGGTTTGCCGCCGGCCACCGCGACGCTGCGGCGCGCATGAAGACGACGCTGCTCGCCTGCCTGCGCGGCAACATCATCCTTTATTATGGCGAGGAATTGGGCCTCACCCAGGTCGATATTCCCTTCGACCAGCTCCAGGATCCCGAAGCGATCGCCAACTGGCCGCTCACGCTGAGCCGCGATGGCGCGCGCACGCCGATGCCGTGGGCCGCAAGCGAAGCGCACGGCGGCTTTACGAAGGGCGAACCCTGGTTGCCGGTGGGCGAAGAGAACGCGGCCCGCTCGGTCGAGGCGCAGGAAGCGGACGACACCTCGCTGCTGCATCACACCCGCGCCATGCTGGACCTGCGCCGCGCCAACCGCGCGCTCCATCACGGCGCCGTCACCCGCTGCGAAAGCGTGGACGGGCTTTTCGTGATCGAGCGGGATGGCGAAGGCCAGCGGGTCCGCTGCCTCTTCAACCTGGGTACCACGCCCGTAGCCCCGCCTACCGATCTGACGGACGGAACGGTCCTCGCGTCCACCAATGCGGCCGATCCGGCAAACCTTCCTCCCTTTGGCGCACTGGTGATCGAACTATGAACCTGAAGCCCCTCTTCGCAGTTTTCGCGCTTGTTTTCGCTGGTCCCGCCCTTGCGGAAGAGGTGGTCACCTCGCCCGACGGCACGATCAGCGTGACAGTCGACGTCAACGGCGAGGGGCGGCCCTTCTACCGGATCGACAAGCGCGGCGAGGCGATCTTCACCGAAAGCCGTCTCGGCTTCCTGCTCACCGACCAGGACAAGCTGGAACGGCGCCTGACGCTAACCGGGGCCACGCGCGCCGCCCGCGATGAAACATGGGAGCAGCCCTGGGGCGAACAGCGCTTCGTGCGCGACCACCACGAGGAGCTGACGGTCCGTTTCGAGGAAGACAGCGACGAGAAGCGCCGCTTCGGTGTCACCTTCCGCGTGTTCGATGACGCGGTCGCCTTCCGCTATGTCTTTGACGATGCGAGCATGGGTGAAACCTTGCGCGTTGCCGAGGAGCTCACCGAGTTCAACCTCGCCCAGAACGGCACCGCCTGGTGGATCCCGGGCGGTGAGTGGAACCGCTACGAGTATCTCTACGAAGAGACCGCAATCGACGCGGTCTCGCTGGCCCACACGCCGCTGACCTTCCGCATGGAAAACGGCACGCATGTCGCGATCCACGAGGCCGCGCTGGTCGATTTCGCCGGCATGTGGGTGAAGCGCACCACGGGCACGAATTTCCGCGCTACGCTGGCGCCCACCGGCACCTCTGCCGCGCGCGCCGTGCGCGGCCTGCCCTTTGCCACGCCCTGGCGCACGATCCGCGTGTCGGATGATGCCGCGGGGCTGGCCGAGAGCCTGGTCGAGCTGAACCTCAACGAGCCGAACAAGCTCGGAGATGTTTCGTGGTTCACACCGCACAAATACGTGGGTGTGTGGTGGTCGCTGCACCTCGACGAGGAAAGCTGGGGCTCGGGCCCGAAGCACGGCGCGACGACCGAAAACGTGAAGCGGTACATCGATTTCGCTGCCGAACACGGCTTCGAAGGCGTGCTGGTCGAAGGCTGGAACATCGGCTGGGACGGCAACTGGTTTTTCAACGGCAAGCTGTTCAGCTTTACCGAAAGCTATCCTGACTACGATTTCGAGGAACTGGCTCGCTACGCCGCCGAAAAGGGCGTTCCGATTGTCGGCCATCACGAAACGAGCGGCGATGTCGGCAATTACGAAAGCCAGCTTGCTGCCGGGCTCGACCTGATGGCGGCGCGCGGGGTGAAGACGATCAAGTCGGGCTACGTCACCGACGCGTGCAACCTGCGCTATGTCCATCCCGACGGGCGTGAAACGCGCGAGTGCACCGAAAGCCAGGTGATGCAGCGCCACCACCTCAAGGTCGTTACCGAAGCAGCCAAGCGCCGCATAGCGATGAACCCGCACGAGCCGGTCAAGGACACCGGGCTTCGCCGCACCTATCCCAACTGGGTCAGCCGTGAAGGCGCGCGCGGGATGGAATTCAGCGCCTGGGGCGTGCCGCCTAACGGGCCGGACCATGTTCCGACCATGGTCTTCACCCGCATGCTGTCGGGCCCGATGGACTATACGCCGGGCATCCTCAGCCTCGAAGGGCGGGGGCAGCCATTGCAGATGACCATGGCTCGCGCGCTGGCCGAATATGTGCTGATCTATTCGCCGATCCAGATGGTCGCCGACCTGCCCGAGCATTACGCCGAGCAACCGGAAGCCTTCCAGTTCATCAAGGATGTGCCTGCCGACTGGTCGGAGAGCCGCATTCTCGAGGCCGAAGTGGGCGATTATGTCGTCACCGCGCGCAAGGATCGCAACTCGAATGAGTGGTTCCTTGGCGGCGGCACCGATGCCGATCCGCGCGAGGTGTCGCTGGCGCTCGACTTCCTCGATTCCGGCACGGCCTACCGCGCGGAAATCTACCGCGATGCGGACACCTCGCATTTCGAAGGGCCGACGCGCTTCGATATCGTGATCGAGGAACGCGAAGTGACATCGGGCGATACCCTGGACCTGCGCATGGCGCCGGGTGGCGGCTTTGCGATCCGGCTGATACCCATCGGCGGGTGAGCGAACCCACTCCTCCCCGCGTCGTCATCCTCGGCGGCGGCAGCGCCGGCTGGATCACCGCCTGCCTGCTGCACCATCGCTGGGGCGCGCGAGGCGGCTCCGTCACGGTTGTCGAAAGCCCGGAGATCGGGATCATCGGGGTGGGCGAGGGTTCGACCCCGCAGCTGAAGGCCTTCTTCGACCACCTGGGTATCGACGAAGCCGAGTGGATGGCGGCGTGCGATGCGACCTACAAGCTCGGGATCCGCTTTTCCGGCTGGAGCGAGCGGGGCGGGCACGGAAGCTACTTTCACCCTTTCCCGGGTCCGGTCGACCTCCACACCGAACCGCGCTTCGTGCAGAATTGCGCGCTGCGGCGCCGCGGGGTGGATGTGCCGGCGCATCCGGATGACTGGTACCTCGCCGCGCTCCTCGCCGAGGGACGCCGCGCACCGCATCCGGCCGAGAACTTCCCCTTCGCGCCAAGCTACGGCTACCATTTCGACGCGCACAAGCTGGGCGGTTTCCTGCGCGAATGGGCGACGGCGCGAGGGGTGGTCCATAAGCCGCTCAAGGTCACCGATGTTGAGCTTTCAGGATCGGGCGATGTGGCCGCGCTGCGCTGCGAGAGCGGCGAGCGGATCGAGGGCGACATCTTTGTCGACTGCTCGGGCTTCCGCTCGGTGATTGCGCAACAGGCGCTCGGCGCGCGCTTCCTTCCGTTTGAGGAGAACCTGTTCAACGACCGCGCGGTCACGCTGCCGACGCCGCACCGCTATCCGATGAAACCGCAGACCGACGCCATTGCCATGCGGGCCGGCTGGCGCTGGTCGATCCCGCTGACCACGCGGGTCGGCAACGGCTATGTCTATTCTTCCAAGTACCTGTCCGATGAGGAGGCCGAGGCCGAGCTGCGCCAGGCGATCGGAATGGAAGGCGAAGGCGAGGCGCGTGTCCTGCGGATGAAGGTCGGCCGGGTCGAGGACAGCTGGACGCGCAATTGCCTGGCCGCCGGCCTGTCGCAGGGCTTCATCGAGCCGCTCGAGGCAACCGCGCTCCATATCGGGATCGTCACCGCGCTCGATTTTGCCGAGGCTTACGAGAAGGGCGGTTTCGGCCCCGTGCACCGCGACACGTTCAACCGCCGGATCGCGGCGAAATACGAGGGCATCCGCGACTATATTGTCGCGCATTATCGCCTCAACCAGCGCAGCGACACGCAGTACTGGCGCGACAACGCGGGCAATCACGCGCTGTCGGACAATCTCAAGGCGATGATGACCGCCTGGTTCACGCATGAGGATGTGAGCGCGGTCAACGCGGGCCAGCACGAGGGACCGCCCCCTTATCCGACCATGAGCTGGCACGCGCTGTTTGCTGGCTACGGGACCTTTCCCCCGCAGGCGAAGATGGTGCCGCTTCTTGCGGGCATGGCCGATGGCGACCGGGATGGGGCGCGGGCCATGCTCGAGGCCTGCGCGGCCAATTTCGGTCCCTGTTCGCCCTAGCCGCCGGTCACGCTCATATGGCGGACGACGGCCGGTTCGCTGCGCGCCACATCGAAATCGTGCCGCAGCGGCTTCCCGGCGAGCAACAGGTCGAGCGCTTCGTCGAGCGCCGCCTCGCCGCCTGCACGGATGATGTCGCGCAGTTCCACCTTCTGGTCGTGACCAAGGCAGCCGTAGACCGTGCCCGTCGCGGCGATGCGGATGCGGTTGCAGCCGGCGCAGAAATTGTGGCTGAGCGGCGTGATGAGGCCGAGCCGCGTGCCGGTTTCTTCCACGTCGTAATAGCGCGCCGGGCCAGAGGTGCGGTGGAGCGAGGGGACCAGCGAGAAGCGCTCTTCCATCCGCTCGCGCACTTCGGACAGAGGGAGGTGTTCGGCATGGCGATCGATCGCAACCTCGCCAAGCGGCATGCCCTCGATGAGCGCCAGGTCCATGCCGCGCTCGCCGCACCAGGCGAGGAGGTTGGGCAGCTCGTCATCGTTCACGCCGCGCATGGCGACCGCGTTGATACGGATGGCCAGGCCTGCGGCGCGGGCTGCACCGATCCCCTCGATCACGCGGTCGAATTCGTCGCGGCGGGTGAGGGCGGCAAACCGCTCGCGGTCGAGCGTGTCGAGGCTCACGTTGATCCGCCGCACTCCGCTTGCGTAAAGTGTCTGGGCCGTCTCCGGCAGGCGTGTGCCGTTGGTGGTGAGCGTGAGTTCGTCGAGGCCGCTTTCGAGCAGGCGCCCCAGGCGCTCGACAAGGTCGAGGATCCCCTTGCGTACCAGCGGTTCACCGCCGGTCAGGCGAATACGCCGCACGCCGCGCCCGACGAGGTGCCGGGCGAGGGCCTCGATTTCCTCGAAGGTGAGGAGGTCGCGGCGGGGCAGGAAGGTCATGTCCTCCGCCATGCAATAGGTGCAGCGCAGGTTGCAGCGGTCGGTCACCGACAAGCGGATGTAATCGATCTTGCGGCCATGACCGTCGATCACGAGGCGTCCTCCCAGCGCACAGACGCATCGGTATAGTCGAAGGTGAACAGCCGGTCACCCACGCGCCGCTGGCGGAGGCCTTCGGGCAGAGGCGCGCTTGGCAGGCCGGCATCGGCTGCGGCACGCGCGATGAGCGCATCGATGAAGGACCCTTCCGGCCAGCAGGCGGCGTAGCGGGTCTTGCCATGTTTCCAGCAGGCAACCCGGCCATCGCTGCCGGTCATATCGGGTTCGGCTTCGCCTTCGAGGTGGTCGAACCAGCCGGTTCCTTCCCATCCTTCGCCAGCAATCAAGAGGCCCGGCCGCCAGCTTTCGCTGAGCGTCACGGTCCCGCCGACCAGCTCGGCCAGCTTGCCGGGCGCAAGCGTATCCGGGATGGCGAAGTCCATCCCGCGCGACCCGCTGCGCGGCCCGATGACGAGCTGCCCGTCAAAGTTGTCGAGGCTTGCCGCGAGCGTGTCCGAAACGATCGGCTGGCACGGCACCACGACCAGCGCGTAGCCATCGAGCGAGGCTCCGGGCGAGACGATATCGACGTTGAGCCCCAGCTTGCGCAGCGCCGAATAGCTGCGGAAGGCCGCCCAGAGCGCCGACTTGCCTTCGCCTTGCGGCTGGATCTGCGTCATCCACTCCGCGGCATAGTCGAACACCAGCGCGGCTTGTTTCACCGTCTCGCCCGCAGCACCCAGGGATTCGAGGTCGCTGGCCGCCTCCTGCGCTTCGCCGAGGGCGGGTGCCGGTACCGCGTCGGGCCGCAGCAGGCCGGCGTGCATCTGCTCCTGCGCTTGCGGGAATTGCCGCCAGCGGAAGTAGCACAGCATCTCCGCGCCATGCGCATAGGCTTCCAGCGTCCACAGGCGCACCATGCCCGGCAGCGGTGCAGGATTGTGCCGCGCCCAGTTGACCGGGCCGGGCTGCTGTTCGAGCACCGACCAGCGCCCGCCTGTTGCGCAGCCGCGATAGAGGTCGTGGTGGAAGGCAGCGATATCGGGATGGCCCTGGTGCGCGTAGGCGCGCTTTTCCTCCTCGGAGAAGCGGAACATCTCGAGGAAGCCGAGCGGGTAGCTGTCCCACCCGAGTACATCGAGATCGGCCGCAAGATCGTAGTGATCGTAGCCGGTGTAGAAGCCCATCGCGTTATGGGTAATGTCGCGCCCGGGAGAGAGTTCGCGCAGGATATCGACCTGCGCCTTGTTGAACCGCACGACCTGGTCGGAAGAGAAGCGGCGGAAGGCAAGCCAATGGGCGGGGTTCGCTTCCGTCACGGTCAGATTGGGCAGCTCCACCTCGCCGAAAGAGCGGTACTCCATCGACCAGAACACATTGCCCCAGGCCGCATTCAGCGCCTCCACCGCGCCGTAGCGGTCCGCAAGCCACTGCCGGAACGCGTCGCGCGCGGCAGGCGAAAAGCTCTGCACCGTGTCGTGGCAGCCGTATTCGTTGTCGGTCTGCCAGCTCACCACGCCTGGGTGCTGGCCATAGCGTTCGGCGACGGCGCGGGTGATCCGCTCGGCCTCGGCGCGGTAGCCTTCGTGGCTGAAGCAATAGTGCCGCCGCGACCCGAACCCGCGCGGCCTGCCGCTGCGATCGAGCGCGACCATGTCCGGCATGCGGTCCACCAGCCATTTCGGCGGCGTGGCAGTGGGCGTTCCCATGATGATGCCAAGGCCGGCTTCGTGCAGCGTCTCAACCGCGCGGTCGAGCCAGTCCCATTCGAACCGGCCCGGTTCGGGCTCGATACGGCTCCAGGCAAATTCGCCGATGCGCACGCGCGCGAGGCCAGTTTCGACCATCTGGCGCGCGTCGATGGCCCAGCGTTCTTCGGGCCAGTGTTCGGGATAGTAGCAAACGCCCAGCTGCATCAGGAAAACTCCATGCGCTTGCGTCTAGAGCCGAATCTGCGATGGATGCCAGCGGAATTCGGGGAGGGATACTTGTTCGGGGACACAGCGCAATTTGGCAGCCTGGTTCAGGTCGGCGTGTTTGTCGGCCTTACGGCGCTCGTCGGCCTGCTGACCTGGTGGAAGGTTCGCGGCGCGTCGCATGACGGGTCGGACAAGGACGTCTACCTCGGCGGCAAGGGGCTTTCGTGGTTCTTCGTCGCCGGTTCGATCACGCTGACGAACCTCTCGACCGACCAGCTCGTGGGCATGAATGGCAACCAGATGCTGCTGCTCGCCTGGTGGGAAATTGCCGGCTTTGTCGGGCTGATGGCCTTGGCCTTCGTCTTCGTGCCGCTCTACTACCGCTACAATTGCACCACGGTGACCGAGCTGCTTGAGCGCCGCTACGACGGGCGCTCGATCCGCACGCTCATTTCGGGCCTGTTCCTGGCCGGGAATATTCTCATCTACCTTCCGGCCGCGCTCTATTCGGGCGGGCTGTTCCTGCAATCGCTGTTCGGCAGCGGCATCCCGCTGATCGGTTTTTCGATCGGGCTTGCGCTGGTCGGTGCCGCCTACACGATCTTCGGCGGGCTGAGGGCGGTGGCCGTGATGGATACCTTCTCCGGCATTGGCATCCTGTTCCTGGCGCTGGTGATCGTCTTCCTCGCGCTGGCGGCGGTCGACTGGGACATCGTGACCGGCGTCCCTGCTGAGCGGCTCAGCATGGTCGGGGCATCGGACAGCCCGATCCCCTTCCACACGCTGTTCACCGGCATGGCCTTCATCCAGATCTTCTACTGGTCGACCAACCAGAACATCACCCAGAAGGCGATGGCCGCGCCCACCGTCAAGGAGGCGCAGAAGGGCGTTTTTGCCGCCGCCGCCGTGCGTATTCTGATCGTGCCGCCGATCGTCGTCATTCCGGGCGTCGTGGCCTACAAGCTGTTCGGGGACGTGGGCGATGCGGCCTATGGCCGGCTCGTTGCGGAAGTGCTGCCGAGCTGGCTGTCGGGCGCCTTTGCCGCCATGGTGGCCGCAGCGGTCATCACCACCTTCAGCGCGGTGCTGAACTCGACGGTCGCGCTCTATTCGGTCGATTTCCACGAGCAGTTCCTGGGCAAGGTGAAGAACCACTGGAAGCTGGGCGCGGTGATGAG
Source organism: Qipengyuania flava (assembly GCF_019448255.1). Taxonomy (NCBI): domain Bacteria; kingdom Pseudomonadati; phylum Pseudomonadota; class Alphaproteobacteria; order Sphingomonadales; family Erythrobacteraceae; genus Qipengyuania; species Qipengyuania flava. Next base: position 657,179 of record NZ_CP080410.1, read on the forward strand.
CACGCTGGCGACCGTACTCGCGGTCATGCTGGTGCCGATGTACCAGTCGGCTGAAAGCATCATCAACCTGCTGCAGCAGCTGAACGGCCTTTCATCCATGCCGATCCTGTCGGCCTTCATCGCCGGCCTGTTCTTCCGCAACGTGTCGGCAATTTCGGCGATTGCGGGCGTGGTCTGGGGCGTGGCGCTCTACGGCACCTTCACCTTCTGGCTCGAGCCGATGGGCATCATCGCGATGCACTACATCGACTTCATGGTCATCACGCTCGTCACCTCGGTGCTGGCGGCGCTGGCGTTCAACCGGCTGGTGCTGGGCTGCAAGGCTGAGTTCATCGGCCTGGCGCTGTTCCGCGGGGACGAGCTGGCGTCCAAGGCATGAGGCTGGCCGCGCTCCACGGCGAGGAATGGAGCCTCGTCCTCGAAATCGACAAGGGCGGGGCGCCGCTGTGGCGGCACCTGGGTGCGCGCGTCGAGACCGTGGCGATGGCGCCGCTGAGGGACACGCGCGGCTCGACCACTTTCTCGCTGGAGCGCGACCAGCCTCTATCGCTCGTGCCGACCCGGGGGCTGGGATGGTTTGGAGAGGAGGCATTGGCCTGCCGCGATGCATCTGGCATGGCGCTACCCGTCCATTTCGACGCGTTCGAAGTCGAGGAGGCGGATGACGCTCTTGCCTTCACCCTGAGCGACAGCGTGTGTGGGCTTGCTCTCGATGTGCGGTTCGCAGATCTTGCGGGCGGGCTGGTGATCGAAATCCGCGTATCCAATTCCGGCGAGGCTCCGATCCTTCTCGACCGGCTGGCCAGCCTCGCGATCCCGCTTCCTTCCACCTCGGCTGAAATCCTGTCCTGGCGCGGGCGGCACAACGCCGAGTTCGCCGAGTGCCGCGAACCCATGCCAAGCCAGGGTTGGCACCGCGAAAGCCGGCTCGGGATCACCGGGCACGGCGGTCCGCCGGGATGTTACGTGCTGGGCGAGGGCGCAGGCTGGGACGCGGGCGAGGTGCTCGCTGTCCAGTTCGGCTGGTCGGGCGACACGCGGCTGGGGATCGAGCCCGATGACGAGGGCGGCTATGTGCTGATGGGCGAGGCGCTGCTCGCGCCCGGCGAAATCCGCCTGGAGCCCGGCGAGAGCTTCGCCGCGCCGCCCGCCTATGTCGCTATCTCGAACCATGGCCGCAACGGCGCGATGGCTTTTCAACACGCGATGATGCGCAGCCTGATTGCGTGGCCCGGAGGCGCGATGCTCCCGCGCCCCGTTCATCTCAACAGCTGGGAGGCGTGCTACTTCGCGCATGACGAGGAGCGTATCGCCCGGCTCGCAAAGGCAGCGGCGGATCTCGGCGCGGAACGGTTCATCCTCGACGACGGCTGGTTCAGGGGCCGCAACTGGGACAACGCTGGGCTGGGCGACTGGACGCCCGATCCGAAAAAGTACCCGCGCGGCTTACGACCGCTGGCGGAGAGGGTGCAGGCGCTGGGGCTGGAATTCGGCCTCTGGGTGGAGCCCGAAATGGTCAATCCCGACAGCGACCTCTACCGCGCGCATCCCGACTGGGTGCTTGCGCTTGAGGGGCGTGACAGGCCGACCGCGCGCAACCAGCTCGTGCTCGACCTGCGGCGCGAGGAGGTGCGCGAGTACCTTTTTAACTGCCTCGACGCGCTGCTGCGCGAGGTGCCGATCAGCTACCTCAAATGGGACCACAACCGCCCGCACGCGCCATCGGGCGGAGCAGAGCAGGTGCGCGGGGCTTACGCGCTGTTCGAGCGGCTGCGCGCCGCGCATCCGGCGGTCGAGATCGAGAGCTGTTCGGCCGGCGGCGGACGGATCGATGCCGGCATCTTGCGCCATACCCACCGCTTCTGGACCAGTGACAATATCGATGCGCTGTCTCGCCTCGATATGCAGCGCGGTTTCCTTGCCTTCATGCCGCCCGAGGTGATGGGCGCCCATGTCGGAGCCAGCCCGAGCCATGCGACCGGGCGCACCCAGACGCTCGACTTTCGCGCAGCGATCGCCGCGCAGGGCCATTTCGGTGTCGAGCTCGACCCCGAGGCCATGGCTGAAAAGGATCGTGCCCGCCTCGCTGAGTGGCTGGATTTCGCCAAGCGCTGGCGCGGCCTTGTCCACGGGGGGAAGACGCTCGTGGGCGAGGGTGTCGACGGGCTGGCCTGGCAGGCGCAGGGCTCGGGGGACGAATACCTCCTCTGGGTCATTCGCAAGAGCCATCCTGCGCAGCGCCGCTCCCCGCCCCTGCGCCTGCCCTTTGCTGAGGATCGCGACTGGTCGGTGCGCTTGCTGGAGACCACGGGCTCGCGCCATGTGCTTGCCGCCGGCGACGGCGCGGCCCTCAAAGCCATGCGCGAGGAGCCTGCAACCGTTTCGGGCAGTTGGCTTGCGAACGCGGGCCTTGCGCTTCCCGCCATCCCGGCCGAAGGGGCCGCCATCTTCCACCTGAAGGCAATGGCATGACCACATCGGCTCCCCATCGGCGCAAGAACCTGCTGACCGGAGACTGGGTTCTGGTCTCGCCCCAGCGCATGGGCCGTCCCTGGCAGGGGGAGGTCAAGAAGGCCGATCCGGCTGCGCGCCCTGCGCACGATCCAGACTGCTACCTGTGCCCGCGCAACGAGCGCGTCGGCGGTGCGCCCAATCCCGACTACGCGGGAACCTGGGTCTTCCCCAACGATTTTCCCGCCCTTCTGATGGAGCCAGAGGGCACCTCTTCTGACGGTCTGTTCGAGGAAGCGCCGGTGTCGGGCGAAGCGCGGGTGATCTGCTACGCGCCCGACCATTCCGCGACGCTCGCCCGCATGGACGGACCGGCGCGCCGCGCGGTGGTCGAGACCTGGTGCGACCTGTCGGCAGAGCTGGGCCAGCGGTGGGGCTATGTGCAGATTTTCGAGAACAAGGGCGCGATGATGGGCGCGTCTTCCCCGCATCCGCATGGGCAGGTCTGGGCGAGCGATTTCGTGCCCACGCTGGTCGAGCGCGAGGAGGGCTGCCAGCGCGGTCATGAGGGCGATCTTCTGGCCGATGTCATCGCTGCCGAAGACGCCAGCGGCGAGCGCGTTGTCGCCAGCAACGCGCATTGGCTGGCGGTAGTCCCGCACTGGGCGGCCTGGCCCTTCGAGACCCTGCTGATCGCAAGGGACCCTGTGGCGCGGCTGGAAGATCTGTCACCCGGCGCACGCGATGCGCTGGCGGACGTCCTCGGCAAGCTGCTGCCCGCCTATGATGCGCTGTTCGACACTGATTTTCCCTATTCGATGGGTTGGCACGGCGCGCCGCATTCGCTTGGCCCGGACTGCGCACACTGGCGGCTCCACGCGCATTTCTTCCCGCCGCTCCTGCGCTCTGCGGAAATCCGCAAGCATATGGTTGGCTACGAACTGATGGCCGAAACGCAGCGCGACCTCACGCCCGAAGCGGCCGCTCAGCGCATCCGGGAGGCGAAGGCATGAGCGAGGCCCTGAGAGACAAAGCCGCCGCGCTTTTCGCGGAACGGTTCGGAGAGGCCGCCGAAGGCACGGTTTTCGCGCCCGGGCGGGTCAATCTGATCGGCGAGCACGTCGACTATAACGACGGGCTCGTCCTTCCCATGCCGGTGCGCGAGGGGACGGCGATTGCCTGGTCGCGCACCGAGGGCGGCGATATCGAGGCTGTCGCGGCCGATTTCGGGGAAGAGGACCGCTTCGATGCGGCCACACCCGCACGACCGGAAAGCGTCGGCTGGACGTCCTATGTGCGCGGGATGGTGGCCGAAGCCGGTATTCCTGCAGGCGGCCTGAGGATCGTGATCACCGGCGACCTGCCCCGCGGATCGGGCCTGTCGTCCTCCGCCTCGCTCTGCATCGCGACCGGGCGCGCTTTGGCCGCAGCCGCCGGGACCGATGCGGATCCGGTCGCGCTTGCCAAGGCAGCGCAGCGGACCGAGCATGGCTGGGCCGGGGTCGCGTGCGGCATCATGGACCAGATGGCGGTTGCGGCTGGCCAGCCCGGACACGCCATGCTGCTCGACTGCCGGGACCTCTCCTACACGCTCGTCCCTGTGCCCGAGGGCTGGAGCGTGGCGGTCGCCGACAGCGGCGTGACCCGCGGGCTGGTCGACGGCGAATACAACGCACGCCGCGCGCAGTGCGAGAACGCGGCGCGCGCGCTCGGCGTCGAAAGCTTGCGCGATGCGACCATGGAGGCGCTCGATGCTGCAAATCTCCCGCATCTTGAGGCGATGCGAGCGGCGCACGTGATCAGCGAAATCGCGCGCACCGCGGCTGCTGCCGATGCGCTGCGCAGCGGTGACCTGGAGCGCTTTGGCAGCTTGCTGGCCGAAGGGCACATATCGCTTAGGGACCAGTTCGAAGTGTCCGTCCCGGCTGTCGATGCTCTCGTCGAGCGGCTACAGGAAGCCATTGGAGTGCAGGGCGGTGCCCGGATGACAGGTGCCGGTTTCGGAGGATCGGTCGTGACCGTGATGGCGCGCGATGCGCTCGAGCGCGTGACCGCCGAAATGGGCGAAACGCTTCGCCAGGCGTTCTAAGCGGCGCGGACTAGCCGACGCTGCGCAGTTTCCCAAAGAGCCCCGGAAGCGGTTCGCCCGAGCGGGCGCGGGCCATGGCTTCGGCAACCGCCTGCGGTACGGCGATCTCCAGGGGGCTGGCGCGCTCCTCGCTGAGGCCGACGCCGAGCTCGTAGGTGCCGGGACGGATAGCAAAGCTGCCATCGCGCGCGAATTCGCCCAGGTGGTTGCCGCCGATCTCGAACAGCAGCCGGCGGCTCTCACCGGCAACGAGCGACAGCCGCTGGAAGTCGGCAAGCTCGCGCGGCCCGTAGCCGCGTCCTTCGGGGCGACGCACGTAGAGCTGGACCGTCTCGGTGCCTTCGCGCTCGCCCACATTGTGCAAGACAGTGCTCAGAACCAGCCGGTCGTGGCTGAGTTCGAGCGCGGTCTCGCCAAGCGCGAAATCGGAATAGCCCAGGCCATGCCCCAGCGAGAGGCCGGCGGTCCCCTTGTCGGCTAGCGCGATCGGCAAGCGGCCCCGCGGGGCGAATTCGCCGGTGAGAACTTCGGCAAGCGCATGGCCCGACATGGTCCCCAGCTGACCGGCGTGGAGCACGCACGGCAGTTTCGCGCCGCTGACTTCGGGATCGAGCGGGTAGGTGCCGAGGGTGACCAGAATGATGTTCGCATTCGCGGCACGGAGCGATTCCAGCAGCGTTCGCTGCGCCTCGCCCAGCTCGCGGATCTCGCCGAGGGCGACGATGACCGTACGCGACCGGCGCGCCGCTTCGCTGGCCATGCCGATCGCCATGCGGTCGGCGTTCACGAGGCGGTCGGCGGAGCCGGCGCGGCGATCCTGGCGCAGGGCAAGGCCGGGCACGTATTTGTGCGCCAGCCCGAGCGCTTCGAGCCCGTCGATCAGGCTGGTCCCTTCAGCCTCGCTGTCGCCCATCGGCAGACGCCGGTCGCCCGCCGCAAGGCCGACGATCAGTATCTCGCCCGAATCCACGGTGAGCGGGAGGAGGGCGGGATCGTTGCGCAGCAGCACGATGGCGTGCCGCGCGGCGTCGAGCGCAACCGTACGGCCGCGCTGCTTGGGCGGCGCCGGCTGTGCGTCTTCCACGGGACCTTCGCTGCGGAAGAGGCCAAGGTCGTATTTTGCGCCGAGCACCCTGCGAACGGCGTCGTCAAGCATGAGGGTCGGAATGCGCCCGTCCTTTACGGCGGCGTCCACCGCACCGACCGACAGGCCCACATAGGGTGCTTCGCCCAGGTCCTGGCCGGCAAGGCGGGCAATCTCGGCCCATTCTGCCAGATCGATACCTTCGAAGCCTCCCGGGCCACCGACCGCGAATTTTGGGTCCTCCGGTACGTTGCGAAGGTCGAACGCATCCTGCGTAACGGCATCGAGCGCGACGCTGGCCGGGGACGCTTCGCGCAAGACGCCGGCCACGAGCCGCAGCTTTTCGTCCAACCGGCGGGCGCTGTGGCGTCCGGTCCAGGAGGGATCGTCGACCCGCAGGCAGGCAAGGGCGCTGCCTCCGCCCTCGTCCCGGTGTTCGAGCCCGCGAACCGTGGCCGAGGCCAGGCTCTGGGCAAGGCGCGCGGACGCGCCCCAACTCGAGGCAAGATACTTGTCCTTTGGCGAGACGCTGAGGGCAACGTCAGGTCCCAGCAGCCAGTTGCGGCCCGTGTGGCGCGCTTCGCTCGACACGATGCGCGCCGAACGGTCGGCAAGCGAGGGCTCCCAGGTCGAAGCGAGGGCAAAGGGGCTCGGCATGACAAGCTCGGTCCCGCGCGCCACGGGGGCGGCGACCAGCAAGGGAATGCCGAGGCGCGTTTCCTCGATCGCTATCCGCTGCAAATTGGCGAGGTCACCCGGCGATCCGTTCTCCAGGAGGCCGCAGAGCTGGCCGCGCCGCAACTGGTCCCGGATATGGCGGACATCGCCGCTATCACCGGCGTCGGGCGAGGGCTGGAGGACCAGTTGACCGATCTTCTCTTCCTGCGTCATGATGGCGAGCAGGTCCTCGACGAACCGCTCGCGTTCGGCTGCATGATCGGATGGAAGGCGGGCCATGACCGCGCCAGTTTCCCGCCCATTGGTAAAGATTGGGTTTGGATCGGAATTTTGGTCGCGCAAGCGGCACTATTGGCCGGTCAAGGCGAGCTTCGATTTACAGATATAAAAATACCTTTATATCCTCAGGTCATCATGCGCACCGAGAGCCTCTTCCGCGCCCTTGCCGACCCCACCCGCCTCAGGATCATGCGGCTGTTGGGATCGATGGAGCTTGCGGTAGGCGAAGTGGCGCAGGTTCTCGGGCAGAGCCAGCCGCGCGTTTCGCGCCATATCGGCATCCTGTGCGATGCCGGCCTTGCCGAACGCCGCCGCGAGGGAAGCTGGGTCTTCCTGCGCGCCTGCGCCAATTCGAGCGAAGCTCCGCCGCTCAGCGCCTCGATTGCCGGCCTGCTGGTCGAGGCCGAGGCCGCCGATCCGCAATTCGCGCAGGAATGCGAGCAGGATCGCCGCAAGCTGGCCGAGATACGCCAGCACCGCGAAAGCGAGGCGCAGGCCTATTTCTCCGAGCACGCGCACGACTGGGACGAGCTGCGGCGCCTCCACTCGTCCGATGAAGCGGTGGAGAAAGCGCTGGCCCGGGCGCTTGGAGATGAAGCGCTGGGACGCCTGCTGGACATTGGCACGGGGACGGGCCGCATGGCAGAACTCTTTGCCGAGCGCGCGGAGCGGATCGTGGCACTCGACAAGAGCCTCGCCATGCTGCGCATCGCGCGCGCCAAGCTGCAGCATTTGCCGACCGAGCGGGTCGAGCTGGTGCAGGGCGATTTCACCTCCTTGCCCTTCGCGCCGGCGAGCTTCGACACTGTGCTGTTCCACCAGGTCCTGCATTTCGCGCAGGCCCCCTCGGCCGCGCTGGCCGAGGCTGCGCGCGTGACCCGCGAAGGCGGGCGCATTGCGATCGTCGATTTCGCCGCCCACCAGCGCGAGGAATTGCGCGACCGCCACGCCCATGCGCGCCTTGGTTTCGAAGACCACCAGATGGCCCAGCTGCTGGCCGAAAACGGCTTCGAAGCCGGTGTCCCGGTCGCGCTGGAAGACGGCGAGCTCGTGGTGAAGATTTGGATCGCGCAGCGCAGCGCACAGGACAGGAAGGCAGTTTCGTGAGCCCCACGATCGACCAGATGCGCGAAGCCCAGCGGGCATTGGATGCGCCGCTCTTCTCCGGCCTGCCCGGCGATATCGAGGTGAGCTTCGAATTCTTTCCGCCGAAGAACGCCAAGATGAACGAAACGCTGTGGCACAGCGTCGAAACGCTCGCCCCGCTCGGCCCGCGCTTTGCCAGCGTGACCTATGGTGCTGGCGGATCGACGCGCGAGCGGACCCATAGCCAGGTCGTGCGCATCCAGAACGAGGCCAGGATCCCGGCCGCGGCCCACCTGACCTGCGTAGAAGCGACGCGCGAAGAGGTGGACGAGGTCGCCCGGCACTATTGGGAAGAGGGCATTCGCCACATCGTCGCCCTGCGCGGCGATCCGCCCGACGGACATTCGCATTACACGCCGCATCCGGGCGGCTATGCCAACGCGGTCGAGCTGATTGCCGGCCTCAAGCAGGTCGCCGATTTCGAGATTTCGGTTGCCGCTTATCCGGAAGTGCATCCGGATTCGCCCGACGCACAGGCGGACATTGCCAACCTCAAGGCCAAGTTCGATGCCGGCGCGACGCGGGCGATCACGCAGTTCTTCTTCGATCCGCAATGCTTCTTCGAGTTTCGCGACAAGGCGGCTGCTGCGGGTATCAAGGGCGAGATCGTACCCGGCATCATGCCGGTGCTGAGTTTCGCCGCCGTCCAGCGCATGAGCACGCTGTGCGGCACGGCAATACCCGACTGGATGGAGGGGCTATTCGACGGGCTCGACGACCGTCCCGAGGCGCGCCAGCTGGTCAGCGCCACGATCGCCGCCGAATTGTGCCGCCGCCTCTATGCGGGCGGTGTGCGCCAGTTCCATTTTTACACGCTGAACCGCGCCGAGCTGAGCTACGCCATCTGCCACATGCTGGGCCTGCGTCCGAAGGGGACCCCATGACCAAGCGTGACGAGTTCAAGGCGGCTGCCGCCGAGCGCATCCTGATCAAGGACGGGCCCTACGGGACCGAGATCCAGCGCGCCAAGCTGGCGCCGGAAGACTACGCCGGGGATACCGGCCTGCCGCAGGACCAGAAGGGCAACAACGACCTCGTCAATCTGACGCAGCCGCAGGTCATCCGCGCGATCTGCGACAGCTATATCGATGCCGGCGCGCATATCCTTGCGACCAACACCTTCAACGCCAACCGTATCAGCCAGGCGGATTACGGCGCAGAGGGGCTGGTCCACGAGATGAATGTGGCCGCCGCGCGGATCATCCGTGAGGCCGTCGATGCGCGCGATGACGGCGTTGCCCGCTTCGTCGCCGGCGCGGTCGGTCCGACCAACAAGACGCTGTCGCTGTCGCCCGATGTGGAAGACCCCGGTTTTCGCGAAGTGACCTTCGACGAGATCGTCGATGTCTATGTCGAGCAGTGCCGCGCCCTGATCGAGGGAGGGGCCGATTTCATCCTGGTCGAAACCGTGTTCGACACGCTTAATTGCAAGGCCGCGATCATGGCGGTCAAGCAGCTCGAACGCGAGCTGGAGCGCGACATCCCTCTGATGATCTCGCTGACCCTCACCGACCTTTCGGGTCGCAACCTGTCGGGGCACACGGTCGAGGCGTTCTGGCATACGGTCCGGCACGCAAGGCCGCTGACCATCGGGCTCAACTGCAGCTTCGGAGCCGAGCAGCTGCGCCCGCATGTGCAGATCCTCTCCGACATCGCCGACAGCTACCTGCTGGCCTATCCCAACGCCGGGCTTCCCAACGACCTTGGCGAATACGACGAACAACCTGCAACCACCGCCGCCCTGACGCGTGTCTGGGCGGAAAACGGCCGCGTGAACGCGCTGGGCGGCTGTTGCGGCTCGACGCCGGCGCATATCGCCGCCATGTCTGAAGCGGTTGCCGGTCTTGCCCCGCGCATCCTTCCCGACCCCGCCCCCGAGATGCGCCTTGCCGGTCTCGAAGCCTTCTCCATCGCTGCGTGAGTTAACCCATGACCGACCAAGCCCAGATCCGGACTGCCACCGCCGCTGACGCTGCCCGCCTCTCGCTTGTTGCCAACGCTACCTTCTTGGAAACCTTCGCTGGTACGATCTCAGGGGATGCTCTGGTCGCGCATTGCGTCAAGGAGCACGACGCGGGCCATCTCGCCGCGCTGATCGAGAGCGGGGCGCGGGCCTGGCTGGCGGAATTGAACGGCGCGCCGATCGGCTACGCCCTGCTGACCAAGCCGGATCTCGATGCCGCCCAGACCGGCGATATCGAATTGAAGAAGATCTACCTCCTTTCGCAATTCCACGGCACCGGCATCGCCCGCGACCTTTTCCAGGCCGCAGTGGACGGCGCTTATGGCTTCAAGCGGCTGCTGCTCGGCGTGAAGGAAGACAACAGCCGCGCCATCGCGTTCTACACCAAGCAGGGCTTCAAGCAGATCGGCACCCGCAAGTTCGACGTGGGCGGCACGCTTTACGACGATGTCGTCCTGGCACGCGGCCTGACCCCTTTCGCCTGACATGAACGACCTGACGACCGCCCGCTTCGTAAACATTGGCGAACGCACCAATGTGACCGGTTCGGCCCGGTTCAAGAAGCTGATCATGGCGGACGATTACGACACTGCCGTGGAAGTCGCGCGCCAGCAGGTCGAAAACGGCGCGCAGGTGATCGACGTCAACATGGACGAAGGCCTGCTCGACGCCGAGAAGGCGATGACGACCTTCCTCAAGCTGATCGCCGCCGAGCCGGACATCGCGCGCGTCCCGGTTATGATCGACAGTTCCAAGTGGGAGGTGATCGAGGCGGGTCTCAAATGCGTATCGGGCAAGCCGATCGTCAATTCGATCAGCATGAAGGAAGGGGAGGAGGAATTCCTCGCCCATGCCCGCAAATGCATGGATTATGGCGCGGCGGCCGTAGTCATGGCCTTCGACGAGGTCGGTCAGGCCGACACGAAAGAGCGCAAGGTCGAAATCTGCACCCGCGCCTACACCCTGCTGACCGGTATCGGCTTCCCGCCCGAAGACATCATCTTCGATCCCAACATCTTCGCAGTTGCGACGGGGATCGAGGAGCATGACCGCTACGGGCTCGATTTCATCGAGGCGGTGCGCGAAATCAAGCAGGCCTGCCCCTACGCCAAGACCAGCGGCGGTTTGTCGAACCTGTCGTTCAGCTTCCGCGGCAACGAAACCGTGCGCCGCGCGATGCACTCGGTATTCCTCTACCACGCGATCCCAGCAGGGCTCGACATGGCGATCGTCAACGCAGGCCAGCTCGACGTCTACGACACGATCGACCCGGCGCTGCGCGAAGCCTGCGAAGACGTGATCCTGATGCGCCGCGCGGATGCGACCGAGCGGCTGATCGACCTAGCGGAAAGCTACAAGGGCAAGTCCGCTGCCGACGAGAAGGCGGCCGAGGAATGGCGCGGCTGGCCGGTCGAGCGGCGGCTGGAGCACGCGCTGGTGAAGGGCATCGATGCCCATGTCGTCGCCGATACTGAAGAGGCGCGGCAGGCCTTCTCGCGCCCCATCGAAGTCATCGAAGGGCCGCTGATGGATGGCATGAACGTGGTCGGTGACCTGTTCGGCAGCGGCAAGATGTTCCTGCCGCAGGTGGTGAAATCCGCCCGCGTGATGAAGAAGGCGGTCGCCCATCTCATCCCCTTCATCGAGGCGGAAAAGGAAGAGGGCGCCAGGGCCAAGGGCACGATCATCATGGCCACGGTGAAGGGCGATGTGCACGATATCGGCAAGAACATCGTCGGCGTGGTCCTGCAGTGCAACGGCTACGAGGTGGTCGACCTCGGCGTGATGGTCCCCTGGTCCAAGATCCTCGAGGCGGCGAACGAGAACGAGGCCGACATGATCGGCCTGTCGGGCCTGATCACCCCGTCGCTCGACGAGATGGTCACCGTTGCCGAGGAAATGAAAACGGCGGGCATGACCATGCCGCTGCTGATCGGCGGCGCGACGACCAGCAAGGTGCACACCGCGCTACGTATCGATCCGGCCTACGATGGCCCGGTGATCCACGTGCTCGACGCAAGCCGTGCGGTCGGCGTGGCGAGCCGCCTGCTGTCCGACACCCAGCGCGACGAATTCGTCGAGAGCACTGCGAGCGAATATGTGAAAGTGCGCGAGGCGCGCGAGGGGAAGGCGCAGAGCGTGCTCCTCAGCCTCGAGGAAGCGCGGGCGAACTTCTTCGACGCCTACCTCTCCGACAAGGCCGCGCCGCCGCTGAAACCGGGCCTCCACGTCTACGAAGACTGGTCGCTGGCGGACCTGCGCGATTATATCGACTGGACGCCGTTCTTCCGCGCCTGGGAACTGCACGGGACCTATCCGCGCATCCTCGACGACGAGGTGGTGGGCGAAACCGCGCGCCAGTTGAAGGCCGATGCGGACGCCATGCTCGACCGGATCATTGGCGAAAAATGGCTTACGGCGCGCGGTGTTGCGGGTTTCTGGCCCTGCGCGCGCGATGGCGACGATGTCACGATCCATGATGCCGAGGGCGAGACCCACACGGTCCTGCCCTTCCTTCGCCAGCAGGTGAAGAAATCGCGCGACCGGGCGAATATGTGCCTTGCCGATTTCATCGATCCGGCGGGTGACTGGATCGGCGGCTTCGCGGTCGGAATTCACGGGATCGAGGAGCATTCGAAGGCCTTCCTTGAGGACAAGGACGACTATTCGGACATCCTCCTGAAGGCGTTGGCCGACCGCTTTGCGGAAGCCTTTGCCGAGCGTCTGCACCAGCACGTGCGCACCGATCTGTGGGGGTATGCGCCGCAGGAGCAGCTGACCAACGAGGCGCTGATCAAGGAGGAGTACCGCGGTATTCGACCGGCGCCCGGCTATCCGGCATGCCCCGATCACAGCCTCAAGCCGATCCTGTTCGACTTGCTCGATGCGCCGACGAACGCCGGTCTCACCCTGACTGAGAACTTTGCGATGTATCCCACCGCGGCGGTCAGCGGCTTTTATTTCGGGCATCCGGAAGCAGAATACTTCGGCGTCGCGCGCATCGGACGCGACCAGCTTGAAGACTATGCGCGGCGGCGCGGGGTCGATATGGCGACCGCCGAACGATGGCTGCGCCCCAATCTCGACTGAACCGCGTCCAGCCGACGCTGGCGCATAGTTCGCGCCTTGCCCTGGTGGGCGGGGCGCTGCTCCTCATTGCTTATGCGGCGCTCTGGTGGCTGGTACCCCATGACGGCGCCTTGCTTGAACGGCTGTGGTTCCTGCCTGGGGTCGGCGTGGTCGGCGCGATCATTGCCAACGCCAGCGGGACAGGCGGCGGCGTGGTCTTCGTGCCGGTCTTCAACGCCCTGCGCGAACTCGATACCATGGCGCTCGACCCGTTGCAGGTGGTTGCCGTCTCGATGGGCATCCAGGCCTTCGGCATGAGCCTCGGCGCGCTGCGCTGGACCGACCGGCTTTACCACCAGCACGACCCGGCCGATCTCGAAGCGCGCACACGCAGTGGCGATTACTGGCTCGTGTCCCTTGCCGTCCTTGCCGTCTCGCTACCCGCCATGCTGGCGACGCAGCGGCTTATCGTGTTCGACGCGCAGGCGGTGCTGCTGGGCTACAAGACGTTCTCGATCGTTCTGGGGCTCGCGCTCATCGCGGCGACCTGGACTATCAACCGCGCCGCGCCCGAGCGGGACCATCTGGCCCGCGTCGACCTTGTCGTGTTGCTGTTGATTGCGGTTCCCGGCGGGGCGATCACCGCGCTGTTTTCGGTGGGGATCGGCGAGCTGGTCGCCTTCTACCTGTTCCTGCGCCACTACCCCATGGTGCTGTGCGTGGGCACCGCCTGCGTGATCTCTGCCGTCAGCTGCATCGCGGGGCTGGTCTGGCACGTTGAAGCCGGCACGGTGCAATGGGAGGTGATCCTCCTGGCCGCGCCCGGCGCGATGCTGGGCGCCTTCCTCGCGCGGCCGATTGCCCTGTGGCTGGGCGCGCGGCGGCTGAAGACGGCGGGCGGGGCGTGGATTGTGCTCTCGGCCTGCTATCTCATCTGGCTCAATTGGGGTTGATTGACACGGTGCCTGCGCGGCGGGCATCCCACTGCCATGCGTATTGCCCCCTTCGCCGCCGCCCTTGCGCTTGCCGGATGCGCCAGCATGCCTGAGCCCCCGCCCTCCATACCCGTCGTTAGCCCGGCTGCCGTCGTGGTGGCCTTCGATCGCGAAAGCGTCACGCCGCTGGCTGTGGAAGGGGTCGCCGACCGCGAAACCGGACGAGCCACCAACGCCGACGATCCGGTGCGTGTGGCTAGTATCTCGAAGCTGGTCATGGCCCTTGCTGCCCTGCGCCTCGTGGAGGAGGGCAAGCTGGAGCTCGACACGGATGTCTCGAACTATCTTGGTTGGAAGGTTCGTCACCCGGCTTTCCCGCAAGCGCCGGTCACACTGAAGCACATCCTCATGCACCGCGCTGCCCTTCGCGACGATGCAGGCTACGTCATCCCGCTTGGCGAGAGCCTTGAGGCAAAGCTGGCGGACCCGGCCGCCTGGTACACCGATGCGCCTCCGGGCGAAGCGCCGTTCGAATACGCGAACCTCGGCTCCCCTCTCGTGGCAACCGTGCTCGAAGCGGCGAGCGGCGAGCGCTATGACCGTCTGGTCGAACGCACGGTCTTCGCGCCGCTGGGTATCGAAGCCTGCTTCAACTGGATCGGCTGCTCGCCCAAACAGACCGGCCGTGCGGTGGTGCTCTACCGCAGCACGGGCGAAGTCGCGCGCGACGATGTCGCCGACCGTCCGCCCCATTGCGCCTTCCCGGTTGCAGACGGCGTCGCCTGTTCGCTCGATGGCTATGCGCCGGGCACCAACGCCTCGATTTTCTCGCCGCAAGGCGGGCTGCGGATCGGGATGGTCGACCTTGCGAAGATCGGGCAGGTCCTGGGCGGTGCGCGAAGTGATTTCCTCGCCAAGCTGCCCGACTACATCCGCGTTGCCGGATACGATGGACGCAACAGGGGGCAGGAGTTCTTCTGCTTCTATGGTCTCGGCATGCAGGTCATCCAGACCGGCATCCCCGGATGCGAGGATGTGTTGAGCGGTGACGGAACGGTCTACACCGGCCATGCCGGCGAAGCCTATGGCCTGCGGTCAGGGCTTTGGGTCGATACCGAAACCGGCAACGGCTTTGCCTATTTCGTGACAGCCGTTCCTGATCGCACGGCACCCGATGAGGGCGGCTTTGCGCCAGAGGAAATCGCGCTGGTGCGCCGTGCCATGGAAAAACCGGGCAATCCGGCCGAATAACCTCCCTTCGGGGAATTGACCGCAAGCGCACAATCGCGCAGGGCATTTCCCGTCGGCTGCAGGGGCGATTCTGCAGCAGGCGCGCACGGGAGAGACCGGGTGGCGGCGTCCATCCGGCGCCGAAGGAGCAACCGCCCCGGAAACTCTCAGGCTAAGCGGACCGTGCGGGCCATCGACACTCTGGAAAGCGCCCCCGGGTTCGGGTGGCCACCGAAGGGGTAAGCGCGCTCATCTGCGCGTCAGTCTCTCAGGTTTCCCGACAGAGGGGGCATGGGTTCATACCGCGCACCGGAAGGGGCGCGCCCATGCTTGCGAAGGACGGGACTTGAGCGACGATACCGAAGACCAGATTGTCGAAATTGAAACGCTGCCGCTCGATGCGTGGCACCGCAAGAAGGGCGCACGCATGGTGCCCTTTGCCGGCTACCACATGCCCATCCAGTACGAAGGCATCGTGACCGAACACGGCTGGACCCGTTCGCAGGCCGGCCTGTTTGATGTCAGCCATATGGGCCAGCTGATGGTCACGGGCGAAACGGCGGCCGAGGAACTGGAAAAGCTCCTGCCCGGCGCGATTGCTTCGCTGAAGCCCGGCAAGGTTCGCTATTCGCTGCTGATCGACGAAGAGGGCGGCATCCTCGACGACCTCATGGTCACCAACGCCACGCCCTGGATCGACGGCGACGAAGAAGCCGGTACCGAGGGCCATTGGGGCGAACCCGCCTACTACCTCGTCGTCAACGGTGCGACCAAGTGGGACGACATCGCCCATTTGCGCGAGCATCTCGACGACGCCGTCACGCTCACCCACATGGACGAGCATGCGCTGGTCGCGCTTCAGGGGCCCAACGCGGCCACCGCGCTGAACCGCGTGATGCGCAACGTCATCGACGACATGGTCTTCATGGAAAGCGTCACTCACGATTTCGGCGAATGGCCGCTCCGCATCACGCGCTCCGGCTACACCGGTGAAGATGGCTTCGAGATCTCGGTCCCTGCCGAATTCGCCGAAAGCCTCGCCGATCGCCTGTGCGCGGAAATCGAAGTCCGCCCCATCGGGCTTGGCGCGCGCGACAGCCTGCGCCTCGAAGCGGGGCTGCCGCTCTACGGCCACGACATCACCACCGAAACCGATCCGGTCTCCGCCGACCTGGGCTTTGCGCTGACCAAGCGTCGCCGCGAGGAAGGCGGCTGGATGGGCCATGAGAAGGTCATGAAGGTGCTGGAGGACGGCCCGGCGCAAAAGCGTGTCGGTCTTGCCATCGAAGGCCGCATGCCCGCCCGCGAAGGCGCGCTCATCTATTCGGGCGACAAGCAGGTCGGCCGCATCACCTCGGGCGGCTTTTCTCCCACGCTCGAGCGGCCCATTGCGATGGGTTACGTCGACACCGGCCTCGCCAAAGAGGGAACCGAACTCGAAGTCGAGGTTCGTAACAAGAGACTGCCGGCGAAGGTCGCATCGCTGCCCTTCGTCCCCCACCGTTATCACAGAGGGAAATGATCGATATGGCCCGTTACTTCACCGATGAGCACGAGTGGATCGACGTCGAGGGTGACCTCGCCACTGTCGGCATCACCGATTACGCGCAGGAACAGCTGGGCGATATCGTCTTCGTCGAGCTGCCCGACGTCGGCACCGTGATCGACAAGGGCAAGGACGCTGCTGTCGTCGAAAGCGTCAAGGCGGCAAGCGACGTCTACGCGCCGATCAGCGGCGAGATCATGGAAACCAACGACGCGCTGGAAGATGATCCGGCGCTCGTGAACACCTCGCCCGAAGAGAACGGCTGGTTCTTCAAGATGACCATTGGCGACAAGTCGCAGTTCGAAGGTCTGATGGACGCGGCCGCCTACAAGAGCTTCTGCGACGGGCTTTGACCCGCTGACGCCCGCGCGGCGGGCAATAAGGGACTGACATGCGTTACCTACCCCTGACCGATACCGACCGTTCGGCGATGCTCGACGTGATCGGCGCTGCCGATATCGACTCGCTCTTCGTCGATGTGCCCGAAGAAGCGCGGCTCTCCGGCCCGATCGAGGGCCTGCCGATGCACGCATCCGAAATGGCGGTCGAAAAGCACATGCGGCGGCTCTCGAAGAAGAACCTTGCGGCAGCAGACGCGGCGTTCTTCCTTGGCGCAGGGGCCTACAAGCATCATGTTCCGGCCAGTGTCGACCACATCATCCAGCGCGGCGAGTTCCTGACCGCCTACACGCCCTACCAGCCGGAAATCGCGCAGGGCACGCTGCAGATGCTGTTCGAATTCCAGACGCAAGTCGCGCGGCTCTATGGCTGCGCGGTGGCGAATGCGAGCATGTACGATGGCTCGACCGCCTGCTGGGAAGCGGTGGCGATGGCGAGCCGCGTCGCGCGCGGGAAGAAGCGCAAGGTCGTGCTCTCGGGCGCGCTGCACCCGCACTACGCCGAGGTCGTGAAGACTATGGCCAAGTTCACCGAGGACGAGATCGCCAGCGCTCCGCCCAGCCTGACTCCGGCGCCCGATGACGATGGCCTCATCGCCCGGATCGACGAGGACACGAGTTGCGTCGTCGTCCAGTATCCCGATATCCTCGGCCGCCTGCCCGACCTCGCCCGTATCGCGGACGCCGCGCATGAGAAGGGCGCGCTGCTGATCGCGGTGAACACCGAACCCGTGGCGCTGGGCGCGATCAAATCGCCGGGCGAACTGGGCGCGGATATCGTCGTCGGCGAAGGCCAGTCGATCGGCGTGGGCCTCAATTTCGGCGGGCCGTACCTGGGGCTCTTCGCCGTGCGCGATGAAAAGCACGTCCGCATGATGCCAGGCCGACTGTGCGGCGAAACCGTGGACGCGGAGGGCAAGCGCGGTTTCGTGCTGACGCTTTCCACCCGCGAGCAGCACATCCGCCGCGAGAAGGCGACCTCGAACATCTGCACCAATTCGGGCCTCTGCGCGCTTGCCTTCAGCGTCCACATGACGCTGCTCGGGGAAAAGGGCCTGCGCGCCCTCGCGACGGAGAACCACCGCCTGGCCTGCCTCGCTGCCGATCGCCTTGCAAAGGTGCCGGGCGTGAAGCTGCTGAACGAGGCCTTCTTCAACGAGTTTACCGTCCTGCTCGACGGCGATGCACGCCAGATCGTGCGCGACCTCACGAAGCAGAACGTGCTGGCCGGCGTCTCGCTCGGCCGCCTGTTCCCTGGCAACGAGGGGCTGTCGAACGGCCTGCTCGTCGCCGTGACCGAAACGACCACCGAGGAGGACATCGAAACCCTTGCCTCCGCGCTTGAGGAGGTGCTGGCATGAACGCGCCCAACGCATCCGGCTGGAAGCCCGGCACGCCCGTCGAAGGCCACAACGCCATGCACGGTCCCGATACGGCGACCGGCAACCGCGCGCTCATGCTCGAAGAGCCGCTGATCTTCGAGATCGGTTCCACCGACACGACCGGCGTGGACTTCGAATTCGCAGGCAAGCTGGACCTTGCGGGCGTCGAACAGCCCACGCCGCCGACGCCGATGAGCGAGACTACGAGCCGCCTCGGCGCCTTCTCACGCACGGACGAGATCGGCCTTCCGGGCCTTACCGAACCGGAAACGGTGCGCCATTACACGCGCCTCAGCCGTCAGAATTATGCGATCGACCTCGGCCTCTTCCCGCTCGGCTCGTGCACCATGAAGCACAACCCGCGCCTCAACGAGAAGGTCGCGCGCATGCCCGGCTTTGCCGATGTGCACCCGCTGCAGCCGGTCGACACGGTGCGCGGCGCGCTGGAAGTCGTGAACGAACTCGCCTTCTGGCTGGTCAAGCTGACCGGCATGCACAGCGTCGCGATGAGCCCCAAGGCGGGCGCGCATGGCGAGTTGTGCGGCATCCTGTGCATCCGCGCCGCGCTCGAGGCGCGCGGCGATGCGCGCAAGGTCATCCTCGTCCCCGAAAGCGCGCATGGCACCAATCCGGCTACCGCGGCCTTCGCCGGCTACGAGATCGAGGACATTCCCGCCAATTCGGATGGCCGCGTCGATCTCGACGCGCTGAAGGCCCGCCTCGGCCCCGATGTTGCTGGCGTGATGATCACCAACCCCTCGACGCTCGGCCTGTTCGAGCGCGACCTGAAGGCGATATCCGACGCGGTCCACGAGGCCGGCGGCTTCGTCTATTGCGACGGCGCGAACTTTAACGCCATCGTCGGCAAGGTCCGCCCCGGCGACCTCGGTGTCGATGCGATGCACATCAACCTCCACAAGACCTTCTCCACCCCGCACGGTGGCGGCGGTCCGGGTTCCGGCCCCGTGGTCCTGTCCGAAGCGCTCGCGCCTTTCGGGCCGCTGCCCTACACGGCGCGGACCGAGGACGGGGTGGTCCACCTTGTCGAGGAAGAAGACGCGGTCAGCTTCGCCGAGGAACACTTCGGCGGACCGCTCCAGCACTTCGGGCGCATGACGGCGTTCCACGGCCAGATGGGCATGTTCACCCGCGCGCTCGCCTATATCCTCAGCCACGGCGCGGACGGCCTCAAGCAGGTCGCGGAAGACGCCGTGCTAAACGCCAACTACGTCCTGCGTAGCCTCGAGGACGTGCTCGATGCGCCCTTCGGCCACAGCGGCCCGTGCATGCATGAAGCCCTGTTCAGCGATAAGGGTTTTGCAGAAGGGCTTTCGACGCTCGACCTTGCCAAGGGGCTGATCGACGAAGGCTACCACCCGATGACCATGTACTTCCCGCTGGTGGTGCACGGCGCAATGCTGGTCGAACCGACCGAGACCGAGAGCAAGGCCGCGCTCGACCAGTTCATCACCGCTCTGCGCAGCGTGGCGGGACGGGCCAAGGCGGGCGATGAAAGCCTCAAGACCGCCCCGCATTACGCTCCGCGCCGCCGCCTCGACGAGACGCTTGCGGCGAGGAAGCCGGTGCTGGCGTGGAAGGAAGAGGATGTCCCTCCCGGCCAGCCGACCATGAGCGAACAGGGCGGCCGCTAAGGCGGGAGACGAGGTAAACGGGGTTGCGGCCAAGCGCCGCTGCTCTAGAACCGACGCATAAGACGACGAAAATCGGGTCGCTCGATACACCGCGGAGGGGGCGGGATTGGGCGAAGGCAAGGACGACACTCTGCTGATTCGCGGCTGGCGCAATGTGCGCGAGGCCGGGCCGCGTCGTCTTGCGCTCACTGCAGTCCTCATCGTGATCGCGGTCCTCATCGCGCGCTTCAGTTGGGATATCCCCGCCGAATTCGTGCCGGAAGACATCCGGACCGAGGGCGCCGAACACGTCGATTTGAAAACGCCGGGCACGGGCGATGCCGAGCGGGCGCTCTACGATCTGCGCAGCTCGCTGCTGGCCGAGCGGATCGAGCAGGACGATCGCATCACCATGGTCGTCTATGATGACCAGACGCTGATCGCCGCACGCAAGCGCTCCCCGCTCGACCGGGGCATGCTTGCCGAGGCCCTGCGCGTGATCGACCAGATGGAGCCCAAGGCTATCGGGATCGATATCCTGTTCGACCAGCCGCAGGACGAGGATGCCGAGCTGATCGAGACACTGCGCGCGATGGAGACGCCTGTTTCGGTTGGCTACGCCAATTTCGCGACGAACGAGAACGACATCGTCTACGACCAACAGGTCTATCTCGAAGAGTTCCTCGCCCAGCTCGAAGGCAGCAACGCGCGGCCTGCCAGTATCCGGCTCGATAACACGCACGGCGTGACGCGGCGCTGGCCGAGCATCGAGCCCGGCCTGCCGCCGGTTCTCGGCCGAGCGATGCTGGCCGACGCAGGCGAAGAGGAAAAGACCTTTCCCGGCTATGAGGGCACGCTGCGCTATCGGCACCCCGCCTTCGAAGGCGAGCCGATGTACGTCACCCTTCAGATCGACAATTTCCTCGACGCGGACCTGATGGCGATCCCCGAGGTGCGCGCCATGCTGCAAGAGCAGATCGAAGGGCGCTATGTCCTCATCGGTGGCGACATCATCGACTACGACCGCGTCCAGACGACCTTCTCATCGGTGATCGGCGAGAACCCGCCGGGGCTGCGCGTCCATGCCGACATGATCGCGCAGATGCTCGACGAAGACCGGCGGGGCCGGGTAGCTGACCCGACCCTGTGGGTCATGGCAATGCTCGTGGTCGTGACGGCAGTCCTTACGGGTCTGCTGGAATGGGGCAGCTGGCGCATCTACGTCCTGCTCGTCGCGCAATTCGCCACCTTCATCGGCGTGCCCTTCGTGATGGAATGGCAAGGCGTGGATACGCTCGGCGTGCCGGCTGCCGGATGGCTGTTGGGGTGGATTATCGCCTTTTCCGCTGTCGTTTCCGCGGCCAGGGCCAGCGGCGCGGTGCAGCGCAATTTCGCGCAAGGCGCGCTGGGCAAATACCTGCCCCGGGAAATGGCCGAGGAAATTCTCGAGCACCCGCAGCTGCTCTCGCTCCACGGTGAGAAGAAGGAACTCTACGTCCTTTTCTCCGATCTCGAGGGTTTCACCAAGATGAGCCACGCGATCCCGCCGGAGATGGTCGCCAAGCTGCTCAACCGGTATCTCGACATGCTTTCCGACGTCGTGCTCGAGCATGGCGGCGTGATCGACAAATTCGTCGGCGATGCCGTGGTGGCTTTCTGGGGCGCTCCGATCGCGCGGCCGGATGATGGCGAACGCGCTGCCAGTTGCGGGTACGCCTTGTGGCAGGCAGGCGAAGCGTTCCGCGAAGAGGTCGCGGCGATGGATCCGAACCTGCCCAAGATCGGCAAAACGCGCGTCGGGCTGCATTTCGGTGAAGCGGTGGTCGGCAATTTCGGCGGCGACAACCGCATCCAGTACACCGCGCTTGGAGACAGCATGAACACCGCAGCCCGGCTTGAGGCGGCAAACAAGGCGCTCGATTCCAGTGTGATGGCGAGCCGCGAGTTTGCCGATCGTTCGGGGCTAGACTGGTGGCGGCCGATGGGCTGCGTCATACTGCGCGGACGGGCAAAACCAGTCGAGCTGATGGAGCCGGCACCCGATTTCCCCAAGGAGGATCGGGATCTGCTGGCGCGAGCATACAAGCTTGCGGCGGTTGGCAATGCTACCGCTGTGGACATCGTGCGCGACGTGATCAGCCGCCATCCGGCTGACAAGGCGCTGGAAAATCTGCTATATCGGATTCAGAATTCGGGTGATGGAGGGGCCTATGTCCTCGGTTAAGACGGTTGTTAAGGGCGCGGCGATGGCGATCGCGGCATTCGGATTCATGGGGAGCGCGCCCGTCCTTGCGGGCGTGGTGGTCAAGTCCAGCGGACCTTCCGCGGCTGATTTCCCTGTCGGCAAGAAGCTCAACGATGCCTCGAGCATCACGCTCAGGGAAGGGGACAGCGTAACCGTCCTTACGGACAGCGGGACGCGGGTGATCCGCGGGGCGGGGACCCACCGGGTCGGAGCGCGCGGCGCCAGCAAACGGACCGCCTTTGCGATGCTGACACGCCAAGGATCGGGCGCACGGGTGCGCACCGGGGCGGTCCGCGGTGCAGGACCGACTGCGGCGAGCAATCCGAACCTGTGGAACGTCGATGTCACCGCGCAAGACAGCAAGATGTGCCTGCCGGGCGGCGAGACGGTGACCTTCTGGCGGGCGGACACCGAGGGCGAGGAAACCTGGGTGCTCGGCTCGGCCACGTCCGATTTCCATGTCCATGTGACCTTCGACGAAGGCGATGCGACCGCATCGCTTGGCGCCGACGAGCTGCCGCTTACGCCAAGCAGCGCCTACGATCTGTCCGGCCCTGACGGCGGCGGCAAGCGCCGGGTCGAGTTCGTGACCTTGTCGCCCGTGCCGAACAACGCCGAGGATCTGGCCGTTGCGCTGGCGGAACAGGGATGCGGGGGACAGCTGGACCTGATGAGCGAAAAGCTCGCGAGCTGACAGAATACCGGTGGCCCCGCGGTAACGGGGCATTGGGGTCATGATCCGGGAAATAGCCTGAGACGTGGCCGATTGGGGGAGGACATATGGGAAGCAGCCAGCGTGACTGGCACGCACGCAAGGGCGGGTTAACCCGCCTGCTTGCCCTTGCGGTCGCCTTCGTGATCGGCGCGTCTGCCATGAGCGAAACCGGCAGCTCATCAGCCAAGGCTCAAGGCGCGGGCGCGCGCTTCGAAGGAGTTGCGACCTGCGCCGGTTCGACCTGCCACGGGCGCTCGGAAGGCAATGGGGCGGTCGTGCGCCAGGACGAAATCGCCACCTGGCAGGAACCCTCTTCGGCAAGCGGCGCGCACAGCCGCGCCTACTCGGTCCTTTCCAGCCGGCGCGGCCAGCAGATTGCGCGCTCGCTGGGGCTCGGCGCGGCCACCTCGGCGCCGGCTTGCCTCGGATGCCATGCGACCTACGTGCCCCAATCACGGCGCGGGGCGCGGTTCCACACCAGCGACGGCGTTGGCTGCGAAAGCTGTCATGGCGCCGCCGAAGGCTGGCTGCAGGTCCATTACGAAAAATCGGCCAGCCACGCGTCCAACCTGCGCGCCGGGCTGACCCCGCTGGAGAACCCGCAAGTACGCGCCAACATCTGCCTCGACTGCCATTACGGCAGCACGAAGACCGGACAGTTCGTGACGCATTCGATGATGGCGGCGGGCCATCCGCGCATTTCCTTTGAGCTCGACCTCTTCTCCTCGCTCCAGCAGCATCACGACGAAGACGCCGACTACGCCCGCCGCAAGCGCCGCACCGACAGCGTGCGCCTGTGGGCCGTCGGCCAGGCCGAAGCCGTGGCCCGCGCGACCGATCTTTTTGCCCGGCCTCGCTTCGGCATGCAGGGGATGTTCCCCGAATTCTATTTCTACGACTGCCACAGCTGCCACCGCGCGATCACTGACGGCCCTAACCGCAGGCTGACCTTCGAGACCAATCCGGGGCGGCCCATTCCCTTCGGCAACCCGCCCTTCAACGACGAGAATATCATCATGCTCTCGGCTGTCAGCCGAGCGCTGGCCCCGGGCGCAGGAGAGGACTTCAACGCGGCAAGCGTCGCCTTCCACCGCGCAATGGGCCGCGATCGGGCCAGCGCCCAGCAAGCGGCACAAGCCCTGCGCGCGCGGGCCCGGGCGCTGTCATCCGCGCTGGCCGCGCGCAGCTTCGGGAGCGCGGATGCTTATGCGGTGATTGCAACGATCGCTTCCAAGGCCACGGCCCCGCGCTTCACCGACTACGCCGGATCGGTCCAGGCCGTGATGGCGGTCGACACGCTGCTGAACGCGCTGGTTCGCGATGGCCGCGTAACGGTAGGGGCGGCGGCCGGGATCCGCAGTGATATCAACCGCGCCTATGCCGCCGTTGCTGCGCCCGAAACCTACCGGCCGGCTGCCTTCCGCAGCGCGCTCGGCACGGCAACTTCCGCCATCGGGGCGCTGCGCTGACTCGCCGCCGCGCCTCGGCCTGCCTTGCCGGCGCGCTGGCGCTGGCGCTGGTGTCGTGCGGTGGCGGAGGGGGATCCTCTAGCGGCGGTTCCGGCGGCGGTACGGGCAGCAGCGGAGGCGGAAGCTCGGGCGGCGGCACGCCCCCGCCCAGCACCGGCGGCCGCCTGTTCGCCGATCCGGCCCAGCGCTCGCTCTCGGTCGGCGATGTCCAGCAGATCATCGCGCAGGCCGTGGGGGAGGCGCAGGGGCGCGGCCTGTCGGGCACGATCGCGGTCGTGGACCGGGTGGGCAATGTGCTCGGCGTCTTCGTAATGACCGGCTCACCTGCGACGACGCGGATTAGCCGCCGGACCATCGACGGAATTGCGCCATCGGGCAGCGAGGTTGGCCTGCAAGGTGTCGAGGTGCCCACCGTTGCGGCGGCGATCGCCAAGGCCATCACCGGGGCCTATCTGTCGAGCAGCGGCAACGCTTTCTCCACGCGAACCGCCAGCCAGATCGTTCAGGAACACTTCCCGCCAGCCGCCTCGACCGTGGGCCTGGAAAGCGGCCCGCTGTTCGGTGTCCAGTTCAGCCAGCTGCCCTGCTCGGACCTGTCGGCGCGGATGAGCGACGGGATGATCGGACCGCAACGCTCGCCGCTTGGCCTTTCGGCCGATCCCGGAGGCTTCCCGCTCTACAAGGACGGGGTGGTCGTCGGCGGCATCGGTGTTGCAGGCGACGGCGTCTACGGTTTCCACCCGGACACGATCAACCGCGACCGGGACGACGAGGAATACGCCGCCCTTGCGGGTACGCAGAATTTCACCCCGCCGCGCTGGATCGAAGCCGACCGGATACCGGTGGACGGCACCAGCCTGCGGTATCGCGACGCCGCCGCCAGCGAGCTCGGGCCTCTTCAGACCAGTTTCGGAGCCGTGAACGGCCCCGCCGGCGGTCTCGTTTCGGTGTTCGGCTACACCAACGGGGCCATCCGCGCGGGCGTGGCTTACGGAACGAATGCCTCGGGTATCCGGCGCAGCACATCGAGCGAGTTCGCAAATCCGGATGCCTATGTGCTGGTCAACGGGGCAGGGGCACCGCGCTTCCCGATCCGCGGGGGCACGGATGGCGCCAGCATCAGCGCTCCGCTGAGCGCCGCGGAAGTGCGCGCCGTGCTGGAAGAGGCCTTCACCGTACTCAGCCGCGCGCGGGCCCAGATCCGCCGCCCCCTGGACAGCCGGATGCAGGCGACGATCAGCCTCGTCGATACGCACGGCGCGGTGCTCGGCATCGTGCGGTCGCCCGATGGCCCGATCTTCGGGACGGACGTCTCGCTCCAGAAGGCGCGCACAGCCGCGTTCTTCTCCAATTCGGTGGCGGCCGGGGACATGCAGGCTGCGGGGCCCACCATCGCCCGCTACGTAACCCGGGTGCGCGATTTCCTCGGCGATGGGAGCGCCCTGACCGGTACCTTCGCCTTCGCCGACCGGTCGGGTGGCAACCTGTCGCGGCCCTATTTCCCTGATGGCGAGGTCGGCACCATCGCGGGACCCTTGTCGGTGGAACGGCCGGGCCAGTTCAGCCCCTTCATGACCGGGCTGCAGACCGACCTCATCATCCCGAACCTCTTCCAGCACCTCGGCTTCGTGATCTCGGGCGGGGGCAGCGCCGACACGCCGCGCGGCTGCACGCAACTGCCCGATGCACCCGGCGGCGGGAAGCGTGTGGGCAACGGCATCCAGATTTTCCCGGGCTCTGTCCCGATCTACCGCGGCAATGAGCTTGTCGGCGGGATCGGGGTGTCGGGCGACGGGATCGACCAGGACGACATGGTCAGCTTCCTCGGTCTTCACAACGCGGGCCAGCGCGTTGGCGGGATCGGCAACGCGCGCGTCGAAATCCGCGCAGACCGGATCGTGGTCAACGTGAACGGGCGCGATGTGCGCCTGCGCTACGTGAATTGCCCCTTCGCGCCGTTCCTCGACGATCCGGCGCAGAACGTCTGCGAGGGGCTGTGATGCTGGCGGGCGCTTTCATGCCGCTGGCGCTGGTGGTCGCAGCGCAGCAGGAACTGCCGCCGCAGGAAGAACCGGCCAGCGAGTTGCCGACCGTCAATCCCGAACCGGGCGAGCCGCCTGCCGTCGACAACGAAGTGATCGATGGCCGCCGTCGCCCCGATTACACCGAACCTTTGCCGGACGAGGTCTCGCAGACAAACGAGGGCGCGGTGCGCGCCCCGCCGCCCGAAGCCTTTCCCGTCGATCAGATCCCGATCCCGGACCGCTGGCGGCTGATCGAAAGCCTTGGCGTGGTCAAGGAACGCTGGTGGGACCCCTACAACCAGAACACCTACAAAGGCGACCGGCCGATCAATCCGGACAAGGTCCCCTGGCTGCCGATCACCGGCGACGACTGGTTCTTCATTGCCAATGCGGTGAGCGACACGGTGTTCGAACCGCGCACCTTCCCGATCCCCGTCGGCGTGCAGACCACCGAGCGCCCCGACAGCCTCGACGTTTTCGGCAAGGATGCGAGCTATGTCCTGTCGCAGACCTTCATTGTCGGCGCGGCGCTGCTCAAGGGGAGCACCGCTTACAAGCCGCCCGATGTCGAATACCGTGTCACGCTGGCGGCGAACCTCAACTATGTCGACGTGCCCGAGCGGCGCGTTCTGTTCGTCGAACCGAGCAAGCCCTCGCACCGCTTCGACCACTTTGTCGGCGTGCAGGAAGCCTTCTTCGACTACCACTTCCGCAACGTGTCCGACCGCTACGATTTCGACAGCGTGCGCATCGGGATCCAGCCGTTCCAGGCCGATTTCCGCGGCTTCCTGTTCAACGACAACCAGCTTGGGGTGCGGTTCTTCGGTACGCGCGACAACAACCGCTTCCAGTACAATTTCGGCGGCTTCTGGCGGCTGGAGAAGGACACCAACAGCGGGCTCAACGCGATCCTTCAGACCCCGCGCGACGATTACGTGTTCTACGTCAACGCCTACCGCCAGGACTTCCTGATCCCAGCGCTGACCAGCCAGCTGACCTTCGTGTGGAACGCCAACCGCGAGAGCGACGACGTCCAGATCGACGACAACGGCTTCCCGGTTCGTCCGGCCTTGCTCGGCTCGCTGCGCGGGCGCGAGTACGATGCGTTTTACATCGGCTACAACGCTGATGGCCGGATCGGGCGGATCAACCTGACGGGCAGCGCCTATTACGCCTTTGGCGAGGACCGCAATTCCTTCTTTACCGACCGGCCCGCCGACATCAGCGCCTTCTTCGCCGCGCTCGAGGCGAGCTATGACCGGGACTGGATCCGCTTCCGGATATCGGGCGCCTACGCCAGCGGCGACGGCGATCCGTATGACGACAAGGAAACCGGCTACGACGCGATTTTCGAGAACCCGGTCTTTGCCGGCGCGGACACCAGCTACTGGATACGCCAGACCATTCCCTTTGCCGGTGGCGGCCGCGCGATCAGCGTCAACGGACGCAACGGCATCCTCAATTCGCTGCGCAGCTCCAAGGAACAGGGGCAGTCGAATTTCAACAATCCGGGCCTGATGCTGCTTGGGGTGGGTGCCGATTTCGACATCACCCCGGAATTCCGCCTTTCGGCCAACGCGAACCATTTATGGTTCGAGAATACCGCCACGCTTCAGGCGCTGCGCAACGAGGGCTCGATCCCCAAGGAGATCGGCTGGGACCTTTCGGCCGCGGCGATCTGGCGGCCCAAGGCGACGCAGAACATCGTGTTCCGCCTGTCCGCCGCCGCGCTCATATCGGGTGACGGCTTCGACGACCTGTTCACCTCCCTCGGCAATCCGGGCGCCTATTATTCGGTGCTCGCCAACGCGATCCTGACCTACTGATGCGCGCGCTCTCCCGCCTCTTCCTCGCGATCGGCCTGATGCTCCTGGCAGGGGCCATGGGCCTGCGTGCGGCGGAAAAGGAAAAGCCGGTCAAGCGCGACTACAGCCTCGTTACCGCCGCTCCCGCGCCGCGCATCCAGACCGAAGAGCAGATGGCGGCGAAGTCGGCTGGGTGTTTCTCCTGCCATGTGCGCACCGACGAGCCGACGATGCACGAGACGCCCGCCGTCCGGCTTGGCTGTGTCGACTGCCATGGAGGCAATCCCAATGTCTTCGGCGACAGCGAATTGTCGCATGACGATGTGGCCTACATCGCGGCGCGCGATGCGGCCCATGTCCTGCCGACCTATCCCAAGAGCTGGCACTGGCCGTCCTCGGCCAATCCCAAGCGGTCCTATGCGCTGCTCAACAAGGAAGACCCGGTCTTCATCCGCTTCGTGAACCCCAGCGATTACCGCGTGGTGCGCGAGGCCTGCGGCGCATGCCATATCGAGACGATCGAGGCGGCCGAGCGTTCGATCATGGCTTCAGGGGCGATGCTGTGGGGCGGGGCGGCCTACAATAACGGGATACTGCCTTTCAAAAGGTATATCCTAGGCGAAGCCTATACCCGCGACGGCAAACCGGCGAAGATCGAGAGCCCCGGCGCACCGCCCGCTACGCTGACCGAAAACCAGAAGGCGCGCGGAGCGATCGAGGCGCTCTACCCCATGCCGACCTGGCATGTGATCCCGCCGGCCGATGTCTTCCGCGTGTTCGAACGCGGCGGCCGCAACGTGGCATCGCAATTCCCCGAAGTCGGCATCCCTAACCCGACCGGCCTCATCCAGCGGCTGGAAGAACCGGGCCGGCCCGATCTCAAGCAATCGAACAGGGGCCCGGGCACGGGGCTCCGCGTCGCGATCCCCGTGCTCAACATCCACAAGACCCGGCTCAACGACCCGTTCATGTGGTTCATGGGCACGAACGACCAGCCCGGCGATTATCGCCATTCGGGCTGCGCAGGCTGCCATGTGGTCTACGCCAACGACCGCGAGCCGCGCCATTCGCTGACCTACGCACAATACGGACGCGACGGGCAAAGCGCGACCGTGGACCCGACCATCGCTTCGCTGCTCGAGGGCGGCCACGGCGACGGCGAGGGATATGGCAGCGGTCACGGGGCGGTGAAGAAGCCCGGGCATTCGGACGACGAGCCAGTGAAGGAAAAAGGCCACCCGATCCGGCACAGCTTCACCCGGTCGATCCCGACCGCGCAGTGCATGAACTGCCACATGCACCAGCCCAACATCTTCCTCAATTCCTACCTCGGCTACACCATGTGGGAT
Organism: Qipengyuania flava; assembly: GCF_019448255.1. Classification (NCBI taxonomy): domain Bacteria; kingdom Pseudomonadati; phylum Pseudomonadota; class Alphaproteobacteria; order Sphingomonadales; family Erythrobacteraceae; genus Qipengyuania; species Qipengyuania flava. The sequence continues at coordinate 686,667 of NZ_CP080410.1, forward strand.
TACGAAAGCGATGCGCCGCACATGTGGCCCAAGGAGCAGAAGTATCCCACGGCAAAGGAGGTCCGCGCCGTCCTCGATCGTAATCCGGAAGGGGCCGCGCCGAAGGGCAAGTGGGCCGACCTCGATTTCCTGCGCAACGTCTACGATCTCAATCCCGATCTCAGCGACACGCAGTTTGCCGATTACCACGGGCACGGCTGGAACTTCCGTGCGATCCTGAAGCGCGACCGTGAGGGGAACCTGCTCGACAAGGACAACAACATCGTCCCGCACGACGATCCGGAGAAGTGGCGGCGCGAGGGTGAGGGCAAGTTCGTCGAGGTCGGGGTGAACCCGGGCAAGACGGTCCACATGATGGACATCCACGCCGAAAAGGGCCTCCAGTGCGCCGACTGCCACTTCGGCCAGGACAGCCACGGCAACGGCCTCATCTACACCGAGGTCGCCAACGCGGTGGAGATCGGCTGCAAGGACTGCCATGGCACGGCGGATGCCTATCCCACCCTGCGGACCAGCGGCCCGGCTGCGCCGCCCAAGGGCACCAACCTGGCGCTGCTGCGCAATCCCGATGGCAAGCGCCGGTTCGAGTGGGCCTATGGCGAGGATGGCCGGCAAGTGCTCATCCAGCGTTCCATTGTCGATCCCGACCTCGAATGGGAAGTCAGCCTGACTCGCGAAAGCGTCGATCCCACAGCGCGCGATTTCAACGCCAAGTCGGCGCGCGCCAAGCTGATGAGCCGGACGGGCGCCGAAACCGGCCGGTTCGAATTCGGCACCGGGGTCGCGCCCGAAGACCGCGCGCATGGCACGGAAGAAATGGCCTGCTTCACCTGCCACCTTTCCTGGACCACCAGCTGCGGCGGGTGCCACCTGCCGATCGAGGCCAACTGGAAGACCAAGTCGCACCACTACGGCAGCGAGGAAACGCGCAATTTCGCCACCTACAATCCGCAGGTCGCGCGCGACCAGATGTTCCAGCTCGGCCGCCACCAGACGACCAAGGGCAACCAGGTCGCCCCGATCCGTTCAACCAGCGCGCTGGTGCTGTCTTCGACCAACATCAACCGCGAACGCATCTATGTGCAGCAGCCGCCGGTCGCGGCGAGCGGCTATTCGAGCCAGGCCTTCGCGCCGCACTTCCCGCACACCGTCCGCTTGACCGAGACCAAGACTTGCAGCGACTGCCATCTCTCGGCCGCGGAAGACAACAATGCGATCATGAGCCAGCTGCTGCTGCTCGGCACCAATTTCGTGAACTTCGTCGGCCTCAACGCCTGGGTCGGCCTCGACACTGGCTTCGAGGCGGTGCGCGTGACCGAATGGGACGAGCCGCAGGCGGTGCTGGGCAGCTACCTCCACCGCTACGCCTACCCCGACTACTGGCGCATGCACGTCGAGGACAACGACCGTGAGCTCAAGGACTGGGTGCGTGGCAAGACCTTCGATGGGGACGTCAGCGGCGAGACCAAGGCCTTCGAACAGTTCGCCAATGTGCACGAGGGCACGCGCGACGGCGTCGGCTGCCTGCAGCTGCGCGGCGAATACATGTTCGTCGCCGAAGGGAAAGGCGGCTTCCGCGTCTACGATGTGGCATCGATTGCCAACAAGGGCGTCTCCGAACGCATCCTCACCGCTCCCTTCAGCGCCATGGGGCACGACACGCGGGTGAAGACGAAGAACGCCACTTGCATGGCGCTCGCCACCAACCAGCCGGTGCGGCCAGACCGCAACAAGGCCATGGCCGCGACTCCGGTGAACGATGCCGAGGGGAACCCGGTCTTCAACGAAGACGGCACGGCGATGACCCTGCTGCAGGTCAACCAGGAACAGCCGATGAAGCCGATCTACGATTACGCGGTGATCACCGATGCAGTCGAAGGCCTCGTGCTGGTCAATGTCGAGACGATGGCCGACGGCGAGTTTCGCAACAACAAGCTGAAGCGCTCGCGCTTTGCCGATGGCAGCAAGGCGTGGAACCCCGACGGCGTGCTCGATGGCGCGCGGCACATAACGCTTGCCGGCGACATCGCCTATGTCACGGCCACGGCCGGTCTCGTCACCATCGACCTTGCCAATCCGCTGGATCCGCAGCTGACGTCGGTGCGCCTGCTGGCCGATGCTCGCGCTTCGACAATCCAGTTCCGCTACCTCTGGGTCACCGACGCGGACGGCGTGAAGCTGTTCGATGTCACCGATATGCGAGAGCCCGTTGCCGTGCCTCAGGCGACCGTGCCGTTGGCCGATGCGCGGCGGGTCTATGTCGCGCGCACCTATGCCTATGTGGCGGCCAAGCAGGACGGGCTGGTGATCCTCGATGTGACCCGCCCGCTGTCTCCAAAGGTCTACCAGCGCGTGACGCTCGATGGCGCTCTGAACGATGCCGAGGACGTGATCGTCGGCTCAACCAACGCGACGCTCTTCGCCTATGTCGCCGATGGACGAAACGGGCTCAAGGTGCTGCAACTGACGACGCCGGACAGCCAGCCCAATTTCTACGGCTTCAGCCCTGCGCCCAAGCCCGAACTCATCGCCTGGGCCAAGACCAAGGGCGCTGCCCTGTCGCTCAGCAAGGGGCTCGACCGGGATCGCGGGGTGGACGAGACCGGCGGGCAGATGGCTGTGTTCGGCCGGCTCGGTTCGCGGCCCTTCAACCGCGCCGAAATGGAAAGGCTGTTCCTCACGCGCGCAGGTGTGCCCTGGAAGGTCTCGGACGAGCCGGACATGAGCGCGTGGGTCGGGGGTAGCGGCCCCTGGCTGGACCGCAGCCGGGCGGCGATGGGCGGTGACTAGGCCCTAGCGGCGCTCTTGCTTCATTTCCCGGATCATGGGCTTCAGGTGCTCCCCGTAATAGGCCAGCACGTCCCAATCGCCGCAGCTCTCGTAATGCGTGATCAGGTCCTGCCCGTTCCAGTAATGCAGCGCGTAACTGGGCGGTTCGGTCGTGATAAGCGCACGGTTGTCGGCCCGGTTCTCATCGACGGGGCGCAGGTCGAGCGCCACCAGCGGTGCGACCGAGGGCGTGATGCCCAGCGGGATGCCGCGAAAGCATGCGCTTACCCGCCGGTGCAAGTGCCCGCAGTGGATGCCCCGGATCGCATTCTCGTGACCCTCTACCGCTTCGGCAAAGTGGGTGATCCACTGTTCGTCCGCGGCCGGATCCATCCAGTCTATCCCGCTGACAATGGGTGGGTGGTGCATGAAGATAACGCAGGGCCGCCCCTGACCGTCTTCAAGCTGCGCACGCAGCCAGTCGCGCCGCTGCTCGCAGAAGGCGCCGCCGTGGCGTCCTTCTTCGAAGGTATCGAGGCAGATGATGCGCAGGCCATCGCGCTCGATAACGTAGTGGAGGAACCCCGTCCCATCGTCCGGCGTGCCGGGAAAGGCCTTGCGCAGCTCTTCGCGGGTGTCGTGATTCCCGACCAGCGGAAGCACAGGGCAGGGAAAATCGGAGAGGATGGCGGCGATCTTCTCGAAGCTATCCTGGTCGCCGTGATCGGTAAGGTCACCCGATAGCAGCAGGAAATCGAGCGTGTGCGGCGCCTTCTCGAAACGGTCGAGAACCTGCCGGAAACGGATCCGGTTGAGCTCTTCCGGACGCGCATCGGGATCAAAGCCGATGTGGATGTCGGTGATCTGGGCGATCAGCAAGGCGGCTCTCCTCTGGGCTCCTGTCGGCCGGTCATTCGGTCCCCTTTCGCCGGGACGACAGGCGGACGACGCGCTCGGCCTGTTCTTCGACCGGGGCGTCCTCACGCCGCTGGAAGGTCGGGGGATGGTAGCTGTGGCACATCGCGCATGTCGAGGGGACGTCGGCCTCGATCGCTTCGGCGCCCTGATGGCATTCGCGGCAGGTGGCGAGCGTCGGCAAGATGACGTCGCGCGCGCTGCTCGATGTGTCGGCGGCGTGGCAGCTGGTGCAGTCTTCCTGCTCATGCGCCTCGTGGTCGAAGCGCCCGTTGAGGAAATAGCTGCTGCGCTGGAAGACCGGCATGACCGTGGCCTCCCCGCCAACGGTCGTGGGCACATGGCATTCGCCGCAAACACCGCCTTCCGACAGTGCGCGGGTAATGCCGATGTAGTTCTGGGTCGGCCTGCCGAACTCGAGGAAATAGCGCCCGCCGCGCTTGAATTCGCCCGGTCGTCTTAGCCCGCTGGTGATAGGCGAGCGCGGCGCGCGGTCCATGGCGATCAGATCGGCCCGCATGGCGGCAACGTCGCCATGGCGCAGGCTGCGGAAGGTCGACCCGACCTTGTCGTAGACAAGGCTGTGGCAGCTTTCGCAATCGCTCTCCATCTCAACGGGCAGGAAGCCGTTGCGGTCGTCGGTCGGGCGGTGGCAGTCGGAACAGACCAGCGCTTCGCCGTAATCGGGAAGGTTACCCGCCATCCGGGCGACTCCGTTGGTCTTGGACAGGTGCATGTCATGGGGGAAGCGCAGGCCGTGCTCTTCGCGCGCCTTGCCGTCGAGGGTTACTCTCTTCGTCTCGCCTTCGCCAAGCGTGTGATGCACCAGCGCCTGCAGTTCGGGATGGTGGGTGCCAAAGTCGTGCGCGTTGCCGAGCGCGGTGTCGGTGAGGCGAGTGTCCATGTCGAGATGGCAGCTGGAGCAGAATTGCTGCGCGGCTGGCTCCATGCGCCCAGCGCCTTCGTGCTCGGTGTGGCAGGTGGTGCAAGCCTCCGGGCCTTCCTTGCCAAAGGCGTCCGCGACTTGCCACAGCAGCGCATCGCCGGTGGGGAAGGGGCCGCGCGAGATGGCGAGGCGATCACGCCCGGCGTGGTCGCCGATATCCTTGTGGCACGTCAGGCAGGTCTCGTCGCGAACCGACACGAAGGGCTCGACGTGGCATGCCTCGCAATTCTGTTCGAGAGCGTGATGGGCCTTGCTGAGCTTGCCCGTGCTCCAGCTCGCGTCCCACATGACCTGGTCTGCGTCGTAGGCACCGGGCTGCTTCTCCTCGCGGGTCAGGTTGGTCCAGATCGGGACCACGAGGAACGCGCCGAGTATGACGAGCACCCCGATCCACGCCGCGACCCGCTTGCTCGGCATGGCGGAGGCGAGGTCGAAGCCGCGCACGGCATCGCGGTTTCCGAATTCCTTCTCTTCGCGCGTGACGCTTACGAGGACCTGTCCGTCGCTCTCGCGTGAGAAGGCGAGGGTGTAGACGCCGAGCAGCAGCGCGCCTCCCTTCGCCGGATCGAAGGTGACCGACGTGCGCTTCGACCCATCGAACGTGAAATCGCGGTTTGACGCAGCGCTCATTTCGAGACGTCCGCGGTCGGTTTCCTCGACTTTGACATGGTGCTGTTCGACCGCGAGATCGGGCACGACGATATCGTTGCTGGTGGCCCGGCCGATGGTCAGCGTGTCGCCGTCCACGGACCGTTCGCGCAGGATTTCGCGCCCGGTGGCGGTGTGATCGATCGTGCGGATGAGGAAGGTCAAGTCTTGCTCCTCACCAGTAATAGAACACGCTGACGATGTGCGCGGAGAGCGCTGCCAAGAGGGCGATCGTCAAGGGGACGTGGATGTAGAGCCAGATTTCGAGCATGGCCTTGGTCTGCATCTGGCGGCGGATTTGGTCGATCTGGGCCGCTCGTTTTCCGAGCAGCGAGCGCACCTTCTGCTGGGCGGCGTCCTCGCCGACTGCGTCATAGGCGCGGCTGGCCGAAATGTGGGCGAGCGCGCGGCGCGTGGCATCGCCCGCGCCGGGACCGCGAAAACGTGCAATCAGCCCCGTTTTGAAAACGTCCTGCTCCAGCGCGGCAACCACCACATCGGTGTCCTCGCGTGACAGCGGCTGCGCGGCGGTTTCAAGCTGCTTGTCGATCGCCGCAAGGCTTTCGAGCATCTGCTCTCGGGTCATCTCGCGACGGTTTTCGGACAGGGTCTGCGGCAGGGTGGCATAGACCGTAATGCCATAGGCGCCCGAGATGATGACCAGCATCATCAGCACCCAGGCCAGCGTATGGACGTTCCAGCCGAGCTGGAAGCCGGTGTGCATGGTGCCGATGACAGTCAGCGAAAGACCGAGATAGACATGCGCGCTGGTCCAGGCCTTCAGGCTCCAGCTGCCTGGAGTGGCGCGGCGTTTGCGAATGCCGAGCCAAGCCAGCCAGACGATCAGACCCGCGCCGATGGTGCCCAGCGTGTAGCCATACCAGCTCCCGCCATTATGCCGCGGTTCGACATCGACGAGCAGGTAGGTCACCACCACGAACAGGCCGATGACGGCGGCCGCCTTGGCCCAGTAATAGCTGCGATGCGCAAGGAAGCCTTCATGGTCGGCCGAGCGCCGGGCCTCGATCTCGGCGAAGTCATCGTCCTGATCGTGCGAGAAGAGCGAGGCCATCAGTCGACCTCCTCTTCGAGACGGGCAACGGTAAGGAAGCGCTCGGGACTGACGCGGATGGCGGCGCCCGTAGGGCACGCCCGCACGCAGGCCGGTCCGCCGTCGATACCGCTGCACATGTCACACTTGATGGCGAGCTTTGCCGTTTCGCCTGCTTCTGCCGCCTTGCTCTTGCGCCAGGCATAGCTCGCTTCGCCCGGCCCCGGTCCGCGGCCGAACAGGAGCCAGCTGAAGAGGCCCGGCTTTTCCGGCGGCTTGGCGTCCATCCGGATGACGCCATAGGGGCAATTTCTCTGGCAGTTGCCGCAGCCGATGCAGGTCTCGTCGATCACGACCTCGCCGTCTGGGCCGCGCTTGATCGCATTCGGCGGGCAATCGGCCATGCAATGTGGATGCTCGCAGTGGCGGCAAGAGGTGGGCACGTGGAGATGCGCGTAGGTCTTGCCCGCTTCGCGGTCGAGGCGGCTCAGACCATCGTGGCTGTCGGCGCAGGCCTTCTCGCAATTGTCGCAGCCTACGCAGAGCTTTTCGTCGATCAGAAGGACATCGGTGGCCTCGCCAAGGCCGTTGTCAACCAGGAACTGGGCGGTCTGGGAATACATGTCGACCGCGCCGCCAAAGCTCGATTTGCGGCTTTCGACGAAATCGTTGATTTCGCGCCGGGCCGCCATGGCCTTCAGCGCGTCTTCCCGGATCTCTGGCTTTGAATCGAGCAGCTGATTGAACGCGTCGCCGGGTATCCGGATGACTTCGCTCTTGATGGCGGCGCGCACGCTCGCGGTCCGTTTCGACCCGTCGATGACGGCCATCTCGCCGAAATAGGAGCCTGCGGGTAGGTAGGACAGGAACACCGGCTTTCCGCCGAGGTTCTTCTCCACCACCATCGAACCGACCCGCACGATGAAGATGTCCTTGTCGTCGGCCCCCTCCTCGATGACGACCTCGCCCGCCGGTACCGAGACCACTTCGGAGGATTCAACCAGCTCCGCGACGTCCTGGGGGACCAGCCCCGAACCGAAAATCTGGAGGATCTGCCGTTCGATCGAGATCCGGTTCACTGCCCGGTTGGCCGATGGCGCCGTCGCCAGGAGCTTGAGCGCCGCGAGCCGGGAGAATTCGACCGCCACCGTTTTTTCAGCGGCGCGCACGGTCGAGCCGCGCTTGCGGCCGGAGATCAGGCCCACTTCGCCGAAGATCGAACCGGTTTCGATCGGCACGGTCACCGAGCTGTCGTGTTCGTCGACCTCGACCAGAACCGATCCCTCGGCAATGGCGAACATCGAGGAGCCGGGCTCGTTGCGCGCAAAAATCTCCTCGCCGCGGTCGAAGGCGTGCACCGTGCTGTCGAGCATCAGCTCGCGAAGCTGCAGCGGGCTCAACTCGCGCAGGATCGTGACTTCGCTCGCGAAGGTGTGGAGCCATTCGTCCACCGACCGGTTGCCTGGCAACCCTGCGAATTTTTCCGCCAGGATCGGCTCATCGGCGGGCTTGAGCTCGGTATTGCCGTCCAGGAATTCGATGACGTCATAGCCCTGGTTCATGCAGTGCTTGATCAGCGGATAACCGGCCAGGGCACCGATCACATGGATTCCCGCCTGGGTCGTTTCGAAGCTCGGACTGAGCTTGGGAAAGGCCGCGCGGTCTTCGCTGGAGAACTCGACACCGCATTCCTCGACAAATGCGCGCGGTGGCTGCGATCCGGTGCGCGCGATGATCCGGTCGCAGCGGATTGTCTCCTGCCCGTCGCGGGTTTCCAGCACAATCTCCCCGTCGCGAATCTCGACCGGACTGGTCTCGCGCCGCACCGAAATCCGCCCGTCCGCTTCGGCCTCTTCGAGAAGCTTGACGTTTGCCCCCTTAGCGCGCGCGAAATCGGCGCGGCGGTTGAGGATGGTGACACGGTTGCCCTGCGCCTCATCGGCCGCGAGCCCGAGGGCGTTCTCGATTCCCGCATCGCCCGAACCGATGACGGTGATGTGCTCGTCCACATATTCGGTAGGATCGTCGAGCTGGTACTGGACGTGGGGCAGCTCCGCGCCGGGCAGTTTCAGGAGGTTGGGATTGCCCTGCGTGCCGATGGCCATAACCACCGATTCGGCCTCGACTGTGGAGCCATCCTTCAAGGTCAGCGTGAAAGACCCGGCCTGCCCCGAAATACCGGTGACTTCGGCGTTGGTCTTTACGGTGACCTTGCCCTCGGCGACCTGGCGGTCCCAGGTCTCGAGAATCGCCTCGCGCTTGCCGGCGTCGAAATCGAGATCGCTGCGCAGCACCAGGTTGGAGGGCGTCGCCATGACATGCTTGCCCTTCTGGTACTTGTAGATTGTATCGGAAAGGTGGTCGGTCTTCTCGAGGAGGACATGGCTCATGCCCTTTGCTGCCGCATGGGCAGCAGCGCTCAGCCCGGCTGGGCCGGATCCGACAATAGCAACGCGAACTTTCTCCGCCAAACCGCAGTCCCCCCCCGGAGGCTTGCGAACCCATTGTTCTTGTTATCGCTAGGGGCATCATAGGCGAAACGCGCCGAGAGGCAATTGCCAGTCCCGATCCGTGCCGATAGCCATGCAGTCAGGGAGGAGAAGGTGATGGTCGAAGACACGAGCGCGAAGCGACCTGGCGGCGGAAAAATCCTGTTCGGCCTCGGCCTGGCTGCCGTTCTAGCAGCGCTTGGCTACCGCGCGTTCCAGGATGGCGAGGTGGAGGAAACGGCAGGGGAGACCGCTGATCCCATCGCGGTTCTCGAAGAGCGGGTGGGCGAGCAGCCGGCCGATGTCGCTGCCTGGCAGGAACTGGCCTTTGCGCGTTTCGAACGCGGCGAGTTCACTGCTGCTGCGGCGGCCTATCGCGAAGCGGCGCGCCTCGACCCGGAGGAAGCCGTCTTGTGGTCGGCGCTGGGCGAAGCGCTCGTGATGGCCAGCCAGCGCGATCCCTTACCGCCCGACGCCCTCGCTGCGTTTCGCAAGGCCGTGGAGCTCGATCCGGCCGATCCGCGGGCCCGCTATTTCCTCGCTGTGAAACGCGATCTCGACGGGGATCATGACGGCGCGCTTGGCGCATGGCTCGATCTTATGGAAGACACGCCCCCCGGCGCGCCGTGGGAGAGCGACCTTGCGCGAACCATCGAACAGGTAGCCACGATAAACGGTATCGATGTGTCATCGCGGCTGGAGCGCGCAATGGCTGCGCGCAGCGTGCAGGCGCCTGCCGCTCCGGGCGGCGCATTTGGGGCAGGTGACGCCATACCGGGACCATCGGCCGAACAGGTCGCCGCCGCTGCCTCGATGGCGCCCGGCGAGCAGCGCCAGATGGCCGAAGGCATGGTCGCGAGCCTGGAAAGCAAGCTTGTGGCCGACCCAAGCAATGTCGATGGCTGGGTGATGCTGATGCGATCGCGCATGACGCTCGGCCAGCCCGATCGTGCGCGCAAGGCGCTCGCCGATGCGGTCGCCGCGAACCCTGCTGCAGCCCCGCGCCTCAGGATGCAGGCCGAAGCGCTCGGCATACGCTAGCTCTTGGGCGGCAGCTCCGGCTTGGGCTTCACCGTGATCGTGATCTGCGAAAGCGAAATGATCGCGACCCAGAAGCCCACCACCGACAGGGCCGAGGATCCAAGGACGGTGAAGGCGGCACCCTTGGTCCCGTTCCAGCCCATGGCAACGTCGAGCAGGGCAAGGCCAAGGAGGGTGGGGACGGCACGGATGACAAAGGCGGTTCCGGCGCGGCCGGCGCTGACCAGCAGGCTTTCAAGGCTTGCCCCGACCAGCTCGATCGCGCCGGCAATCGCGAGGATGACCATGGTCCAGTAGACGCGGAACTCGGGCCCCGCGATCAGCGCGATGGCCGGACGCCCGAAGAACAGGGTCATGAGAACGGCGAGCACGCCGGCAATAAGCGCGATGTTCGCCATCCGGCGCGCCATGTCGTGGGCTGTGTCCTTCGCGTGGACCAGCTCGGGATAGATGGCTTTCGATACCGTCTGTGCGAGGCTGACCAGCGCCTGGCCAAGCTGGCTGGCAACGCGGAAACCGCCAGCTGCGGTTTCGCCGCCGATTGCGCCCACCAGCAGGATAAGCACCTGCTTGGCCCCGACGTTGAGGCTGCCGGTCATGTTCGTCGACCACACGAAGCGCCAGGCGCCGGGATGGGCGCTGGGAATGTGGCGCAGGCTAATTCGCGAGAAGTCGATCTTTTCCATCCGCCCGGCCGCAATCCACAGCGAGGCGGCGACAAAGACTTCGGCGGCGGCCCATGCAAGGACGAAGCCGGTGACTGTCGGCATGGCGACCGCCGCAATGCCGGCCCCCACTGCGCGTACGATGGGCTGCACCGCCTCCGCCGCCGTTGCGCGGGCATAGGCAAAGCGCAGGCGCAAGAGGCCGGTCGGCGTCGTGCGGATGGAGATGAGGGTGATTACGCAGTAGCCGAAGGCGACAGGCAGAAGCTCGGGCGGAAGCGGCAGCCAGTAGGGCGCGCTCAGCACGAGGCCCGCGGCCAGCACCAGCCCCAGCACGACCGACAGCATGTCGAGCGCGATGGCAAAGCCGGTGGCGTCGGCAGGGCCTTCGTCGCCCGCGCCCCAGCGCACGACGAACTGCCATGTCTGGAAGTTCGCAAGGCCCGTAACCGTCTGGCCAAGCGCAAGAATGATCGCGAAATAGCCGAAGTTGTCGAGCCCGAGCGTGCGCGTGGCGAGCGCCAGGTAGACGAGGCTCAGCACCGCGTTGACGCCGCGCCCCGTCAGGAGCCAGCCGATATTGCGCATCAGGCGGTTCACGGCATACGCCCTTGTGTCAGGCGGTGGCGAGGCGCTTGGCCAGCAACTTTTCCGTCACCTCGAAGGTGCGTTCGTTGTCGACGTCGATCGCGCAGTATCCATTGCTCATCACCAGCGGTTTCAGCTCGAAGCCGAAACGGCGCGAGACCTGAGCGAACAGCTTCTCCTTCGTGCCCCAGCCGAGATAGAAGCGGATGAGGTTCATCACGCCGAAGGCCTTGGCGATACGGCTCGGGAACTTCACGAACTGGCCGCCACCGCGCATGATTTCAGCCGCCGAAAGCGCCTTGGCATCGCCGATCCAGTAGGCGTTGCAGTTGGAATAGCCGCCGTCGGAAAACTCGTAGAACTTGGCCTGGCCCTGCGGGTCGGCGGCGATCACGTCTTCCTTTCGGGCAAGGGCCGCGGCAGCGCCCGCCTTGCTGGCGATGGCGTTGTCGGCAAACTCGGTGAAATCTTCCGGCAGCCACAGGCAGTTGTCGGCCGTGGTGATCATGATGGGATAGCTCGAACCCTCGGCCCCTGCGAACACGCTGTCGACCAGGTTGAAGGCGCCCGGCTTGAAGACAAGGCGGCCTTCCTCGACCAGTTTCGCAATCGAGGGAATCGCCGCGATCTCCTCCGGCTCGTGCGCGACGACGCGGATTTCGCCGATACGCGGGCTCTTCGCGACATTCATCACGACACGCTCGATCATGGGCATGCCGCCCACGGGAACGACGCATTTCTGCGCCACGCCGGCGCGCTCTGCGAGCGGATCGTGGATGCCCGACCGCTTGCCCGCCATGATGAGGGCCGTCACCTTGCCATTGTTTTCGCTGCTCATGGCCGCGCAGATAGGCGCGATTGGGGCGCTTGTCACGGTTTGGCGTCTCGTGCAGGCGGGCGGTCATGCGGATTATCTTCTCTCGCAAGGGGTTCGACAGCGCAGCCGGTGGCGGCCCGTCGCCGATTGTCGATGGACGCCCGTTGAGCCTGCCGATCCCGGCCGGTGCTGCCTCGCGCACGACCTATGGCGATCTCGGCCTTGGCGACCACGCCGGCCGAGCGAGCCGCGGCAAGCTTGGCGCCAACGACCTGTGCCACCACGACCCCATGTTCCGGGCGGACGGCACGTGCCTCTTCGGCCAGTGCGGCGCCGCGCAGACGCATCTTGAGAACCAGGGCGTGGGGATCGGTGATGTCTTCCTGTTCTTCGGGTTGTTCCGCGAAGAAGGCGAGGCGCCGCACCACCGCATCTTCGGCTATCTGAAGGTCGAGACGATCGCGCATCTGGCCGATAATATCCCTCAGGTGCTGCTCGACGCGGATCACCCGCATGCGTTGGCTCTGCATGCAAGCAACGATGCTGTTTACGCAGGCGAAGGACGGCAGGCGGCGCGGGCGAGCGATGCGCTGCGCCTGACCGTCCCGGAAGGACCGCCATCGCTCTGGAAGAGGCCCGACTGGCTGAAACCCGGCGGCCTCACCTATCACGACCGCGCTGACCGTTGGCTGCGTGGTAGCCGGTTGCGCAGCGTGGCGCGCGGGCAGGAATTCGTCGCCGACATCGGGAGGCGGCAGGCGCCGCGTGCCTGGCTCGACAGGATTCTCGACGAGATCGGGCAATAATCCCCGAATTATCCAGATTTGGTCAGGCGACGGGTAAGGATTTGCGGGTTACCTAGAACCCGGTACCGCGGCACTGCCTCGAGCCTTTCGGCCAGTCGCCCAATTCGGTAGGGTTGCGGTACCACCCTTTTCCTACAGACTCTTGATAATCGCCGAGAAATCGAGCCCGCCGTTCTCCTCGGCGAAGGCTTCGTAGAGCTCGCGCGCGTGGGCGCCGAGCGGGGTCTTGGTGCCGGCGGTTTCCGCCGCTTCCATCGCGAGGCGAAGGTCCTTTAGCATCAGCGCGGTCGCGAAACCGCCCTTGTAGTCGTTGTCCGCCGGGCTCTGCACGCCGACACCGGGCATGGGCGTATAGGCGTTCAAGGACCAGCAATAGCCCGAGGACTGGCTGGAAATCTCGTAGAACTTCTGCGGGTCGAGGCCGAGTTTTTCGGCCATGTTCATCGCTTCCGCCGTGCCGATCATGCTGATCGCGAGCAGCATGTTGTTGCAGATCTTGGCCGTCTGGCCTGCGCCCGCGTCACCTGCGTGGATCACCGCCTTGCCCATCGCCTGCAGCACTTCTTCGGCGCGGGCGAAGGCCTTCTCGGTCCCGCCGACCATGAAGGTGAGCGTACCGCCCGTCGCCGCCGCAATGCCGCCGGAAACCGGCGCATCGACCATGTCGTATCCCTTCGCGTTTGCGCTTTGGGCCAGTTCCTTGGCCGTGGCGACGTCGATTGTCGAACAGTCGAGCAGGATTGCCCCTTCGGGCGCGTGGCCAAACACATCGCCTTCGTAGACCGATTTCACGATGGCGCCGTTGGGCAGCATGGTGACGACCGCGTCGACGCCCTCGCAGGCGCGCTTGGCGTCGTCATAGGCGTCGCAGCCGCCGCTTTCGGCCGAGCCGCGCGCGTCGGGCGAGAGGTCGAAGGCGTTCACCTCGTGCCCCGCCTTGACGAGGTTCGCGGCCATCCCGCCGCCCATGTTGCCGAGACCGATGAAGGCGATTTTCATGTCTTACTCCGATTCTTCAGGAAGCGAGCAGCTGCGGCTCCGACGAGATAAGTAAGGCCGCAATAGGCGCTGAGCATGGCAGCGAGGATCACGAGGACCCCGTCCGGCTGTCCGTAAAGGAACGACAGGACGAGGACTCCTACGAACACGAAGACTGTGACGACGCTGGCGGTCAAGATCACTCCTAGCCGCGTTGCGAAGCCCATCAGGATGCCAAACACAGCAAAGGCGCCCGCAACGCTCTCGAGGAAGAGAGGGGGCAGCTCCACGTGATCAGCGCCCCTTCCAGGTCCCTTCGCGCTTTTCGACGAAGGCGGCCATGCCTTCCTTCTTGTCCTCGCTCGCAGTGAGGATCTGGAAGATGCGGCGTTCGATGATCAGGCCCTGGTCGAGGCTGGTTTCGAAAGCAGCATTGACCATTTCCTTGTTCGCGATGGCGGCCATCGGAGGCTTGCTCGCGATGGTCGCAGCGGTCTTCATGGCTTCATCGACCAGCGTGTCATGCGGCACGACGCGTGCGACGAGGTTGGCGCGCTCGGCTTCCTCGGCGCCCATCATGCGGCCGGTCAGGCACATTTCCATGGCCTTCGACTTGCCGATAGCCTTCGTGAGGCGCTGGCTGCCGCCCATGCCGGGCGCGACGCCGAGGTTGATTTCGGGCTGGCCGAACTTGGCGTTCTCCGAGGCGATGATGAAGTCTGCCATCATCGCAAGCTCGCACCCGCCGCCCAGTGCGAAGCCATTCACCGCGGCGATCCACGGCTTGCGGGTCTTTTTGACGATCTCGCTCGTCCACGGGCTGAAGAAATCATCGAGGTAGAAGTCGGCCGCCGCCTTCTCGCTCATTTCCTTGATGTCGGCACCGGCTGCAAAGGCCTTGTCGCCCGAACCGGTGAGGACGGCGCACAGCTGGCTGCTGTCGGCCTGGTAGGCGGCAAAGGCCTCGATCAGCTCCTCCAGCACCTTGCTGTTGAGCGCGTTCAGCGCCTTGGGGCGATTGAGGGTGATCAGCGTGACGGCATCGCGCTGTTCGACGGTTATCGTTTCGAAGCTCATAGGGGTTTCCATTCCTCATCGGCGGGCAGCGGGGCAAAGATCTGGTCGAGCAGGTCCTCGCTCACGCCCTCGGGGGTGGCCGGATCCCATTTGGGATCGTTCGTCTTGTCCACGATCACCGCGCGCACGCCCTCGGCAAAATCGGGGCGGGTCAGCACGCGGCTGGCGATGCGGTATTCCATGACCATGTTGTCGGCAAAGCTGTCGAGGCCCTCGCTGGTCGCCAGCTGGCGCAGCGCGACCTTGCAAGTCTGGGGGCTCTTGGTGCCGAGCGTGTCACGCTCCTTGATCGCCCATTCGTCGCCGTCCTCGGCCGCCTGTTCGAGGCTGGCGAGGATGTCCTCGTAGCTATCGGAGGCGAAGTGCTTGCGGATCTTGTCCGCATTGCCCTCGATCCGCGCCTTGGGCGGGGTGCCGACCATTTCGGACAGCACGCCGGGGATGCGGGTGGGCTTTTCGATGATGCGCGCCTTGGCGTCGGCAATCATCTCGCACGGCAGGTAGTGTGTGGCGATCCCGGCCCACAAGCATTCCGCCCCGTCGAGCCGCGCGCCGGTGAGCGCGAGAAACTGGCCGAGCCGCCCGCCGAGGCGCGAGAGATGCCAGCCGCCGCCCACGTCGGGGAACAGGCCGATGCCGGTTTCGGGCATGGCAAAACGCGTGTTCTCGGTCGCGACGCGGTACTTACATGGGAGCGCTATGCCCACGCCGCCGCCCATGGTGATGCCGTCCATGAAAGCCACGATCGGCTTTTCGTAGGTCATCATCTGGTGGTTGAGCTGGTACTCGTCGTGGAAGAACTTGCGCCCGCTAGTCCCCCCATCGTTCAGGGCCGAATGGCGCAGCAGATTGATGTCGCCCCCGGCACAGAAACCGCGTCCTTCGGCATGGTCGAGGATGACGGCCTCGATTTCCTCGTCCTCGGCCCATTCGGTGAGCGCCGCACTCATCGCGTGGCACATGTCGAGCGTCAGCGCATGCAGCGCCTTGGGACGATTGAGCGAGATATGGCCGACGCGGCCATGGCGGTGGATCAGGATGTCGTCGGTCATTGGCGGAGCATCTCCCGGCCCACGATCATGCGCATCACCTGGTTGGTCCCTTCGAGGATCGAGTGGACGCGAAGGTCGCGCCAGAAGCGCTCGATCGGGTATTCCTTCAGATAGCCGTAGCCGCCGAAGAGCTGCAGCGCGTTGTTGACCACATTGCTGCCGCTGTCGGTCGCCAACCGTTTGGCCATGGCAGAGAACTTGCTCTTGTCGGGCGCGTTGTCGGTGACCTTGGCCGCTGCGAGGTAAAGCAGCGCGCGCGCCGCCTCCAGCTCGGTCGCCATGTCGGCGAGCATGAACTGGGTGTTCTGGAAATCGGCGATCGGCTGGCCGAACTGCTGGCGCTCCTTGGTGTACTTCACCGCCTCGTCGAGGCAGCGCTGCGCGCCGCCCAGCGAACAGGCGCCGATGTTCAGGCGCCCGCCGTCGAGGCCCATCATGGCGTAGCGGAAGCCGTCGCCTTCGGGGCCGACGCGGTTCGATACCGGCACGCGCGCGTCTTCGAAGATCAGCTGCGCGGTCGGGCTGGCGTTCCAGCCGAGCTTCTTTTCCGGCTTGCCGAAGGAGACGCCGGGGGTGTCCTTGTCGATGACGAGGCAGGTGATGCCCTTGGTCTTGTGCTCGCCGGTGCGGACCATGGTGACGTAGACGTCGTTGAAGCCACTTCCGGAAATGAACTGCTTGGTGCCGTTCAGAACATAATGGTCGCCATCTAGCTTGGCAGTGGTCTTGAGGCCCGCCGCGTCCGAACCGCTGCCGGGCTCGGTCAGCGCATAGCTGGCGACCTTTTCCATCGTCACGAGATCGGGAAGGTATTTCGCCTTCAGCTGCTCGCCGGCGAAGCGGTCGATCATCCATGCGGCCATGTTGTGGATCGAAATGAACGAGCTGGTGGCCGCGCAGCCATAGGCCATGGCTTCCATGATCAGCGCAGCCTCGAGGCGTCCGAGGCCGATGCCGCCCGATTCTTCGGACACGTAGATCGCGCCGAAGCCGAGCTCGGCGCTCTGCTTGATCACGTCGATGGGGAAGTGCGATTTTTCGTCCCATTCGCCCGCAAAGGGGGTGATATTGTCGGCGGTGAAGCGCTGCGCCATCTCCTGGATCGCGAGCTGTTCTTCAGTGAGCTGGAATTGTCCTGCATTCGTAGTCATGTCGCGCGCTCTAGCCGTGCTGGTGACGCTAGGGAAGGGGCAGCGAGGGTCAGCTGCTAACGATTGCTTCCGCCTCGATCTCGACCTTCCATTCCTTGCGGCAGAGCCAGGCCACGCCTGCCATTGTTGCGGCAGGGCTGGCCTCGCCGAAAAAGCGCGCATGCACCGCGCCAACCGCGTCCTGGTCCTCGAAGTCTGTCAGCAGCATTCGGGTGCGCACCACGTCCTTCGCGCTGCCGCCAAGCTCCTCTATGGCGCGCAGGATCAGAACGAAGCAGCGTTCGGCCTGCGCGGCGGCATCGCCCTTGGTTGACGAGCCATCGTCCTCGACCGGACCGGTCCCGGCGACGACGATACGGTTACCCTCGCGCACCGCGCGGGCAAAGCCGAACTGCTTTTCGTACGGAGAGCCGGTGAAGGCGTGGCGGCGGGTGCTCACCCGCAGGTGATCTCGACGATCTTCATTGCCTCGTCATAGCGCACGTTCACGCGGTTGACGCGGTAGTCCATCGTCCAGGCCGAATTGGGCGGACCCCAGCGCAGGACCTCGGCGCCGCTTTCCTTGAGGATCGCCGCGCCCATCCCCTCGGTCGCGTCGTGGCCGATATGGTATTGCACGGGTGCCGGGTCGCACTGGGCGAGCGCAGCGTCGGGCGATGCGTTTGCGGCGGTATCCCCCGGTTCGGAATAGCCCGCGCAGGCGGCAAGCGGCAGTACGCTGGCGGCAAGTATCAGGATGCGCATATTCTCTCTCCCTATTCGCACTTCTTGAGCGGCATCGGTTCGAACCGGTCGTCGTCCGGGAACGTGGGCGTCAGCGTCTCTCCATTGTCCGACAGGGTGAACACACGCTCCATCTCCCAAGTCTCGCCTTCGCCTGCCATCGCGAGCGTCACGGTGATCCGGTCGGGTCCCTCGACTTCGATGGAGGTAACCTCGCCATAGCTTTCGTAGAATTGCATCGCCTTGGGCGTGATTTCCACGCGAAGGTCGGATTCGGGCGCGCAGGTGCCTTCGACATAGTCCCACACGCCAAGGAAGGCTTCGGGGATCGTATCGGCGGTCGCAAACGGGGGCGGGCCGGCGCCATCGCCAATCCCGCCATCCGGTTCGACCGGCATCATCGTAGGTTCGCTTGTCGGCTCTTCAGCCTCCCCGCCACTCGGCGAGCAGGCGGACAGCCCAAGGCCGGCCAGCAGCGCGAGGGGGAGGAAATGGGTTCTCTTCAGCATCGCATTCTCTCCCCTTCCGCTGCGCCTTACCCCATCGTCGGGATGACGAAGGCGTTGGAACCGTCGCCGCCGCCATCGGGCCAGCGCTGGGTTACCTTCTTCGCCTTGGTCCAGAAGCGCAAGCCTTCCATGCCGTACTGGTCGATGTCGCCGAAGCCGGAGCGCTTCCAGCCGCCGAAGCTGTGGTAGCTCACCGGCACGGGGATCGGCACGTTGATGCCGACCATGCCGACGTTCACGCGGTGCGCGAATTCGCGGGCGGCGTGGCCGTTACGTGTGAAGATGGCGACGCCGTTGCCATACTGGTGCTCGCTCGGCAGGCGCACGGCCTCCTCGAAGTCTGCGGCGCGCACGATCTGGAGGACCGGGCCGAAAATTTCTTCCTTGTAGCTTTCCATGTCGGTGGTCACGCGGTCGAGCAGTGTCGGGCCGACAAAGAAGCCTTTCTCATGGCCCTGCAGGCTGAAGCCGCGCCCGTCGATAACGACTTCGGCGCCTTCCTTTTCCGCCGTGTCGATCCAGCCTTCGACACGCGCCTTGTGCTCGGGCGTGACGACGGGGCCGTAATGCGCGTCCTTGTCGGTGGAGACGCCCACGCGCAGCGCATTGATCGCGGGGATCAGCTTTTCGCGCAGGTCGTCGGCGGTCTTTTCGCCGACAGGCACAACCACGGGAAGCGCCATGCAGCGCTCGCCGGCCGAGCCGAAAGCGGCGCCGGCAAGATCGTTCACGACCTGGTCGAGGTCGGCATCGGGCATGACTATGCCGTGGTTCTTCGCGCCGCCCATGGCCTGGACGCGCTTACCGGCGGCAACGCCGCGCTTGTAGACGTAATGCGCGATGTCGGAGGAGCCGACGAAGCTGACAGCGGCGATGTCCTCATGGTCGAGGATCGCATCGACCATTTCCTTGTCGCCGTGGACGACCTGCAGCAGCCCTTCGGGCGCGCCCGCTTCGAGGAACAGTTCGGCAAGACGCACCGGCACGCTGGGATCGCGTTCCGACGGCTTGAGGATGAAGGCGTTGCCGGCCGCGATTGCCATGCCGAACATCCACATCGGGATCATGGCCGGGAAGTTGAAGGGCGTAATCCCCGCACCGATGCCGAGCGGCTGGCGCATCGAATAGACGTCGATGCCGGGGCCTGCGCCCTGCGTGTACTCGCCCTTCAGCGCCTGCGGGATGCCGCAGGCGAACTCGATAACCTCGAGCCCGCGCTGCACATCGCCATGCGCGTCGTCGACGACCTTGCCGTGCTCGCTGGCGAGCAGCTCGGCCAGCTCCTGCTTGTTCGCTTCGACGAGGCGCTTGAACTCGAACATCACGCGGGCGCGCTTCTGCGGGTTGGTCGCGGCCCATTCGGGCTGCACCTTCTTGGCTGCGGCAACCGCCTGTTCGAGCAGGGCGGCATCGCCAAGGCCGACTTCGGCCTGCACTTCGCCCGTGGACGGGTTCCAGATCTTGTGGGTGCGCGCGGCCGAGCCAGCGGCTCCGCCAACGATGAAATGGTCAACCTGACGCATGGAGTATCCTCTCGTTTCCTTGGCAACGGGCCATAGCCGCGCAAGGTCCTAAATCAACCGGTTTCAGGTGAAACCGCCTGCCTGCGCGGTTGGCCGCAAGGAGGAGCGGCTTTGCCCGATCCGGTCGCTCGCGGTTCCCAAGCGCCGCGCACCATGACACCCTGCATAAGGGGAGGAGTATCATGAAGCGAGTCGGTCTGGGTGTTCTGATCGTTCTGGGCCTCGGCGCGCTTGCGCTGTTCGCCTTCCAGAAGCCAATCGGAAACGCGCTGTTCGAACGCGCGGTCGCGCAAGCTGTCGGCGTGGATCGATTGGGCGATTTCGGCGATGGCCTGCACCTCGGGCTATGCGGAACGGGCTCGCCCATGCCGAACCTCGAGCGCGCCGGGCCCTGCAACATCGTCATCGCGGGCGACCAGGTCTTCGCCGTCGACATTGGCGAGGGCGGAAACGAGGTAATCAACACGATGGGGATCAGCTCGGGAGATCTCGACGGGCTGTTCCTCACCCACTTCCATTCCGACCATATCGACGGGCTCGGCCCGCTGATGCTGTTCCACTGGACGCGCGGCACCGCCACCGCGCCATTGCCGGTCTATGGTCCGACCGGTGTCGAGGCCATCGTCGAAGGCTTCAACGCGGCCTATGCGACCGACGACACCTATCGCATCGCGCATCACGGAGAGGGCGTGGTCCCGGCCAGCGGTGGCGGCGGAGAAGCGCAGCCCTTCACGTTCGAGGGGGCGAGCGCAACGGTGTTCGAGAAGGACGGGCTGAGCGTCACCGCGTTCGCTGTTGACCACGACCCGGTGCGGCCGGCAGTCGGCTACCGCTTCGACTACAAGGGCCGCTCGCTTTGCATCAGCGGGGATGCGGCGAGGTCGGCCAATCTGGAAGCGGCCTGCAAGGACGTCGACATCCTCGTCCACGACGCGCTCCAGCCGGCCATGGTCGAGGAGATGCGCGCGGCCATGGAGGCACGGGGCCAGACCAACGCCGCCAAGATTTTCCACGATATCCAGGATTATCACGCCTCGCCCGAAGAGGCGGCCGAGAGCGCCAGCGCTGCGGAGGCGCGGATGCTCGTCCTCTCGCATCTCGTCCCGCCGCTGCCGATGCGATACCTCTACCCGGCCTTTCTCGGTGATGCGGAAAGCCGCTACAATGGACCGATCGTGGTTGGCGAGGACGGTATGGTGTTCACGCTCCCTCCCGGTGGCACCGCAATCGAACGCTCGCGGATGATGTAGGAGACGCATGGTGTACACTCTCCACGGGGCGCTGGCCTCTCCCTATTCGATGAAGATGCGGGCTATCCTGCGGTATCGCCGGATCCCGCATGTCTGGTCGGTCGGCGCCAGCTCGCGCGCGGCACTTGAGCATGTGAAGGCGCCGGTGATCCCGGTTCTCGAATACCCTGACGGGGCCTTCGCCAACGATTCCACGCCGCTGATCTACGACCTGGAGGAACGGCATGGCGACCGATCAATCGTGCCCGCCGACCCCGCGCAGGCCTTCATCGCGCACCTGCTGGAAGATTTCGCCGACGAATGGCTGACGAAGGCCATGTTCGGCTATCGCTGGCTGGAGGATATCGACCAGGAGCAGATGAGCCGCTGGCTCGCCTTCGACCTGTTCCAGGGTGGGGGGCTGGACGCCATCGACCGCTTTGCCTCCACCTTTCGCGAACGGCAGGTCGGGCGCATGGCGCTGGTCGGCTGCACGCGCGAAAACTTCGCCCTGATCGAAGCCTCCACGCGGCGCGCCCTCGTAGCGCTCGAACAGCATGTGACCACGCGCTACTGGCTGTTCGGCACGCGGCCCTCGCTTGCCGAGTTCGGCATTTTTGGCCAGCTCTCGCAGCTCGGCGTCGATCCGACCGCACAGGCGATGATGCGTGCGGATTTCCCCTACACCTACCGCTGGCTTTCCCATGTGGACGATTGTTCGGGTGTGGAGGGCGAATGGGAATCGGGCTACCCGCCCGTAGTCCGCGCGCTGCTGGCAGAAGCGGGGCGGGTCTATGCGCCGTTCCTGCTTGCCAACGCGCGCGCTGCCGAGGCTGGGGAGAAGACCTTCCGCATGGAGGTGGACGGGCTGCCCTATGAACAGGGTACCTTCGGCTACCAAGTGAAATGCCTGCAGGCCCTGCGCCAGCGGTTCGCCGACTTGTCCGACGATGCGAAGGCAGAAGTACGCGAGCTCCTGGAGGAGAGCGGGCTGGCCGACCTCGTCGCCTGAGCGGGCGCTACAGGCGGTAGCTGCCCGCGTTGAGGCGCTCCAGCTGGTTCTTCTCGAGCGGGACGTAGGTCCCGGCCTCGGGATCGAGGAACCACACCGGATCGCTGATCTGGGAAGTATTGAAGCCTTCCTTGACCAGATCGACCTTGCGAAACTTCATTGTCCCGGTCGTATCGGCTTCGGACTGGACGCGCAGGAATAGCGGCACAGCGTAAGGCGGCAGATGATCGTGCAGGTGAGTCGCAAGGCCATCCACCTTGAAGCTGTCGTCCACGGTCAGCGCCACCATGCCGGCGCGCCCGTCGGTGCCCGGGACTTCGACACCGTAGACATTGGCTAGACCCACGCCTGCGTATTTGGATACCGCATCGCTGACTTCATTGGTGGCGACGTTCTCGCCCTTCCAGCGGAAGGTGTCGCCGATCCGGTCGACGAAATAGACATAGCCATCGGAATCGCGCCGCAGCAGGTCGCCAGTGCGGAACCAGCGGTCGCCCTTTTCGAACACGTCGGTGAGGATTTTCGCCTCGGTCGCCTTCTTGTCGTGATAGCCGGCAAACTCCGATGCGCCGCCATCCTCGATCTTGCCCAGCGCTTCACCCACCTCGTCATCGTCGGTGCGGATGCAGAAGCCGTCCGCACCGCGGATCGGTTCCTCCTTGTCGACGTCGAACTTCACGAAGGCGATGGGAATGCGCTTCTCCAGCCATTTGGGCATGCGCCCGATCGCGCCGATCGTTCCGTCGAAATTGAGGAAGGAGACATTGCCTTCGGTCGAGCCGTAAAACTCGTGAATGGCCGGCACGCCGAAGCGTTCGACAAAGGGAACCCACACCTCGCCGCGCATGCCGTTGCCAAAGCCCGCTTCCAGCTCGTGCGCACGCTCCTTGGGGTGGGGCTTTGCGTTGAGCAGGTAACGGCACAGCTCGCCGATATAGACGAACTTGTTGGCCCGGTTGTCCGTTACATCGTCCCAGAAGCCCGAGGCGGAGAACTTGCGGCGCAGGATGGTAGTTGCGCCGAAGATCAGCGCGCCGCCCGCGCCCAGAAGGCCGCCGGTCGAGTGGTAGAGGGGCAGGGCGTTGTACACCCGGTCCCTGGCCGAGACCTTGCCCAGGAACAGCGCAAAGCGGGCCATGCCGCGAAGGCGCATCTGGGTGATCCGGGCCGCCTTGGGCAGGCCGGTCGTGCCCGAGGTGTAGACGAACAGCGCCGTAGCCCGCCCGTCCAGACCCGCGCGCACGTCTGCCGGCGGGCGTGTGTCCGATTGGGCGGCCAGCGCCTCTTCGAGCGCGTGGCCGGTCTTGCCGTCGAAGTCCCACAGAGCAATGTCACCCGTGAGGCCGGTCAGGACCTCTTCAACCCGCTCGGCCTGCGTCCCGCCGGCAATGATGGCCTTGCTTTCGACGATCGAAAGGCAGTGTGCGAGCCCTTCGCCCTGAAGGTTTGTGTTGATTAGTGCGCTGACCACGCCGACCTTCGAAAGGCCGAACCAAGTCGCAAGGTAATCAGGGCAGTTTTCCAGCATGAGCGCAACCGTGTCGCCCGGCTGAAGCCCTTGCGAGAGCGCCCAGTGCGCGATCCGGTTCGCCCGCTTGTCGAAATCGGCGTAGCTGAGGTCCTGCCCTTCGAACACGAAGGCGGGCTTGGCGCCCTCCCGATCGACGCTGGCCTCGATTTCGTCGGCAATCGTCACGGTGGATTCCGGCGTGAGTTCCTTCAGTGTCTTCAGGACAAGGCGAATGTCCTTCACGAAGCTGATCTCGCGCCGCGCCTTGCGCAGGAATTCCATCATGTGCTCGCCTCTCCCGGGGCTATGTCGATTGGCAAACGGTGCAGCTTTGTGCCGCCCGCTTCTTGTTACCCAACACTAGAGACATTGATCGGGCACCGAGGCAAGTTGCGTTTCGCAATCCGTTTGACCCGCAAGCGGCCGTTTCTATAGTCGCCCTCCAAGGGAGAGACGACGCACCATGAACATCGATTTCGCACCTGAGCTGGAGGCGTTCCGCGCCGAGGTGGCCGAATTCTTCGCCACGGCTCCGACGCCCGCCATCCGCGAAGCCGGCCGCAAGACGACCAGCGTCTTTGCCCCGTTCAAGGAATGCCAGGAATGGCACCGGATCCTGTTTGAGAAAGGCTGGGTCGCGCCCCACTGGCCGGAAGAATACGGCGGCACCGGTTGGAGCGTGGAGCAGCGCTTCATCTTCGCCGAGGAATACCGCAAGGCGGACCTCCCGCCGCTGCTGCCGCAGAGCCTTGGCATGGTGGGTCCGCTGCTGATCGATATCGGGACGCAGGAACAGAAGGAACGCTACCTGCCCGGCATCCTCAACGGCGACGATTTCTGGGCGCAGGGCTATTCCGAACCCAACTCCGGTTCCGACCTCGCCTCGCTCAGCTGCCGCGCCGTGCCCGATGGCGATGATTACATCATCAACGGGTCCAAGATCTGGACCACCTACGCGCATCACGCGAACCGCATGTTCTTGCTCGTCCGTACAAGCACCGAGGGCAAGAAGCAGCAGGGCATCACCTTCCTGCTGCTCGACCGGGTCGATTACCCGGGCATGGAGATTCGCCCGATTATCGGCCTCGATGGCTGCCCCGAGCAGTGCGAGGTCTTCTTCGAGGATTGCCGCGTGCCGCAATCGGGCCGCGTCGGCGCGGAAAACGATGGCTGGAGCGTTGCCAAGCACCTGCTCAAGCACGAGCGCGGCGGCGGCAACGCGGCCAGCCCCACGCTAATGCGCTATTGCGAACGCGCGCGGCAGGCGGCAGCGGAAACGCTCTCGCCCTTCGGCGGCACGCTGGCGGACGATCCCGTGTTCCAGCGCGACATGGGCGAACTGGAAGCCGATATCGCTTCGCTCGCCCATTTCGAAAAGCTTGCGATCAGCGGGCACGAGATCGCCAACGATCCGGCGTTCCCGTCGATGAACAAGACGATGAATTCCGAGCTCGTCCAGCGCGCCTCGACCATGATGGCGGAGCTTTCGGGTGTCGACGGCATGGCGCGCCAGCTCGAAGCGCTCAGGGTCGGTTCGAATGTCGAACCGCTCGGCAGCGAGTTCGACCTCATCTCGATGCCGCTCTACCTCAACAGCCGCGCGACGACGATCTACGCCGGTTCGAACGAAGTGCAACGCGACCTGATCGCGCGGACGGTGGGGAGCTAAGGCGCATGGATTTCCGGTTTACCGACGAGCAGGAGATGCTCCGCGACGGCGTGGGCAAGTTCCTTGAGAAGAGCTACGATTTCGATACCCGCCAGAAGCTAGTGCGGTCGGACGATCCATGGTCGGCCAGCGCCTGGGAACAGTTCGCCGAATTCGGCCTTCTGGCGCTCCCCTTCAGCGAAGAACGCG
Source organism: Qipengyuania flava (assembly GCF_019448255.1). Lineage (NCBI taxonomy): Bacteria > Pseudomonadati > Pseudomonadota > Alphaproteobacteria > Sphingomonadales > Erythrobacteraceae > Qipengyuania > Qipengyuania flava. The sequence continues at coordinate 712,024 of NZ_CP080410.1, forward strand.
GCGGGCTGGGCGGATCGGTGACCGATTGCGTCGCCTTTGCCGAACTCTTCGGCAAGCACCTCGTGGTCGAACCCTACGCCAGCGCGATCCTTCTGGCCGGAGCCGCCCTGGCCGAGGCCGATGGCGACGCGGCCGCAGCCTGGCTCGAAAAAGCCATGTCGGGCGAGGCCGTGGTCGCTTTCGCTTATGAAGAGGGTCGCGGCACCGCTGCGCGGGATCTTATCAGCATGGTTGCAACGCCATCGGGCGACGGCTTCACGCTAAGCGGCGAAAAGCGCCTGGTGCACGCCGGCGCCGAAGCCGCGGCCATCGTCGTGGTCGCGCGCAAGGGCGAGGGCGGGCCGCTCGGTTTCTTCCTCGTCGAAGCGGGCACCAAAGGGTGCGATACGCGCCAATACACCACGGTCGACGGACGCAGCGCTGCCAATATCCGGTTCGATGGCACGCCTGCCGAAGAGCTTGTCGGCGCAGCCGATGCGATGGACGCGATACTTGCGAAGGCCGTTATCGTGCAGTGCGCCGAAGCGGTTGGCGCCATGGGCGCGCTGGTTTCGATCACGGCCGACTACGCGATGACGCGCAAGCAGTTCGGCGTGCCGATCGCCACCTTCCAGGCCGTCGCGCACCGCCTGGCGGACATGAAGATCGCCTACACGAAGGCGCGCGCCACGCTGATCTATACAACCGCGCTGGCGGAATCGGGGCAGGCAGGCCCGCGCGACCTGGCGATCCTGAAGGGCCAGACCGGCAAGCTTGGCAAGGCGGTGGGCGAAGCCGCCATCCAGACGCACGGAGGGGTTGGCATGACCGACGAGCTGAGCGTCAGCCACTACCACAAGCGCCTGCTCGCCTGCGACGCGCAGTTCGGCGATCATTCCTACCACCTGCGCCGCGTCGGCCAGGGCTGACGCGGCAACCGGCGGCTAGAACGAGTACTTCGCCGAGACCTGTACCTTCTGGAGATTGCCCGAAAGGCCGTTCTCCAGGATGCGCTTGGCGTACATGTACTCGATCCCGATATCGACCGGACGCACCGGCGAGTAGATCAGGTTTGCAAACACGTTCCAGCTTTCATCCGTCACGCCGCCGGTCGTGAGCGCGACCGGGTTGTCGGCCTTGAAATAGGAGCCGGCCAGCGTCGAGCGGAACTGGTCCGACCAGATGTGACGGAATGCGGCAAAGCCCGAATAGGTGAATATCGGATCGAGATTACCGCTCGCATCGAGCGCGGCATCGTTGACAATGTTGAGCCCGATGTAGCGCCCGAGCCCGTCGCCCACCGTGCCCATGAAACGGAAGTCGTCACGCTCGGATACGGCAATCTTGCCGGACAGGCTGAGGCCATAGCCGAAGGCGCTGTCGTTGCCGGTGCCGAAATCATTGTCGGTGATGCGCAGCGTCCGGAAGATGCCGGCGGCGGTCACGCTGCCCCAGTCACCCGACCAGTTGTAGCGGGCCACGAAGTCGGGGACCGTATCGTCGCCGCCGAGGACGCGCGCCCCGGTCGGCGTGGTTACAGTGGTTTCGGGCTGCTCGGCGGCCAGCATCAGCCCGTCCTTGGTATAGCGGATCATCGGCTGGCGCACGAAAACCGTGCCGGGCGTCGTGCCGATGAAGTCCAGGCTGTCGGGCAGCGCGCCGACGTTCTGGAAGGTCGACCAGGCCTGCCCGAACAGCCAGTTGTCATAGGTGATGAAGGCCTGCCTCAGGCGCGGCTGGTAGCTGTTGGAAATCCGCTCGTCGCCGTTCGGCGTGACCATGAAGTCAAGCTCGATCTGCGAATTAAGCGTATGCTCGGCGCCGACATCGGTTGCGGTCTTGAAGATCAGGCGCGACTGGCGCGCGTTGAAATCGGTGTCCCAGGCCGAGGCCTGTCCGCCGACAGGAATGGCGCCGGGAATGAGGAAGTCGCGCACGATGCTGCCGCCTGCGACCTGCCCACCACTGGTCCGCTGCGAGATTGCGTCAAACTTGACGTAGCCGGCGTAGGAGATCGTGGTGTTGCCGACCCGGAAGCCCTTGTCTTCCTGCTTCTTGGGCTCGTCGATCTGTGCGGCCAATTCGGCCTGACGCGTTTGCAGCGCGCGGGTTTCGGCCAGCGCCTGCTGCGTCGCGGCGAGCGTTTCGGCCTGCTGCGAGTCCATTTGCCCTTGCTGCGCGTCCATCCGGTCGACCAGCTGCATGACCAGCGCTTCGAGCCGGTCGAGCCGCTCCTCGACCGTCCCGTCCTGCGCCGATGCCGGTGCTGCGGCAAGGCAGGTGCCTGCCAGAAGCAGGACCTTCGCCGTCCGCTTTGCTGCTCGTTGTGCCATTCCAACCTCCCTCGTCGTCCTTTTCCCGGGAGTATGCGTGGCAAGCGCCGGCCTTGGGTATGGGCGGATGGTCGTAAGACCTTGGTCTGAAAGCGCGGACGGGGGTCGCCCTGCTATCTGGAGTCGCGAAAGGGAGACGACCCATGATCAGCACCGTCCAGCGCATCGACACGGCCCGCGAGACCCATTGCACGCCGGAAATCTACGCGAAGCTCTACCAGCGTTCGGTCGAGGATCCCGACGGCTTTTGGCTCGACCAGGCGGGGCGGCTCGACTGGGTATCCGCGCCGAGCAAAGGTGGCGAGTGGTCCTATGATCCGGTCGATATCGCCTGGTTTGCCGATGGTACACTCAACCTGTGCCACAACGCGGTGGACCGCCATGTCGAGGCCGGACGCGGGGATGCGACCGCGCTGATCTTCGAGCCCGACGATCCGGCCAGCGCGGGGCGCAGCCTGACCTACGCCGAGCTCCAGACCGAGGTCGTCCAGATGGCGAACGCCTTGAAGGCCATCGGTGTCCGCAAGGGCGACCGGGTAACGATCTACATGCCGATGATCGTCGAAGGCGTGCTCGCAATGCTGGCCTGCGCGCGACTTGGCGCGATCCATTCTGTCGTCTTCGGCGGCTTCTCACCCGAGGCGCTTGCGGGGCGTATCGAAGGGTGTGCGAGCCGCTTCGTGGTCACCGCCGACGAGGGGCTTCGCGGGAGCAAGCGGGTGCCGCTCAAGGCCAATGTCGACGCCGCGCTCGCCGAGCCCGACCACGAGACGCCGATCAAGGGGATGCTGGTGGTACGTCACACCGGTACCGACGTCGCAATGACCGAGGGACGCGATCACTGGTACCACGAGGTCGCCAGCGATGCGGATTGCCCGTGCGAGACGATGCAGGCGGAAGATCCGCTGTTCATCCTTTACACCAGCGGATCGACCGGCAAGCCGAAGGGCGTCGTGCACACGACCGGCGGCTATGGCGTGTGGACGGCGACCACGTTCTCCTATGTCTTCGATTATCGCGAAGGCGAGGTGTTTTGGTGCACCGCCGACATCGGATGGATTACCGGGCACAGCTACATCGCTTACGGTCCGCTTTTGAACGGAGCGACGCAGGTCATCTTCGAGGGCGTTCCCAATTATCCCGACCATGGCCGCTTCTGGGATGTTGTCGCCAAGCACAAGGTCAACATCCTCTACACCGCGCCCACGGCCATCCGCGCGCTGATGCGCGAGGGCGATGATTTCGTCACCGGGCACGATCGCTCGTCGCTGCGCCTGCTCGGCACGGTCGGCGAGCCGATCAACCCGGAAGCCTGGCGCTGGTATTTCGAAGTCGTGGGCGAAAAGCGGTGCCCGATCGTCGACACCTGGTGGCAGACCGAGACGGGCGGGGTGATGATCACCACGCTTCCTTCCGCCCACGACATGAAGCCCGGCAGTGCCGGCATGCCCTTCTTCGGGATCCGCCCTCAATTGGTCGATAACGAGGGCGCGGTTCTCGACGGAGCGACCGAGGGGAACCTGTGCATCACGCATAGCTGGCCCGGCCAGGCGCGCACGGTTTACGGCGACCACGAGCGCTTCGAGCAGACCTATTTCAGCACCTACCAGGGCAAGTACTTCACCGGAGATGGCTGCCGCCGCGACGAGGACGGCTACTACTGGATTACGGGCCGGGTTGACGATGTCATCAACGTCTCCGGCCACCGGATGGGAACGGCCGAGGTCGAAAGCGCGCTGGTCAGCCATGCGATTGTCGCGGAGGCGGCCGTGGTCGGCTATCCGCACGATATCAAGGGCCAGGGCATCTACTGCTATGTGACGCTGAACGCCGGAGAAGAGGGATCGGACGAGCTGTACACGGCTCTGCGAAACCATGTCCGCCAGGAGATCGGGCCGATCGCCTCGCCCGACCATATCCAGTTCACCGACGGCCTGCCCAAGACCCGTTCGGGCAAGATCATGCGCCGCATCCTGCGCAAGATCGCGGAGAACGACTATGGCTCATTGGGCGATACTTCGACGCTTGCCGATCCAAGCCTGGTTGATCGGTTGATCGAAGGACGGCAGAACCGTTGACGATATGGCCGAGCGCATTATCATCGCCGACGACCACCCGCTCTTCCGCACGGCGCTGAGCCACGCGGTCGGCAAGGTGTGGCCGGATGCCGAGATTGTCGAAGCATCCAGCGCCGCCGAGGCGAGGGCCGAAGTCAAACGCGGCGCCGAGGCGCTGCTGCTCGATCTGCATATGGAGGATTCGCACGGTCTCAGCGCGCTAATGGACTTCCGCCAGGATTTCCCGGCGTTGCCGGTCGCCATCGTGTCGGCAAGCGAGGAGCCGCGTGTCTACGATGCGGCCAGCCAGCTAGGCGCGGCGGCCTTCATACCGAAGTCTGCCAGCCTCGAGCTTATGCGCGAGGCGCTCGCCTGCGTGCGCGAAGGAGACGGCTGGTTTCCCGAGAGCGACGGCACCACCGATGACGATCTCGCGCGGATCGCAAGCCTGACGCCTGCCCAGCGCCGCATTCTGGGTCAGTTGAGCGAAGGCCTGCTCAACAAGCAGGTCGCCTACGAGCTCGACATCAGCGAGGCGACCGTGAAGGCGCATATCACGGCGATCTTCCGCAAACTTGGCGTAGTGAACCGCACGCAGGCGGTGTTGCTGGCCGGAAAGCTCGACGTCGCTCAGGACGTGGCGGACCCCGCAGCGGGCTGATCCGCTGCAGCGCTGCGCGCCACGCAATCGGAAATGAGTGCGCGCAGCGCTGCCGGGGACGAGGGTTTGAGCAAGCGGTTCGCGCCCATGCGCGCTGCCGCCTTCTCGGTTTCCTCTCCTGCTTCGGCCGTCAGGAGCAGCGCCGGAGGACGGGTGCCCCAGGCCTCGCACAACGCTTCGTAAACGCCGTCGCCGCGCTCCTCCCCGTCGAGCCGGAAATCCATGATTGCAACATCGGGCGGTGTGCCGGTGCGCGCCAGCGCTTCGGCAAGGCTCGCCGCGCAGGTCACGTCGAGGCCCCATTTTTCGAGCAGCACCCGCGTCGCGGTGAGCGCGGCCGGGTCGTTGTCGACCACCAGGATGCGCGCGTTCTCGATGCTCGAAGCGCGGCGTTGCCGAGTGGGGACCGGCTGCGCCCGCGCGCCCCAGCGAAGCACGGGGAGGTGAACGGAAAAGCGGCTGCCACGGCCCAGGATCGATCGCGTGACGACCTCCACCCCCAAAAGCGCGGTGATACGCCGCACGATCGCAAGACCCAGACCCAGGCCCTCGCGGTCACTGGTCTGGCCGCGCTGGAACTCGCCGAACAGCCGCTCGATCTCGTCCTCGGCGATGCCCGGTCCGGTGTCGAACACGCACAGCTCGATCTCGGCGCCCGCGCGGCGCACACCGAGCAACACGCCGCCGCTTTCCGTGTAGCGGATGGCGTTGCTGACGAGATTGCGCACGACACTGGCGAGCATGGCGCGGTCGGTGCGGATCCACACGCTGGTGTGCACGCGCCGCAGCGCCAGTCCCTTCTGTTCGGCCTGCACCGCAAATTCGCGCATGATCTCGTCGAATATCTCGTCGAGGGCGACTGGTTCGGGCCGCGGTTCGATTCCACCTCCGTCAAGCTTCGAGATGTCGAGCAAGGCGCGGATCAGCCGGTCCGCCGAAGTGATCGAGCCGTCGAGATCGTGCACCAGGCGCTCGAGCGGCTCCCGACCGCTCACTTCCTCGCCGAGCGCGGAGGCAAACAGGCGCGCGGCGTTGAGCGGCTGGATCAGGTCGTGGCTGGCCGCCGCGAGGAAGCGGGTCTTGGAGCGGGTCGCCGCCTCCAGCTTCGCGTTCGCCTCGCTCAACTGCTGCGTGCGCTCGGCAACCTTCATCTCGAGCGCCTGCTCCGCGCGCCTGTCGGCGGTGATGTCGCTGTAACTCGTCACATAGCCGCCGCCGGGCGCCGGATTGCCGATGATGCGCATGATCCGCCCATCATGCTGTTCGCGCTCCATCCGATGCGTGCGGCCAGCGCGCATGTGCTCCAGTCGCCGCTCGACCTGCTCCTCGATCTCGGCCTCGGCTACGCCGCCCTGTTCCAGATTGTAGCGGATCAGGTCGGCGATCGGGGTGCCGACATTGGCCAGCGTGTCGGGCAGGGCGAACATCTGCTGGTAGGGCGTGTTCCACGCAACCAGCTTCATGTCGGCATCGACCAGTGCAACTCCCTGGTCGATGTTCTCGATGGCCAGCTGGAGGAGATCGCCGCTGAAAGTGAGGCGCCGGTTCGTCTCGTCGAACATGGCGACGACTTCTTCCAGCGGCACCGGATCGCCTTGCGACCAGCTCGACACCAGCATGCGCGCCGAAGAGGTTCCAACGACGCCCGCAATCAGCCTCTCGGCTTTGGAAAGTACCTGTGGATCGGCAGTCTCGCCGTCACGGTGTTCCGGCCCGATGGCTTCTGCCGCACGGCGCTTGCCGATGAACTGGGCGAGCAGCAGGCGGACGTCGGCGATCCGTTTGGCAGTGGCGAAGGCCGGCCGCGCGCCGGGAGCTGGCGTGCCGACGAAAGCCGCCGCCTGCGCTGCATCAACCAGCGTTTCGCGCCCGAGCGAGGAACCGCCCCAATAGGCAAAGACGTTCGCGCCGAGGCTCAGCAGGACACCAGAGACGAGCGGGTCGGGGTGGATCGCGAAAATCGGCGGCAGGCCAGTCAGCGGCGGCACGATGAGGAGGGCGAGCCAGCAGGCAAAACCGGCCACCAGCCCGCAGATCATGCCGATGCGGTTACCGTGTCGCGTGATCATGCCGAGGACCAGCCCGGGTGCGAATTGCGCCATGGCGGCAAAGGCAAGTGTGCCCAGGCCAGCAAGGTTCGCAGTGGCTCCGAAGCCCAGGTAGAAGAGGTAAGCGGCGAACAGGAGGGCGGCGATGACCAGCCGCCGGATCATCAGCAGCCGCAACCCGAGCCGGGTCCGGTCCGCCTCGCCGGTGAGCTCGCGGCGGAAGACCAGTGGTGAGACAAGGTCGTTGGTGATCATGGTCGACAATGCGACACTGGCGACAACGATCATGCCGGTCGAAGCGGCAAATCCGCCGATGAAGACGAACAGCGCCAGCCCCGCGTTGCCCTGGGCGATAGGCAACGCCATCACGATCGTATCGCCGGGCGTGCCTTCCGGCAGGACGGCGAGGCCGGCGAGCACGATCGGCACGATGACGAGCGAGGTAAGGATCAGATAGCCGGGAAAGACCCACTGCATGGTCGCACTGGCGCGGTCGGTCTGCGCTTCGACAAAGCTCATGTGGAACTGGCGCGGCAGACACAGCGCGGCACAGGCCGCTATCAGAGTGAGCACGGCAAAGCGGGCATCGAATTGAGCTGGCGAGAAGGGCGAGACTGCAGCGGTCCCGGAGGAGGGCAGTCCAGCCAGCAGCACGAGTGCAAATGCCGCGACAGCCAGCAGGGCCAGCAGCTTAACGACCGATTCGACCGCGATTGTAAGCACGAGCCCGGCGTTCTCGCCCGCCCGGTCGCCGCGGCGGGACCCGAACAGGATCGCAAACAGCGCCATGCTCGCGGCGACCAGCAAGACGAGCTCGTCTGCCGACACGCTTGCGCGCAGGTCCGGGTCGAGCGCGAGCAGCGAACTGCCGACCGATTGAAGCTGCAGCGCCATGTAGGGCAGCGATCCGATCGTTGCGATAAGGGTAACGAGGGCTGCGACCGAGGCGCTCTTTCCGTACCGCGCAGAAAGGAAGTCGGCGATGGAGGTGGAGTGCTGCGCTTTTGCCTGCGCGAGGATCCGCCGCACCAGGCCAAAGCCGATCGTGAAAACGAGAACGGGGCCAAGGTAGATCGGCAGGTAATGCCAGCCGGCGCTCGCTGCCGATCCGACCCCGCCAAAAAACGTCCAGCTGGTGCAATAGACCGCAAGGCTGAGCCCATAGACCCAATCGCGGCGCTGCTTCGACTCGCGGTGCCCTGCGCCCACGAGGCGATCTTGCCGCGTGGCAATCCAGAACAGCAGCGCCAGGTACAGCGTCGCTGTGACTACGGCTGCGCCGAACAGCATGGCCAACTCCCTCCGCCTGTCAGCCTATCGCGCGTTTCGCCGCGCGCAAGAAAAAGGGCGGCGCACGAATGCGCCGCCCTTCCTGGGGTGAACCCTATGCGAGCTCAGTGGGCATGGGCGTCTCCGGCTCCGCGCGGGACGCGGATCGAATCCACCAGCTTCTTGATCTCGACCGGCGGGCTTGCCGTAACCTTCGAGACCGCGATGGCGACCGCGAAGTTCAGCACCATGCCGACCACGCCGATGCCTTCGGGCGAAACACCGAACAGCCAGTTCTCCGCTACGTTCGCCGCCGGGTTCGCCAGCTTGAAGTAGAAGATGTAGCCGAAGGTGAAGGCTAGGCCTGAGACCATCCCTGCGATCGCCCCTTCCTTGTTCATGCGCTTCGAGAAGATACCCATGAAGATGGCGGGGAACAGGCTGGCCGCGGCAAGGCCGAAGGCGAAGGCGACCACCTGCGCCACCCACCCGGGAGGATAGATGCCGAGGTAACCGGCCACCACGATCGCCGCCGTGGCCGCGACACGCGCTGCCATCAGCTCGCCCTTCTCCGAAATGTCCGGCTTGAAGGTGGACTTGAGCAGATCGTGGCTGACCGAGCTGGAGATCACCAGCAACAGGCCCGCCGCCGTGGACAGTGCAGCTGCCAGGCCACCGGCAGCCACCAGCGCGATCACCCAGCCCGGCAGGTTGCCGATCTCCGGATTGGCGAGGACCATGATGTCGCGGTCGACATAGACCTCGTTCTCGCTGTCGGCGACCGGCGTGTTGGTCACGACACGCTCGCCAGATGCACCGGTCCCTTCGGCAAACTCGGGCGCGCCTTCGAAGGCGTTCCCGCTGCGGTATTGCATGACGCCGTCGCCGTTCTTGTCCTGGAAGGCGATGAGGTCATTGCGCTCCCAGTTCTTGAACCAGCCCGGGGCCTCGACGTAGCTCGTCTCGTTCACCGTATCGATGAAGTTGATCCGGGCGAAGGCGCCGACTGCCGGAGCCGTGGTGTAGAGCAGGGCGATGAACACCAGCGCCCAGCCGGCCGACTTGCGTGCGTCCGACGCCTTGGGAACGGTGAAGAAGCGCACGATCACATGCGGCAGACCCGCCGTGCCCACCATCAGCGCAAGCGTGATGCAGAACACGTCGATCATGCTTTTCGACCCGTCGGTATATTGCCCGAACCCCAAGTCGCTCAGCACCAGGTTCAGCTTCTGCAGCACGTAGAGTCCGGATCCGTCGTTGACCTGGCTGCCCAGGCCGATCTGCGGGATCGGGTTGCCGGTGATCATGAAGCTCAGGAAGAAGGCCGGCACCATGTAGGCGAAGATCAGCACGCAGTATTGCGCGACCTGCGTGTAGGTGATGCCCTTCATCCCGCCGAGCACGGCGTAGATGAAGACGATGCCCATGCCGATGATGACGCCCCAGAAGATCGGCACGTCGAGGAAGCGCGAGAACACGATCCCCACGCCGCGCATCTGGCCGGCGATATAGGTGAAGCTGATGAAGATCAGGCAGATCACCGCCACCACGCGCGCGGCTTTCGAATAGTACCGCGTGCCGATGAAATCGGGCACGGTGAACTGTCCGAACTTGCGCAGATAGGGCGCCAGAAGCAGTGCCAGCAGCACGTAGCCGCCGGTCCAGCCCATCAGATAGACGGACGCGTCATAGCCGAGGAAGGCGATGAGGCCCGCCATCGAGATGAAGCTTGCCGCGCTCATCCAGTCGGCCGCGGTCGCCATGCCGTTCACGACCGGGTTAACCCCGCCGCCGGCAACGTAGAACTCCTTCGTCGAACCGGCCCGCGACCAGATCGCGATGCCGATATACAGCGCGAAGCTGAGGCCGACGAAAATGTAGATCAGAGTCTGAGTGTCCATGATCGCCTCCTCAGTCGTCGAGATCGTACTTGCGCTCGAGCGTCTTCATACGGACGACGTAGAAGACGATGAGTGCGATGAAGATGTAGATCGAGCCTTGCTGGGCGAACCAGAAACCGAGCGGGTATCCGCCGAGCATGAACTGGTCGAGCCACTCGCGGAACAGGATCCCAGCCCCGAAGGAGCAGGCGAACCAGATCGCCATCAAGGTCACCAGCAAGCGGATGTTGTCGCGCCAGTAAGCGCCCTCCGCCTCGCTCGTTTCGTGCGTATCGGTGTCTTCGGTCATGGCCTCCCCCTCTTTGGTTTTTTCACGGCGATCCCGGCAATTCCGGGAGCATCCCTGGAAGGCTATGGGGTTAACGCCGAGGCCGCGAGAGCGACATAAGTCTAATGGGTGTCTTCAACACTCCAGCGCGCCGAGGCGGACGTCGCCGGGCATGCGGGTGAGCTGGGCGAGCAGGAGCTCGGCGGCGGCCAGCGCGTCGGAGAAGGCATCGTGCTGCTCGTAAGGGGGCAGGTTGTAACGCTTGCGGCAAGAAGCAAGCCGGTAGGCATCGCTGCCGACGAGGTTCGGGTTCAGTCGCCGTTCGAGCGCCAGTGTGCAGATCGCGCGAACGGGCAGGGCTTCCCCGTAGAGCGCCTGCGTCGTCCGCTCGATCGCCTCGCGCTCGATCTGGGCGCCGTGGGCCACGAGGATCCTTCCGCCGAGCGTAGGCACCAGTTTGGCAAGAACGCTCTCCAGGGGCTCGCCGCCGCGCGCGCGTTCTTCGCCAATGCCGTGGACGACCACCGCTTCATCCTTGAGGCGGCGCGCGCTGCGGATGTCGGCAGCTTCTGCCCTACCTAGCGCGATGCCCGAGCGGTCGAAGGGCACCCATCCTGCCTGCAACAGATGCGCCGTGCGCCCGAGACCATCGAGCTCGAAGTCGAGCGCCAGCAGCTTCGCTTCATGAAGGGGGGTGCGGGGCGATGGCCAGCGACACGCTGCATAGTCGCGCAGCAACGGGTTATCGCTCGCTGCAAGTGCAGCGATCCGCCGCCCGAACCGCCAGCTGCGGATGCGCTCACGCAAGGCCGCCCGCCAGATTGCGTTTGAGCGAGTCGAGACCGGCGGCAATCACCTGGAAGGCGTCCTTCAGATAGTCCCGTTCCAATGGGGAAAGGGCGGAGGGGGCAAGGGCATTATCGGGCTCTTCACCCCGGCGCACCTGCGCCGCATGATGTGCGATGCGCAGTTCGTTGACGAGCAGGAAGGCGTCCTTGAGACTCTCGGCGTCGCCGCGCGCCATGCGGCCTGCTTCCGCCAGCGCCTCCAGCCGCTCGGTGGTTCCGATCGCGCCGAGCCCTTCGGACAGCGCGAAGGTACGAGCGATGTCGATGACCGGCAGGATGGCCTGTGCCTTGGCGTCGAACACCTTGCGGCCGCTCTCCGATTTTTCGAGCACGAGGTTGCGAAAGAAACCCAGCGGGACCTTGCTGCGCTGCGCATCGCGGGCAAGGAAGCTCACGAACAGGCCCGAGGCCTGCGTGCGTTCGACCACCTCCTTGTGGAGCGTGCCGACCAGCGCGGCGTCGCCATGGAGCGGGCGCATGTCGAAATAGATCGTCGCGCGAAGGACGCGGTCCTCGTCCGGATTGGCGATCCAGCGCGCATAACGATCGCGCCATTCGCCAAGCGTCAGGCGCTGCTCGGGGTTCTTGGCCATGATCCCGCCCTTGCAATAGACGAAGCCGCACTGGTCGAGCAGGTCCGAGATGCGGGTGCCGAGCCGCTCGAAATAGGCCCGTCCTTCGTCATCGACGCTGTCGTCGATGACGAGCCCGTTATCCTGATCGGAGCCGACCAGCTGTTCGCCGCGCGCGAGCGAGCCGAAGGCGACCAGCGTGTAGGGGACGGGCGGCGGGCCAAATTCCGTCTCGGCGAGTTCGGCCGCCCTGCGGTGAACCGCTTCGCCCAGTGCCGAGGTGAACCGCATGACATGTTCGGCATGAAAGCCCCCGGCTTCCATTCGTGCAAGCCCCTCCGGAATCTGCTGTGCTGCGGCAATCAGCGCTTCGGGCGTCGCGGCCTTGGCGACAAGCATGCCGGTATCGATAGCGCTGTCGCCAAGGTGGGCGAGGATATCGGTCGCGCTGAGGATGGCCACCAGCTCGCCGGCGCCTCCGCGGACAGGGATATGCCGGAACCCGCCTGCAGCCATCAGCGCCATCGCCTCTGCCGCGGTGGCCTGCGTGGGAAGGGTGCGCGGGTCGCTCGTCATGACCTCGGCGATTGGCGTGTCGAAGGGACGCTGCGCGGCCACCACTCGCGTGCGCAGGTCCTTATCGGTGAAGATGCCCACGAGCCGGCCCTCGTCGCACACCGCCAGCGTGCTCACGTCGCGCGCGCTCATAAGCGCTGCCGCTTCCGCGACGCTGAGGTCGGGGCCGCAGGACACCGGTTGCTTGTGCGTAAGCAGGGCATCGATGGTGGCGTGCTGCAGCGCGCTCGACCGGTTCGCCCGCAGGTCGCGTACGGCGCTGCGAATGCGTTCGTTCTCGCTCTCGTTGAAATAGTCCGCGACCGCCGGGCAGGCTTCGCGCAAGCGATGGAATTCTTCAGCGGGTAGGCAGTACAGCAGTGTGTCCTCGAGCGCGCGCGTCGTGTTGCGCACTTCGCCGCCGCGCAGCAGCGAGGGATAGGCAAAGCAGCCCCCCTGGCCGAGGCGCATGGTCAGTTCCTCGCCCGCCAGCCGGAGCTCGACTGCGCCGCTGCGCAGCACGAACAGCTGCTCGTTGCGTGTGCCGGCCTCGAGTATGGTCTCGCCTGCGCGCGCATAGCGCACCGTCACCTGCCGCGCAGCGCGCGCCACCTCGTCCTCGCCGAGCCGGTCGAAGGGCGCGGAGGCGGCGAGAAAGGCGCGGATCTGGCTGAGTTCATTCGCCATACGGCGAACCTAGCAGCGAAGCGGCGTATTGGCTGCCCGACATTGGTCGCAGGCCCATAGGCCCCATTCTCCCGGTTGACCGCGCAGCCGGACCGCGTAAGGGACAGCGAAGATCGCCGCGCCGGACAATGGCGCGCGATCGATGTGCAGGCGGGTGTAGCTCAATGGTAGAGCAGCAGCTTCCCAAGCTGACGACGAGGGTTCGATTCCCTTCACCCGCTCCAGCCTGTCTTCTTTAATTCAGACCGCCGAACTGAACCGGCGCGCCGATTGCGTGCGGTAGGGATCGAACAGCGCGGCAATGGTGCGCGCATAGGGCAGGCCTTCTGGCAGGACCGTGAGCCATTCCTCATCGAGCGAGGCCAGCCCCCGTTCGAGGAACGGCGCAAGGCGCGGCTTCACGCTCGCAAGCAGTTTCCCGCCAACCCGTGCGCGTCCATCGCACAGCAGCCGCTCGATCACCGCGCCGCGGTAGCGATCGTCCGGTGTGCGCGCGATCCCGCGATTCACGGGGGACAGGCCTTGCGATGCCAGCATGCGGTAGCGGCCCGAGTTCTTCTCGTTTTGTGCAAGGAGGCCGGGAAAGCTGCTGATGGCCGATGCCCCAAGGCCCAGCAGGACCGGGCTCTGGTCGTCGGTGAATCCCTGGAAATTGCGTCTTAGCGTGCCGGCGAGCGCGGCCTTGGCCAGCGGGTCGCCCCCGGGCTTGGCAAAATGGTCGAAACCCACGGGCGCATAGCCATGGGTGACAAGATAGCTGTAGCCGAAGGATGCCATGGCGAAGCGCTCGTCCTGTCCGGGCAAGGCGCTGTCGTCGATCGCGCGCTGGCGCGGCACGATATGCGGGACATGCGCGTAGCCGAACAGCGCGATCCGGTCCGCGCCCAGCACCCGTGTGCGCTGCAGCGTGTCGCGCAGGTCGGCTCGCGTTTGACCGGGAAGACCGTACATCAGGTCGAAGTTGAGCGAGGTGACGCCCGAACCGCGCAGCCAATCGACCGTCCGGACGATCAGGTCCTCCCCCTGCTCACGCCCGATCGCCTTTTGACAGTGTTCGGCAAAGGTCTGGACGCCGAGGCTGGCGCGGGTGATGCCGACGGCCGCGATGGCCTGGGCCCAATCCTCGTCCATCGTGCGCGGATCGAGCTCGATGGAGAATTCCGGGTCGACGAGGTCGAAATGGACTGTCAGCGCATCGACCAGCCGGACGAAGTCGACTGGCGAAATCGCGTTGGGGCTCCCGCCGCCAAAGGCAATGCGGCGAATGCGCGCGCCTGCTGGCAAGAGGCCGCCGACCAGTTCGATCTCGCGGTGCAGGGCGGCAAGGTAGGAATCGAGCCGCTGGCGCCGGTTGGCGCGTCCCGTGTTGCAGCCGCAGTAGAAGCAGATCTTCTCGCAGAACGGAATGTGGAGGTAGAGCGATACGTCGCCCTCCACCGAATCCATCGCCTCGAAATAGCGCGCGGGGGTCAGGTCGCCGAACTCGGCGGCGGTCGGAAAGCTCGTGTACCGCGGGACCGGGGTTGCGAGCAGGTCGGGATGATAGGGCCACATGGCCAGCGTCATGCATCGGCGGGCGAGGGGCGTCCTTGCGCTGGATCAAAGCGTTTGCGGCAATTGCCGGCGTGGCAGCCTTTCGTGCGGCAAGGCTCGGCAGGCGCGTCGTCCTTCCGGGGCAGATCGATGGTGATCGTGCGGGTCACGCCATCCGGCCCGCACAGCAGGGCCGTGACGCTCGTCCCCGCTGTCGGCAGAGGCCCCACGATCATCGGCAGGAGCGCGGCAAGGGCAATGTGTGCGGCGCTCATGCCGGCTCGTCCTCGTCATCGTCGATCAGGATGCGCTGGGCGGCCCCGTCGAGATCCTCGAACTGTCCGCTGCGCATCGCCCAGAAGAACACCGCCAGCCCGAAAGCGCCCATGCCGAGCGCGATGGGGATGAGGAAGGCGAGCCCGCTCATCGCGCAGCCCGGGCAAGGCGCAGCGAATTGGCGACCACCACCAGCGAGCTCAGAGACATGGCGACGGCAGCGATCAGCGGCGTGACCATGCCGGCCAGCGCGAGCGGCACGGCGCAGACGTTGTAGATGACCGCGAAACCGAAGTTTTGCCGAACAATCGCCATGGTCTTGCGGGCAATGCGAATGGCAAGCGATACGGGGGCAAGCGCCTCGCCCACGAAGACGGCATCGGCCGCCTGCTGGCTCGCGTCGCTGGCCGTGCCGGGGGCAATCGATGCGTGGGCAGCGGCGAGTGCGGGCCCGTCGTTCAGACCGTCGCCGACCATGAGCGGCTTGTGACCGGCGGCCTTCAGTGCTTCGAGCCGGGCCAGTTTTGTCGCCGGGCTTGCATCGCCTTCGCCGGGGATGGCGAGGGTGCGGCAGGCCGCCTCGACCGCCGGTGCACGGTCGCCCGAAAGCACGCGCGCCGCTACGCCCTGGCCTTCGAGCGCGCGAAGCGTCTCGGCAGCGTCACGGCGCAGGGGGTCCGAAAATCCGATGATCCAGGTTTGCGAGCCGATGCGCAGCTGTGTGGCGAGCGTGTCCGTTGCGGTGGCTGCGCGCTCCAGCGCTACGGTGTCACCGTACCACAGGCCGCGCAGGCCCTCGCCGCTGGTTTCGCGGATGGAATCGACCTGCGCCGGAGTAACACCGGCTCCTGCGAGGCTTGCGGCCAGGCCGCGGCTCAAGGGATGGCGGCTCGACTGGGCGAGGGCGAGCGCGACAGGGCGGGCATCTTCGGGAAGCCCGTCGATTTCGGCGCGCGGTTCGCCCAGCGTCAGCGTGCCGGTCTTGTCGAACAATGCGGTGTCGACTTCGGCAAGGCGTTCCAGCGCGCTGCCATCCTTGACCAGCAGGCCCCGGCGGATGAGCGCACCCGAAGCGACGACCTGGGCGGCGGGCACGGCTAGCCCGATGGCGCAGGGGCAGGTGATGATCAGCACCGCGATCGCGATGACGAGCGATTGGTGCCAGCCCGCGCCTGCGATCATCCAGCCTGCAAACGCAAGTGCGGCAAGGCTGTGAACTGCCGGTGCGTAGGCGCGCGAGACACGGTCGGCGATACGGACATAGCTGCTGCGCGATTGGCCCGCCTCGTCCATCAGACGCGCGATTTCCGCGAGCGCCGTGTCGCCTTCGACTGCGGTCACGCTGACCTGCAGCGGCGATGTGAGATTGATCGCTCCGGCGTGCACCGTGTCGCCCACACCCACGGCGACTGGCGTGCTCTCACCCGTCAGCATGGCGTTGTCGAGCGCGCCGGTGCCCTCGATCACCTCGCCATCGGCGGCCAGCGCTTCGCCTGCGGCGACCAGCATGACCATGCCCGGCTCAAGTTCGCTGGCCGCGCGGCGCTCGGTCGTGCCATCGGCCTTCAGAACCTGCGCGCTCTTGCCCATGCGGCTCAGCAACGCCCCGATCCCGGCGCGCGTGCGGTTGCGCATGGTCGCATCGAGCGCCCGCCCCGCAAGCAGGAAGAACAGCAGCATGACCGCACTCTCGAAATAGGCGTGCTCGCCCCCGGTCAGCGTTTCGTAGAAGGACAGGGCGGTCGCCAGCAGCACCCCGATCGATATCGGCACGTCCATGTTTGTGCGGCGATAGCGCAGGGCCATGGCCGCGCTCGCAAAGAAGGGGCGGCCCGAATAGGCGATAACCGGCAAGGCGATCAGCGCCGAAAGCCAGTGAAACAGTTCGCGGGTGACGCCGCCCGCGCCCGACCAAACGGCAACCGAGAGCAGCATGATGTTCATCATGCCGAAGCCGGCCACGGCCAGCGCGCGCAGCAGCTGCTTTGCGTCGCGATCGTCCTGTCCGAGCGGGTTGGCAGCCACTGGCTGCGCTTCGAAGCCGAGCTGGCGCAAGGCGACGACGAGGTCGCCTTCGTCCAGGCTTGCTGCGTGACGCACCGCGACGCGCTTGGCGGAGAAGTTGACGCGCGCCGTCTCGACACCTTCTATCGCACCGAGCCCGCGTTCGATCTTCGCAATGCAGCCTGCGCAGCGCATGCCCGGCACGGTCAGCCGGGTGTCGCGTATCTCCTCGCGCTGGGGCGTTTCGATAGCGGTGTGTGCGGTCATCCCACCGGCCTCTCGATCCGCATTTCGCGTGCGCCGTCGGTCAGCGTGATCCGGGCAAGCCAGCGGCCTTCGGGAATGCGCTGGGTGCTCAGCAGCCGCCCGCCTTCGTCGAGCACGATGGCGAGCGAGACGGTTTCATCGCTGCCAAGGGGGCGGCGTAGCTCAGCCGTGCCCGAGATGTGATCGGGCGTGCCCTGCGTCACAACTTCCAGCCGCCCGTCGCCGCTGCGACCGACCTCGGCTTTCCAGCCCAGCCGGTTCTGGCGTTCGGCCGCGTCGAGATAGTCGTTGAAACGCTGGCTCTCGACATAGGTGTTCTCGACCAACACCCCGCCAAAACTGCCGACAGCGCGGCTGGCCATGAAGAAATTGACCGCCGCGACCGTGCCGAAGAAGGCGATCATGAGGGCGGCGAAATGCCATCCGGTGAAGCGCGTCGTCATGTCCTAGTCCTCCGGCGCGTCGAAGCGCGTTTCGCTGCGGTCGGCCTCGGGCTGCCGGTCGCTTGTTGTGAGTGTGAAGGCGAAGTCCTGCTGGCGCGTCCCCGCAGGGGCGGCGACGTAGGCGCGCACTGTGCGGGTCTCGTCGGCGGGTACTTCGAGCGTATGGCGGCGCGCGGCTTCGGTGAGGGGGATGGTGTCGGTCCAGATCCGCCCGCCCTCGAGCCCTTCGATGGCCAGCTCCATGGTGCGCGGTGTCTGGGTCATGTTGCGCAGCTTGAGCGTGTAGGAATTGCGCACCGACCCGTCGCTCAGCAGCATGAAGGGCGGGTTGCGATCGGGCGAGACCGTCAGGTCGAGCCGCGTGCGCGTGCCGAGCGCAAAGAGCAGGGCGAGGCCGATGGCCGACCACACGCCGAGATAGACCAGCGTGCGCGGCCGCAGCAGTGCCTTCCACGCCGGCCGGGCATGCCCGCCAGCTGCCTCGCGCTCGCAATCCTCGAGCGTTGCGTAGTCGATCAGGCCGCGCGGTCGGCCGATGTCCTTCATAACCCGGTCGCAGGCGTCGATGCACAGCGCGCAAGTGATGCAGCCGATCTGCGGCCCTTCGCGAATGTCGATACCCGTCGGGCAGACCTGCACGCATTCGGTGCAGTCGATGCAGTCACCATACCGGCCCGGGTTTTTCTGCGCCTTCTTCACGCTGCCGCGCGGTTCGCCGCGCCAGTCCTTGTAGGTGACCATCAGCGAATGCTCGTCCATCATCGCTGTCTGGATACGCGGCCAGGGGCACATGTAGATGCACACCTGCTCGCGCATGAACCCGCCGAGCGTGAACGTCGTGGCAGTCAAAATGGCCACGGTCGCGTAGGCGATCGGATCGGCCTGGAGCGTGAAGAAATCGCGGAAGAGCGTCGGCGCATCGGCGAAATAGAGAATCCACGCGCCGCCGGTTGCAAAGGCGATCAGCAGGTAGATCAGCCACTTGAACCCGCGCCGGGCGATCTTGGCCGGTCCCCAGGGCGCCTTGTCGAGCCGGGCGCGGGCGTTGCGGTCGCCGTCGATCAGGCGGTCGATGTGCTGGTAGAGATCGGTCCACACCGTCTGTGGGCAGGCGTAGCCGCACCACGCACGGCCGACCGCGCTGGTGACGAGGAACAGGCCGATCCCCGCCATAATGAGCAGGCCCGCTACGAAGTAGAACTCGTGCGGCCAGATCTCGATGCCGAACATGAAGAAGCGGCGGTTGGCAAGGTCGACCAGCACCGCCTGGTCGGGTGCATAGGGCCCTCGGTCCCAGCGGATCCAGGGGGTCAGGTAGTAGATCCCCAGCGTGACCAGCATGACCAGCCACTTGAAGCGCCGGAAAGGCCCGTCGATGCGCTTGTTGTGGACCTGCTTGCGCTTCTCGTAGAGCTTCTCGGGCAGATGCGTGCGAGGCGGCTCGTGCGGCTCGTGGCGCCGGGTTGCGGCACCCGGCGATGCCACCGCGCTCGACACGGGCGCGTTGGTCTTGGCGATGCCATCCTCGACGACGACCGACCAGTCGCGGCCGTCGCCGGGCTTGCCGCCAGGTCCGGGGCCGGGGGCGTCAGGGTTGCTCATCGACTTCGGCGGCCGGCTCTTCTTCCGGCAGCTCCACGAAGTCTTCCCCGCCCCCCAGCGAGTGGACATAGACGGTCAGCATCTTGATCGTCACCGGATCGAGGCGGTCCTTCCACCCGGGCATCGCGCCCATCTTGGGGTTCAGGATCTGCGCCCGGATCGCGTCTGCGCTGCCGCCACGCAGCCAGATCGCATCGTTAAGGCGCGGGGCGCCCAGCGTCCGGTCGCCTTCACCCACCGGTCCGTGGCAGATGGCGCAATTGTCGGCATAGGCCTGCGCGCCAATCGGGTCGGGATCGGCCCGGCCGCTCAGCGACTGGACGTGCTGGACGAGGCTGGCGAGCTGATCGCGGTCGAACATGCCTTCGAAAGCGGGCATGGCGCCCTGGCGTTCGTCTGCATCGGGCTGGCGGATACCGTGCGTGACCGTGTATTCGATCGCGGTCAAATCGCCGCCCCAGATCCAGTCGTCGTCATTGAGGTTGGGATAGCCCAGCTCCTGGTTACCGGCCGCGCCCGAGCCGTGGCACTGCACGCAGTTCACCTTGAAGGCCGCCGCCCCTCCGCCGAGCGCGCTCTGCAGCAGTTCGGGATCGGCCGAGAGCTTTTCGATATCGGTAACCGCGATCCGCTCGTTCACCGACAGGCGCGCCTGGTCGGCAAGGCTGATCTCCTCGGCCAGCTGGCCGCGGCTCGACCAGCCGAGCAGGCCTTCGGTGGCCTTGCTGATCATCGGCAGGGCAGGATAGGCGATCACGTAGCCGATGGCCCATACGACCGTCGCGTAGAAGGTCCACAGCCACCAGCGCGGCAGCGGCGTGTTGAGCTCTTCGATACCGTCCCACTCGTGGCCGACATATTCCGTGCCGGTCGGTTCATCGATGCGCTTATTCGCCATCGTCTTGCCCCTCGAAAATGGAGTTGGCCGCGGTTTCGTTGCGGCTCTTGGCACCGGGCCGGAAGGGCCAGGCGCACAGGATCAGGAACAGCACCACCATGATGGCGAGGCCGTAGCTGTCGGCGAAATGGCGCAGGGTTTCGTAGTCGCTCACCGGCCCGTCTCCGTCGCAAGGGTTTCCTGCGCCGCGGCGCTGTCGACATCGACCAGCGTGCCGAGCATCTGGAGATAGGCGACCAGCGCATCCATCTCGGTCAAGCGGCCCGGGTTGCCGTCGAAATCACGGATCTGCGCCTTGGGATAGCGGGTCTCCAGATCGCCGGGGTCAAGGTCCGGATTGCCCTGGGCGGCAAGATCGGCATCGGCGCTCGCGATGTCTTCGTCACTGTAGGGCACACCGACCGTCCTCAGCGCAGCGAGATTGTCGCCCGCATCGGGAAATTTGAGCTCGGTTTTGCTGAGGAAGGCGTAGGACGGCATCACGCTTTCCGGCACCATCGCCTGCGGGTTTTCGAGGTGCTGGACGTGCCATTCGTCCGAGTAGCGTCCGCCCACACGCGCCAGGTCCGGCCCGGTACGCTTCGAGCCCCACTGGAAGGGGTGGTCGTACATGCTTTCCGCGGCGAGGCTGTAGTGTCCGTAGCGCTCCACCTCGTCGCGGAAAGGGCGGATCATCTGGCTGTGGCAGGTGTAGCACCCTTCACGGATGTAGATGTCCCGTCCCGCCAGCTCGAGCGGGGTATAGGGCCGCATGCCGTCCACTTCCTCGATCGTGTTGTCGATCCAGAACAGCGGCGCGATCTCGACAATGCCGCCGATGGTCACGGTCAGCAGGGTCGCCACCGCCATCAGCGTGACATTGCGTTCGAGGCGCTTGTGGCCCTTCACGGTCGCTTCCACATCGGGCGGTTCCTGCGAGAGGGGACGGGCCGCGATCGCGTCTTCGGGTTTATCGGTCATGGTCTCCTGGCTCCCTTATTCGGCCGGTACGGCGGTGGGAGGAATGGGGCGGTCGGCCTCTTCGTCATGCGGCGTCTCGGTCATCGGCGCTTCGTCGCGCACCCGGCCGGCCAGCGTCTGCCAGACGTTGAACAGCATGATCAGGAAGCCCGAGAGGTAGAGCAGGCCGCCGAAGGCACGCAGCAGGTACATGGGGTGCAGCGCGGCGACCGTGTCGGCAAAGCTGTTCACGAGGTAGCCGTCGGCACCGTATTCGCGCCACATCAGGCCCTGGGTGATGCCTGCCACCCACATGCTGGCGGCGTAGAAGACGATCCCCAGCGTCGCGAGCCAGAAGTGCCAGTTGATCATGCGCAGGCTGTAGAGCCGCTCACGCTTCCACAGGCGCGGCGCGAGGTAATAAACGCAGGCGAAGGTGATCATCCCGTTCCATCCCAGCGCGCCGGAATGGACGTGGCCAATGGTCCAGTCGGTGTAGTGCGACAGGCTGTTCACCGCCTTGATGCTCATCATCGGGCCTTCGAAGGTGCTCATGCCGTAGAAGGCGAGCGCCATCACCATCATGCGGATGATCGGGTCGGTGCGGACCTTGTCCCAGGCGCCGTTCAGCGTCATCAGGCCGTTGATCATGCCGCCCCAGCTGGGCATCCACAGCATCACCGAGAACACCATGCCCAGCGTCTGCGCCCAGTCGGGCAGCGCCGTGTAGTGAAGGTGGTGCGGACCTGCCCAGATGTAGAGGAAGATCAGCGACCAGAAGTGGATGATCGACAGGCGGTAGGAATAGACCGGGCGTTCGGCCTGCTTGGGCACGAAGTAGTACATCATCGCGAGGAAGCCTGCGGTCAGGAAGAAGCCGACCGCGTTATGGCCGTACCACCACTGGGTCAGCGCATCCTGCACGCCGGCAAAGGCGCTGTAGCTGCGCGAGCCGAGGAAGCTGACCGGCACCGCGAGGTTGTTGACCACGTGGAGCATGGCCACGGTGATGATGAAGGCGAGGAAGAACCAGTTCGCCACGTAGATGTGGGGTTCCTTGCGCTTCACGATCGTGGCGACGAAGACGATCAGGTAGCAGACCCAGACGATCGTCAGCCACAGGTCGACGTACCATTCGGGCTCGGCGTATTCCTTCGACTGGGTGACCCCCAGCAGGTAGCCGGTCGCGGCCAGCACGATGAACAGCTGGTATCCCCAGAAGACGAAGCGGGCCATGCCGGGCAGCGCCAGGCGCGCGCGACACGTGCGCTGGACGACATAGAGGCTCGTGGCCAGCAGCGCGTTGCCGCCAAAGGCGAAGATCACCGCGCTCGTGTGCAGCGGCCTGACGCGCCCGAAATTCAGATAGGGCTCGAAGTTGAGCTGCGGGAAGGCCAGCTGGAGCGCGATGAAGAGGCCCGCAAGGAAGCCCGCTAGGCCCCAGAACAGGGTTGCCAGCGTCGCCCAGCGTACCACGTCATCGTCATAGGTCGATTGCGCATTTGGCGCAGCGAGGATGCCGAGCTTGGCCGACGGGTCGAAGCCCGAGGCCGAAACCCAGATCATCACGAACGCCACAATGGCAATAATCGTCGCGTGCGCGGCAAAGCCCGCGTCGCGCGCCGCCACGATGGCCGCCAGGGCAAGGAGCATTACTCCGAACCACAGGCCTATCCGGCCCAGGGCTTTCTCCGCATGCATGTCAGTCTCCGTCCATTTCCCGTCCGCCCTAGGCCGCGCCCGGCCGGCGAACATTGATCCAGCGCAAAATTGGCAAAGGTCCTCAGCGACCCACTTCAAGAAAGCCCGCTCGGGCGGCGAGAGCGGCGGGATCGCGCAGTGTCACGCCCGATCGTCCCGTGGTCTCCACCAGCCCTTCCTCGCGCAGCAGAGTGAACTGCCGGCTGACCGTTTCGATGGTCAGGCCGAGGCTTTCGGCAATGTCCCGCCGCGACATGGGCAGGTCGAGCGCGACGCCGTCCTCCGTGTGCCGGCCGATCCGCTCGGCAATCGACAAGAGGTAGCTGGCAAGGCGTTCCGGCGCGCTCTTGCGCCCAAGGCCAATGGATTTCTCGCGGCAGCGCGCCAGCGAGAGGCGAGCCGCGCTCAGAAGGTTGCCCATCACCGCTGCGTTGCCTTGGCAAATCCCGATGAGCGCCTCGTAGCCGATGGCCTCGATCCGGCACGGCTCAAGCGCCACCAGCGAATAGGCGTGGGCCGAACGCGCGGGCACGCAGACCAGGTCACCCGCAAACTGAAAGGCGACGATCTGATCGCGTGCATCCGACGCATGGGCGACGAGCTTCATTGACCCCTTGGCGATGAAGACAAGCCGGTCGCCGCGCTCGCCCAAGGATGCGCGCTCGTCTTTCTCCACGCAAAGGCCGTCGGTTTCGGCCAATAGGGCCAGGTGGAGGCCGTCGCGCCGATCATCGGCGCCAAGCCGCGCCATCAGGGATTCGGGTCTGTCGAGGGTTTGAACCATGCGCCGCTGGTTGGCGCACGCCTTCGCGCCATTCCTTGATCTCCGTCAAAGACCGGGCCGGGGGCTTCGGCAAGAGAGCGGCCAGGGCGAAGCAAACATCCTGGACCGCACGGGGCGGTCGCTGCTTCGCAAGGATGGACAATTCCATGAAGACCAAGACCGCTGCCCTGATCGGTGCGCTGGCCTGCCTCGCATCGCCTTCTGTCGCGCTGGCCGAAGCCGGCGACGTACAGGTCAAACTGCTCGGCACCTATGTCGCGCCCGATGGCAAGATCACCGATGTGAATGTCGATCTCGTCGGCCTGCCCGCGACCACGCAGACCGAAGCCAACGACAATGTCGTGCCGACGGTGGCCATCGAATACTTCTTCACCGACAATTTCTCTGTGGAGACGATCTGTTGCTTCACGCAGCACGATGTGGACGCCGTGTCCGGCCTGCCGGGTGCCGAGCTGGTTTCGAACGCGCGCCTTATCCCGGCGACGTTCACGGCCAAGTACCACATCCCCGCTGGCGGCGTGACGCCCTATGTCGGTGCAGGCGTCACCTACTTCCTCTGGATCAGCGACAAGCCGGGCGCGGCGACCGTGCCGCTGGGCGTGACCGACACGGACCTGTCGGACGAGTTCGGATTCGTGCTGCAGGCCGGCTTCGACATCCCGGTCGGCGACAGCGGGTTCGGCGTCTCGCTCGACGCGAAGAAGTACTTCGTCGACACCACGGCGCGTTGGTACGCGGGCAACACGCTGGCGATCGAAACCGAACACAAGCTCGACCCCTGGGTGCTGAGCGCCGGGGTGTCCTACCGCTTCTAGGGCGGCGCCTTCGCAGTTGGGAAACCGCGATTCCGGGATTTACACCACCTCCCACCCCGGGATTGCGGTTTCTCTTTCTCCTGTTGCGCGGCTGCGGTAAGGGCGGCCGACGGCGAAAGCCGCACGGGGGATAAGGCGCGGGCATGAAGTCGACCGACAGTTTCTACATGGCCGATCTCTACGGGGAGCTTCAGCTTGCCCCGTCCGACGAGAAGCGCAACTGGCGCGCGCCGATCCCCGGCCTGCTGCTGGTCACGACCGCGGCGCTCGCCGCGCTCTGGCTGAGCGAACATTACGGCGCGCCGCAGATCCTGCTCGGCCTCCTGATCGGCTTTGCACTCAATTTCACCAGCGCGGATGCGCGCCTGCGCCCGGGGCTCGACATGGCCTCGCAAACGCTGCTGCGAGTGGGGATCGTGCTGCTGGGCCTGCGCGTGACCTTCGGCGAAATAGCCGCGCTCGGACTGCTGCCTTTCCTTGGCCTTGCCGCGATCATGGCCGGCGTGATCGGCGTCGGGGTGCTGGCCGCCCGGCTGACGA
This sequence comes from Qipengyuania flava, assembly GCF_019448255.1. NCBI lineage: Bacteria > Pseudomonadati > Pseudomonadota > Alphaproteobacteria > Sphingomonadales > Erythrobacteraceae > Qipengyuania > Qipengyuania flava. The sequence continues at coordinate 737,004 of NZ_CP080410.1, forward strand.
GCCAGGACCTGCGGTTTGGCCTGCTCGCTGGCGGCGCGACGGCCATTTGCGGGGTCTCGGCAGCGCTCGCGCTGTGGAGCATCATCGGCTCCAAGCGGGTCAGCCAGGAAGGCTTCGCCATCACGGTGCTGGGCGTCACGCTTGCAAGCGCCCTGGCGCTGGCAACCTATCCGGCGCTTGCCGCCATGCTGGAGCTTTCGGACACGCAGGCGGGATTCCTGGTCGGCGCTTCGATCCACGATGTGGCGCAGGCCATCGGCGGCGGCTTTGCCGTGTCGGAAAAGGCGGGCGAAGTCGCGACCGTGGTCAAGCTTTCGCGCGTCACGCTGCTCGTGCCGCTCCTGCTGCTGGTCGCGCTGGTGCTGGGCCAGAAGGGCGAGGGCAAGCGCTTCTCGCTGCGCCAGGGCGTGCCTTGGTTCATCGCCGGCTTCGTCGCGGTGGTGGCGCTCAACAGCCTTGTGGCCGTGCCTGCCGCGCTTGCCGGATACGGCGCCTCGGCTGCCAGCTTTTTCCTCCTGCTCGCCGTGACCGCCGCCGCGATCAAGGCGGACCTTTCCGGCATCCTGGCGCATGGCTGGAAAGCCTTCGTGCCCGTAGCCGCTGCAACCTTGACCGCTTTCGCTCTCGCGCTCAGCGTGGCGTGGGCGCTTTGATCACCCCCTGAGGATTCGCTGCCATGTCCATTTTCACCGACCACCCGCATTCGATCGGCGAGAGCTATTTCGAGCATCTCGCCAGCGCCTCGCGCTTTGGCCGGCGGCTGATCGTGGCGGGCCTTGCCTGCATCGTGCACGGGATCTTCCCGTTCTGGTGCAAGGCCACGGGCAGCAAGGCGGTGCACAAGCTCTCGGCCGAGATGATTCACGGACGCGAAAAGTTCGGCCCCGGCGACCGGCGCCAGGGCGAACAGAAGGACTGGTGCATCTAGGTTTTCTAGACACGCTCCCTGAGCGTGGAGGTTTCTACTTCGGCGGCATCCGGATCGCTCCGTCGAGGCGAAACTGGTGGCCGTTGATGTAACTGTTGCGCGCGATCTCGCAAATGAGCGAGGCAAACTCCTCCGGATGGCCGAGCCGCTTGGGAAAGGGCACCGAGGCGTTCAATTGCGCCCACATCGCCGGGTTGCGGTCCTTCATGCCCAGCATCAGCGGCGTCGCGAAGATGCCCGGCATGACCGAGTTCACGCGGATGCCGATGTCCATCAGGTCGCGCGCCATAGGCAGCACCAGCCCGTTCACGCCGGCCTTGCAGCTGCCGTAGATGACCTGACCGATCTGGCCATCCTGCGCCGCGACGCTGGCGGTCAAAGTGATGCAGCCACGCTCGCCATCTTCGTTGAGCGGTTCGGAGTTGGCCATGCCGAGCGCGGAATGGCTGGCGATGCGGTAGGACGAAACAAGGATGCCCTCGGCCCCGAAAGCGTAGTCTTCGGTCTCGAGCCGCTTGTAGCGCCCGTTTTCCTTGTCCCAACCCAGCGTCTTCCCGCGACGGCTGGTCATCGCGCAGTGGACCGTGACCCGTTCCTGCCCGTGCGCGGCACGCGCCGCTTCAAAGCCGTCGACCACCGATTGCTCGTCGGTGATATCGACCCGCGCAAACGTGCCGCCGATGGCCTTGGCATGGGCCTCGCCCGCCTCTTCGTTGACGTCGAAAATCGTGACCTTGAGCCCTGCGTCCGCCAGCGCCTGCGCGCTCGCCTTGCCAAGCCCCGATGCGCCGCCCGTGACGACGGCGGCCATGCCCGCTGTGAGTTCCAAACTCTCTCTCCCTAGGTTTCCTCTCCCTGCGTGCTATCGCATGGGAACCGGCATAGGAAGGGGAGGCGAAAGGGCCGCCATGACATCGCTGCTGTTTGCCATGGTCGCCAGCTTCCTTGCCGCCACCGGCGCGCGCGACCAAGTGCTGGTCGCCCGGCTCTCGGGCACGCTTGGGCCTTCGAACGGGCTGCTTGCCGTTGCGCTTGCCAGCTCGGCCGCCACGGCGGCGATAGCGGCCTGGTTCGGGGACCGGCTGGCGCAGACCATGTCCGAGAACGCCTCGATCATGTTCGTCGCGATCGCGTTGCTGCTTGCCGCCTTCGAATGCGCCTGGCCCAATCGGGAGAAGACGCCCGCCGAGCCCACTCGCTCGCTGGGCGCTATCGCAATCGTGCTGTTTGCCCGCCAACTGACCGACGCTTCGCGCTTCCTGGTCGCGGCTATGGCGGTTGTCTTTTCATCCTGGCCGCTCGCCGGGCTGGGCGGGGCACTAGGCGGCGGGGCAGCGGTGGCTGCGGGCTGGGCACTGGGCCACGCACTGGAGGAGAGGGCGCCCTTGCGCACCCTGCGGATCGGCCTTGCGGTCATCCTCTTCACCCTGGCGATCATCACGGGCCTGACTGCGCGTGGAATCATCGGATAAACCGATCACTGCGAATTCCTTTAATCGAGAAACCCTTTGAGGGATGGGCCGTTGGTGAGGCAAAGGTCAAATCAGACAAAGGGGAATTCCCATGGCCGAACTCGGCAACAATTCGAAAGCTGGTCTCGTAAACGCTCTCAACGGTGCGCTGGCAGACACCACCGCGCTCTATTTCAAGACCAAGAACTTCCACTGGCATGTTGCGGGCCCGCGTTTCCGCGACCTTCACGTGCTGTTCGACGAACAGGCCGCCCAGCTGGTCGGCACGATCGACGACCTTGGCGAGCGCGTGCGCAAGAACGACGAATACACGCTGACCTCGATCGGTAGTGTCGCCAAGCACACGCGCGTCAAAGACCAGGACGATGTCACGCTGACCGCCGATGCGATGGTGGTCGAACTGCGCGACGACAACAAGGTGCTCCACGACCGCCTGCTCGAAGTGAAGGAAGCGGCCGAGGAGGTGGGCGACAACGCCACCAGCGGGATCGTCGATGACTGGATCGACCAGACCGAAGAACGCATCTGGTTCCTCAACCAGACGAGCAAGTAAGCGAATAGCTATGCGAACGCTCAGCCGGGCCGCCTTTCCCCTTGGGGACGGGCGGCCTTGGTGTATCTAGGGCCCATGGAAAACGCGAAAATCATCGAAGGCGCGAGCGATGCCACCATTGCCGACTGGCTCGCTGCGCGCCTTGGCGAGGCCATGGGTGACGGCGAGGGGCCGGTCACGATAACGGTCCCGGGCGGTTCGACTCCCTTCCCGATTATGGAGCTGCTGCTCCACCACGACCTCGACTGGACGCGACTGGTCGTGTGGCCGGGCGATGACCGCGTCGTCCCCGAAGATCACCCCGCGTCGAACACCGGTAAGCTGCGCGATCTGTTCGAACCGGCAGGCGCAGAGGTGGTGACGCTGTCCGAAATGGAAGCGGTCCCCCACTTCGCGATCGCCTGGCTCGGGATGGGCGCCGACGGGCACATCGCCTCGCTGTTTCCCAACACCGATCCGCAGGTCGATGCGCGCGAGGCGGTCGTGCGCCTGACGCCCGATCCCCTGCCGCCCGAGGCCCCGTTCGATCGGATCAGCCTGACCATGCCTTCGCTGCTCGCCAGCGACGTGCTGGTCTTCGTGATCCGGGGCGAGGAAAAGCGCGAAGTTCTCGACCAAGCCCTTGCGAAAAAACACGATCTTCCGGTTGCGCGGCTGCTCGCCGCGGCTAAACAACCGGTGACATGCTTCACCTGATACCCAAGCCGCTGCACCAGCTGGTGCTCAAGATTGGTCACCGCGTCCGCCATCATTGGCGGCAGGTTCGTGGTACGACCGGCGAAGGCGTAAGCGTGATCGGACGGGACCTGCAGGGACAAATCCTGCTGGTGCGCCACAGCTACGGACCGGACGGCTGGTATTTCCCGGGCGGCGGCGTCGGCCGCAAGGAAACCCCCGAAAGCGCAGCGCACCGCGAAATCCGCGAGGAAGTCGGCTGCCGGGTCGACGGCATGCGCCTTGTCGGCGTGATTGAGGAAACCCTTTCCGGCGCGCCGCACCGTGCGCACATCTTCGACGGCGTAATCGACGCCATGCCCCAGCCCGACGGGCGCGAAATCATCGAAGCGCGCTTCTTTCCTACCCACTCACTGCCCGAGCCGCTGAGCCCGCGTACCAAGGCGCGCCTCGAGCTTTGGGAAGCGCGCAGGAGCTAAAGCAGGGAAAGCTGCGCGTCGGGGCGCGGCGCCTCATCCTCGCCATCGCGCTCCAGTTTCGACAGCGTCAGGCCCATCAGCCGTATCGGCATGGGCAGCGGAAGCACCTCTTCGAGCAGCGCGCGGCCGATGGCGGCGAATTCCTCCTTGCTTGTGATCGCGCGGTCGACCGTCTTCGCGCGGCTGAAAATCTGGAAGTCGGTGTATTTCATCTTCAGCGTCACCGTACGCCCGCGCGCCTCAGCGCGTTCGATATAGCCCCACACGATGTCGATAATGTCCTCCATCGTCTCGCGCAGCTCGCTGCCGGAGGACAGGTCGCGGCTGAAGGTCCGCTCCCCGCCGACCGACTTGCGAATCCGGCTGGATCGCACGGGTCTTAAATCGATGCCGCGCGCGGCGCGGTAGAGATAGTCGGCGAAGCTGCCGAAATGCGCGCGCAGCCATTCGATGTCCTTGGTAGCAAGGTCGCCGCCGGTTTCGATCCCGAGGCGCGCCATCTTCTCCGCTCCCTTGGGGCCGACGCCGTGGAACCGGCGGATCGGCAGGCCGGCGACGAACTGCGCACCTTCGCCCGGGCGGATGACGCACATCCCGTCGGGCTTGTTCTGGTCGCTGGCGATCTTGGCGAGAAACTTGTTGTAGGACACGCCGGCGCTCGCGGTCAGCTTCGTCTTGGCGCGGATTTCCTGCCGGATCAGCTCGGCGATACGGGTCGCGCTGCCAATGCCGAGCTTGTCTTCGGTCACATCGAGATAGGCCTCGTCGAGGCTCAAGGGTTCGACGAGGTCGGTGTGGTGGCGAAAGATTGCGCGGATCTGCTGGCTCACCTCGCGGTACACATCGAAGCGGCTCTTGCAGAAGATGAGGTCCGGGCATTTGCGTTTGGCGGTGACGCTGGGCATCGCGCTGCGCACGCCGAACTTGCGCGCCTCGTAGCTCGCTGCCGCCACCACGCCGCGCCCGCTCGATCCGCCAACCGCGACCGGCTTGCCGCGCAGTTCGGGATTGTCGCGCTGCTCGACGCTGGCGAAGAAGGCGTCCATGTCGACATGGATAATCTTGCGCAGGCCATCCGCCTCGCCGTCCTCATCCGTGTCTTTCGCGTCACTCATTATTCCTTCTAGATAGGCGCATGGGTTGCAAAGCGGAACCTTGTCCGTCACCTGCCATTTTGTGCAAATGCGAAGCGATCCTCTGAGCGGCGGAGAACGCCCTGCGGCCGAAACGGCCCGGCGCCCCCTGATCGGGGAGCGCGAGCTTATCTGGATGATGGCGTTGCTGATGGCCTGCAACGCCTTTGGCATCGACGCCATCCTCCCCGCGCTCGACGAATTGGCGAGCACTCTGGGCGCCGAGGGCAACGACCGCCAGTTCGTGGTCGGCGTCTACCTGCTCGCCGCAGGCATCGGCACGCTGATCCCGGGCGCCTTTGCCGACCGCTATGGGCGAAGGCCGGTGCTGTTCACCGCGCTTGCTTTCTACATCGTGCTCTCACTTGCTTGCGCGGCGGTAACGACCTTTGAGCAGCTGATCGTGCTGCGCGCGCTGCAAGGCTTCTTCGCCGCCGGCATCATCGCGCTTCCGCCCGCGATCATTCGCGACCGCGTGGGCGGCGACAAGATGGCGCGCATGATGAGCCTCATCTTCGTGATCTTTCTGCTGGTTCCGGCAGTCGCCCCCAGCATCGGGCAAGGGGTCATGCTGCTGCTTGGCGACTGGCGCTGGATTTTCGTCTCGATGGCCGTCCTGGGTCTCGCGATGACCGCCTGGGTCTATGTCCGCCTGCCGGAAACGCTGCACGAGGAGGACAAGCAGGAGATCAACATCTCCGTCATTGCGTCCAATATGCGCAGCGCCGTGACGATGCGCTCGACAATCGGCTACACGCTGGCTAGCGCGCTGGTGTTCGGGGCGCTGTTCGGCTTCATCAATTCGAGCCAGCAGCTGATCGGCGAGGCCTTTGGCGCTGGCGACATGTTCCCGCTGCTCTTTGCGATCTGCGCCGGCTGCATGGCGCTTGCCAACTGGTCCAACAGCCGCATCGTCGAACGCTTCGGCGCGCGCCGGGTGAGCCACACCGCGCTGTTCGTCTTCATTGCAGTGGCCGCCGCGCAGCTTTGGTTTGCGACCCAGCCCGACGAAGATTTGTGGACCTTCATCCCGCTGATGGCCGCGAACATGAGCCTGCTCGGCTTCATCGGTGCGAACTTCGGGTCGATTGCAATGCAGCCCTTCCGCCATATCGCCGGCGCTGCGTCGAGCGCGCAGAGCTTCCTGCGCATGACCACCGGCGCACTGCTGGGCGCAGCCATCGGCTACGCCTACGACGGCACCGCACGCCCCCTTGCGCTGGCGTTGCTGGTCTCGGCGAGTGTGAGCCTGATCTTCGTGCTGTATTCGGAACGCGGCAGCCTGTTCGGCCCGCCCGAACCGGATATGGATTAGGTTTGTTGGGGTGCGGTCAGGACATGCGTCCCGACCTTGCGGCGGCACCGGCCCTCACCCCCACCCGGCCACCCATCAGTATAGTGCCGTGGGTGGCCGGGTGGGGGTGAGGGCCGGTGCCGAAGGGACGGATGGATGTCCGTCCCGCACCCGACAAGAAACTCCCCTACTCGCTCTTCAGCCTGCGCCAGGCGAGCCCTGCAAATTCGCACAGCAGCGGGCGCGTGTCGCGCGGGTCGATGATGTCCTCGACATTGAAGCGCTCGGCGCTGCGGAAGGGTGAGGTGACCTTGTCCAGCCGGGCACGAATAGCCTCCAGCTCGGCTGCCGGGTCTTCGGCGGCTTCCAGCTCGGACTTGTAGGCAACTTCCAGCCCGCCCGCGATCGGCAAGGACCCCCAATCGCCCGAGGGCCAGCAGTAGCGGTACTGGTAAGTCTCAGCGTTGCTCATGGCGCTGCCGGCAATGCCATAGGCGCGGCGCAGCACGATGGAGGCGAGGGGCACAGTCGCCTTGTACACCGCGTTCATCGCCTGCACGCCGTAGCGGATCGTGCCTGCCATCTCTGCCTCGCGTCCGATCATGAAGCCCGGGTTGTCGACCAGGTGGACGATCGGCAGGCGGAACTGGTCGGCGAGCTTCACGAAGCGTTCGACCTTCTCGCTCGATTTCGCATCCCACGATCCGCCGAGGTAGCTGGGATCGGATGCGAGCACCATCACCGGCCAGCCGTCCAACCGGGCAAGCGCAGTGATGCAGGCGCGGCCCCACATACGGCCGATCTCGAACACCGTGCCGCGGTCGAACACCGCATCCATGCAGCGGCGCATCGAATAGACCTGCTTCTCCTCGCGCGGGACGAGGTCGATGAGGAAGTCCTCGCGCCGGTCGGCGGGGTCTTCGCATTCTGCGCGGCGGGCGAGCTGGCCGACATGCTCGGGCATGAAGGAGAGGAAATGGCGCGCGCGGGCGAAGGCCTCGGCTTCGCTTGCGACCTCGTCATCGACCACGCCGTTGCGCGTATGGATGCCGCTGCCGCCCAAATCTTCCTTGGCCTGCTGGTGATCGGCGGAGCCCTTGTAGCTTTCGCCAAGGCCATCGACCACGGCCGGGCCTGCGGCGAAGATCTGGCTCAGGCCCTTGACCATGATCGAATAATGGCTGGCGACCGTGCGCGCCGCGCCTAGGCCTGCTGTCGGGCCGAGAGCCAAGGCGACAACGGGCACGGTGTCGAGGTTCTTGACCACGTCCGACCAGCCCGGGACGGCCGGAATGTAGGTCGCACCGATCTGTTCGAGTGTCTTTACGCTGCCGCCGCCGCCCGTGCCGTCGATCATGCGGATAAGCGGTATCTTGAGCTCATGCGCCATCTTTTCGGCCTGCACCATCTTGCGGGAAATTCCCGCATCGGCCGCGCCGCCGCGAATGGTGAAATCGTCGGCCGTGGCGACGACGGGACGCCCGCCGATCAGCGCCTTGCCGAAGAGAAAAGGGGCGGGGAGGACGCTCTCGAGATTGCCGTCCTCGTCATAGCTGCCCTTGCCCGCGATCTTGCCGATCTCGCGGAAACTGCCGTCGTCGACCAGCGCGGCGAGCCGGGCGCGGGCATCCATCTTTCCCCGGCCATGCTGGCGCGCGACCTTCTCCTCGCCGCCCATCTGCTCGGCGAGCGCCTCGCGTGCGCGCAGTTCATCGAGTTCTTTCTGCCAGCTCATGCGTGCCCTCTCTCCTCGGGGGCACGCTTGCAAGGGATGGGCGGAAAGGAAAGCCTTATTCTTCTTTCGGCTCCACAACCGCGAGCACCGCCTCGACCTGCACCTGCCCGCCCGTCGCAGCCGAAAGCTCGGTGACGGTTCCGTCGAAGGGCGCGGTGAGCGCGTGTTCCATCTTCATCGCCTCGAGCACCATCAGCCGCTGGCCAGCGGTGACCGCATCGCCCTCGGCCACATCGACCGCGATGACCTTGCCCGGCATCGGGGCGAGGATGGCGCCGTCGGCGGCGGAGGCGGCGCCCGAACCGCGCGACTGGCGTTCGAAGACGAAGCTCTGGCCGTCTGCAAAGACCACGGCGCGTGCCGGATCGACAAAACCGGTCGCAAAGGCTTCGATGTTCGACGTCGCCGCCGCGACGGTCCGCGTCTCGCCTTTATGCGTGAGAGTGGTGCTCAACACGCCTGGAGCGTTCAGGCGAAGGCCGATCGGAAGGTCATCGAAGGGCTCGGTTTCCGCCAGCGCTACGAAGTCTGCGGCGCTTTGCCAGATGTCCTCATCGGCTTCGTCCGAAGAAATGAGCGTTTCGAGCTTGGCTTCGATGAAGCCCGTGTCCAGGCGCGCATCCGCAAAATCCTCATCGCGCAAGCAGTTAGCAATGAACGCCGCGTTGGTCTTCACCGGCCAGATTTCGACATCCTCGGCTATGTCCGCGAGCTGTTCGATGGCTTCTGCGCGGGTTTCGCCCCAGACCACGAGCTTGGCCACCATCGGATCGTAAAAGGGCGAGATCATGTCGCCTTCTTCCACGCCGGTCTCGATCCGGCCTTCCACGCCGAGGTCGAAATGCTCGAGCCTTCCGGTCGAGGGCAGGAAGCCGCCATTCGGGTCCTCGGCATAGAGGCGCGCCTCTATCGAATGGCCATCGATGAAGAGGTCGTCCTGCTTCAGCGGGATCGGCTCGCCGCTCGCCACGCGCAGTTGCCACTCCACCAGGTCCACACCGGTGATTTCCTCGGTCACCGGGTGTTCGACCTGCAGGCGAGTGTTCATCTCCATGAAGAAGATGCGGTCGGCGCGCAGGCCTTCGCTGGCGTCGGCGATGAATTCGATCGTGCCGGCGCCCTCGTAATCGACCGCCTTGGCGGCGCGCACGGCTGCGGCGCAGATTTCCTCGCGCGTGGCCTCGTCCATGCCGGGGGCGGGGGCTTCCTCGATCACCTTCTGGTGGCGGCGCTGCAATGAGCAGTCGCGTTCGAACAGGTGGACGACGTTGCCGTGGCTGTCGCCGAAGACCTGCACCTCGATATGGCGGGGCGAGGTGATCCACTTTTCCAGCAGCACCTCGTCATTGCCGAAGCTTGCCTTGGCCTCGCGCCGGCAGCTTTCCAGCGCGGCTTCGAAGTCGCTTGCGGCATCGACCTTGCGCATCCCCTTGCCGCCGCCGCCCGCGACCGCCTTGATCAGCACCGGATAACCGATGGCGTCGGCTTCCTTGGTCAGCCGCTCGACCGACTGGTCTTCGCCCAGATAGCCCGGTGTTACCGGAACGCCCGCAGCGATCATGCGCTCCTTGGCGGCGTCCTTGAGGCCCATCGCCTCGATGCTTTCAGGCTTCGGGCCAACCCAGATCAGCCCCGCCTCGATCACGGCGCGCGCGAAATCGGCGTTCTCGGAGAGAAAACCATAGCCCGGATGGATCGCCTCCGCCCCGGTCTGCTTGGCCGCCGCGATGATCTTCTCGCCCACGAGATAGCTCTCTGCAGCAGGCGAGGGGCCGATGTGCACCGCCTCGTCGGCCTGGCGCACATGCAGCGCCTTGGCGTCGGCGTCGGAATAGACAGCCACCGTGGCAACGCCCATCTCGCGGGCGGTGCGCATGATGCGGCAGGCGATTTCGCCGCGGTTGGCGATAAGGAGCTTTGAAATCATGGACGCCGCGCTAGCCGTAGCGTCGCCGCGCTTCAAGCTACCAACCGGCCAATGGCTTGAAATCGTGGCGCGACCACAGGATCGGTTCCTCGGGGCCGCTCGGGCGGTTCCAGATCGCCTCGAAGAAGGCGGCGACCATGTGCCAGGCCTTTTCCAGCGCGTTCACCCGCGTGCGCGTGTCCCATGCGAGCTGGCCGCGGGTCAGCACCTTGCGCCCGATCGCGCCGTAGATGCGTGCAGCGGCAAGCACGGCCCAGCGCTGGCGGAAGCGCAGGCGTTTCGCGCCGAGTTTCGAGGCCGCTTCGTGCTTTTCCATTAGCGCGATCATGCGCGGCATGAGGCTCGCCAGCTTGAAACGGTTCTCGGGCAGCGCGTGTTCGCCCTGTTCCCAGCCCATCTCGTCGAGCCAGCTCTGCGGCAGGTAGCAGCGGTTCGCCTCCGCATCCTCGACAATGTCGCGTGCGATGTTGGCGATCTGGAAGGCGAGGCCGAGGTCGCAGGCGCGGTCGAGCGTTTCGCCATCGTCGGAATGCACGCCCATGATGCGCGCCATCATGATGCCGACCGCGCCCGCCACGTGGTAACAGTAGCGCAGCATGTCGGCTTCGGTCTTCGGGCTCCAGCGCGTGGCGTCGAGCGCGAAGCCTGCGATCACGTCATAGGCTTCGTCCAGCGTCAGCCCGCATTCGTCGGCAACAAGGCCGAAGGCGTCGAAAGCCGCGTCGGCGGTGGGCTGTTCCTCGAAGGCGCGCTTGGTGAGAACCCGCAGCGCCTGCACACGGTCTTCGGCTTCCTTCGCCGTGCCCTGGTCGCCGAGCGGGCCGCCCTTGTCCTGGTTGTCGGCAATGTCGTCGCAGCGACGGCACCAGGCGTAGAGCAGCCAGCTGCGTTCGCGCGTGGTCTTGTCGAACAGCTTGGAGGCGGCGGCGAAGGAATGGCTGCCCTCCTCGATCGCGGCGAGCGATTTCTCGACCAGCACCGCCCGGTGCCGCCCGCCGCCCGCCTTGGCCGGGGTGGCCTTCATGAAGCGCGAGGCGACAAGGGGGCGGGGCTTGTTCAGAGGTCGTCGGCCTTCATCTGGAAGATCGGCGTATGCGGCTCGTAAGCCGCCATCTTGTCGACCAGCCCATCAAGCGTGGTGTCGTGGACGAGAATGCCCTGGTGCACCGGCCGCACGAACCCGACTTCGGCCATCTTGCGGTTGAAGGCGATCAGCTCGTCGTAAAAGCCGAAGGCATTGAGCAGGCCGACCGGATTGTCGTGATAGCCAAGCTGCGCCCAGCTCATGGCCTCCCACAGCTCATCCATGGTGCCGACGCCGCCCGGAATGGTGACGAAGCCGTCGGACAAGTCGGTGAAGCGCTGCTTGCGCTCATGCATGCCCGAAACGGTGTAAAGCTCGGTACAATCGTGATTGGCGACTTCGCTGTTGGCGAGCGCTTCGGGTATGACGCCGATAACTTCGCCGCCCGCTTCGAGCGCGCCGCGCGCCGTGGCGCCCATCAGGCCGAGACGGCCACCGCCATAAACGACGCCGATGCCGCGCTCGGCAAGGCCTTTGCCGACATCGTAGGCGAGCTGGATGTAACGCGGATCATCTGGCGAGGCCGAGCCGCAATAAACTGCAAGACGTTTCATGCCGGCGCTCATACCGTCAGATCTTCCAGCATCAAGCCGGCCGTTGCCTTGGCGCTGCCGACAACGCCGGGAATGCCTGCGCCCGGGTGCGTGCCCGCACCGACGAGGTAGAAGTTGTCGAGCACGTCGTCGCGGTTATGCCCGCGGAACCAGGCGCTCTGGGTAAGGACCGGTTCGAGGCTGAAGGCGCTGCCCATGTGGGCGTTCAGATCCATCGCGAAATCGCGCGGAGCGTAGTGGAACTTGGTCACGATCCGCGAATGAATGTCGGGGATCAGGCGGCGCTCCAGCTCGTCGAGGATACGCTTTTCGAGGATCGGGCCCATTTCCTCCCAATCGACCGCCAGCTTGCCCATGTGGGCGACCGGCACAAGCGCGTAGAAGGTGCTCATGCCCTCGGGAGCGACCGACTTGTCGCTCACGCTCGGGTGGTGGAGGTAGATCGAGAAATCCTGCGGCAGGACGCCGTGGTCGTAAATGTCCTCCAGCAGGCCTTTGTAACGCGGGCCGAACAGGATCATGTGGTGGGGTATGCCCGGCCAGCTGCCCTCGATCCCGAAGTGCACGACGAAGAGCGAGGGGCTGTAGCTCTTGCGCGAGAGGGACTTGGTGTAATCCGCCCCGCGCTTGGAGCCCGCCAGCAGGTCCTTGTAGCTGTGCATGATGTCGGCGTTGCTGGCGATCGCATCGAAGCGTTCGCGCCAGCCCGAGTGGGATTCCACCTCGGTCACCTGCGTACCGAGCGTGTGTATGTGGACCACCGGATCATGCATCCGCACGGTCCCGCCAATGCGCTCGAAATGCTTGACCATCCCGGCAATCAAGCGGTTCGTGCCGCCCTTGGCCCACCACACGCCGCCGTCCTTCTCCAGCTTGTGGATGAGGGCGTAGATGCTGCTGGTCTTCATCGGGTTGCCGCCGACGAGGAGGGTGTGGAACGAGAGCGCCTCGCGCAGCTTCTCGTTGTCGACGAAGCTCGACACCATGGAATAGACGCTGCGCCAGGCCTGTTGCTTGGCGAGCGCGGGCGCGGCCTTGATCATCGACTTGAAGTCGAGGAACGGCACATGGCCGAGCTTCACATAGCCTTCTTCGTAAACCGCTTCGGAATATTCGAGAAAGCGCTGGTATCCAGCCACGTCCTTGGGGTTGAGCTGCGCGATTTCGCGGAAGAGCTGCTCTTCGTCGTTCGAATAGTCGAACTGCGTGCCATCGGGCCAGTGCAGGCGGTAGAACGGCATGACCGGCATCAGCTCGACATCTTCGGCGAGGTCATGGCCTGTCAGCGCCCAAAGTTCTTTGAGGCAATCGGGATCGGTGATGACCGTCGGGCCGGCGTCGAAGGTGAAGCCATCCTTTTCCCAGAAGTACGCGCGGCCACCCGGCTTGTCGCGCGCTTCGACCACGGTCGTCTGGATACCGGCCGATTGTAGGCGAATGGCAAGCGCAAGTCCGCCGAAGCCCGAGCCTATCACGCAGGCCGTGCGCCCCGTGGGAGCGGGTACGAAAGGACCATCGGACGAGGCGGGGGTCGTGGGATGGGTAATTTCAGCGTTCATTGGGATCTTTCATGGACGAGCGGGCTGCCCTTGCCAAGCAGCGCGCGGATTGCGGCGATCACAGGTACGGGAGGGCGGCCCGAAAGGATGCGCAGCTTGTCCGCGCGCGTTGGCCGGCCGGCGTAGAACCGTTCGACCAATGGCTCGCGCAGACGATAGAAGCGCTCGAACACCCGATAGCGTTCCTCGGGCTTCGCCGCGTCGAACAGCATGCGGCCAAGACGGCGGTAGAAACGGGTCGCGCGCCAGTGGTCGCGGGCGCGCTTGTCGAACATCGCGGCGAGCTGTTCGCCGGGCAGGGTTGCCTCTTGCGCCAGCGCCAGCGCGTTGGCGACGGCAAAGGGCAGGGTGTAGCTGGTCAGCGGGTGGGTGAAGCCGCCGCGAGCACCGGCGCGCACGACGCCCGGGCCGCCAAGGCTGCGGCGGTAGGCGGCAAAATCGCCGCCTGTGATGACCGGCAGGACACCGGTCTCGCCGCCCAAGATATCGCCCCACCAGCCCATCCGCTCGCAATAGCGATCGATGCGGCCCGACAGCGCGCCGCGATCTAGCGTGGGGCTGTCGGCGTAATAGGTGTCCTCGACGAAGAGCTCCTCGGCACCAAGCGGCAGCGTATAGACGAAGCGATAGGCCCCGTGCTGGCGCACCCGCGCGTCCATCACGATCGGGCGAGAAACCTCGTGCAATCCGTTGGTGCGCAGGTGGCGGCCCATGAAGACCTGCCAGCCACCGCGAAGATGCGCCGAGGGCTCGAAATCGCGGCAATCGACCACGGTGCGTGCGGGGATGTGCTCGCCCGTTTCCAGCGTCAGACCATCGGGCGCGAGTTCCGCCACCCGGCTGCGCGTGCGGATCGCCTCCTGCGGCAGTTCGCGCCGCAATGCCGCGTCGAAATCGCGGCTGGCGAGCGAGCGGTAGGTCGAGCCGAGCGTGCGCGCGTGGCCGGGGAAGAAAACCTCGTAGCCCGCCTGCCATTCGGTCTTGCGGAAGGTGCCGAGCAGCGCCGTGCCATCGCGATCGAGGTCGCTCGTGAACCAGCTCCAGCGATGGTTTCCGCCGAACGCGTCTCCGGCCTCGAACAGGGCGATGCGCAGCTCGGGATTGGCGCGGTGCACGGCCAGCGCGGCCAGCCCTCCGGCCAGCCCGCCTCCGACAATCGCCATATCGATCATGCGCCCGCTCATTGCGCGATGGGCTTAGGGGGCAAGGGCAGGGTCGGCAATCGCCCTTTTTACTACTCGGCCGGGTAGCACTCGTCCATCTTCGCCGTGAGCGCCCGGTCAAGCGCTGCATCGACCTCGGCGTCCTCTTCGGGCGTGAAGTCATCGTTCATCAGCTTGAGTTCGAGCGCGTCCATCTCAGGTCGCAGCGCCAGGAAGCGCGCAAACCACGGCTCTCCCAGCAGTTTCAGACCGACTTCGCGTGCGAGGACGGGTTCCAGATTGGCCTTTATCTCCTTGCGGGTCGCTTCCTTGTCCGCCGCGAAGCTTTCTTCCGAGACGACCATGTCTTCGCTGTCGCGGATTTCGTCCATGGCGTTGCCGTACTGCACGCTGTCGCCCGCCAGCCTGACAAGCGCCTGGCCGTTTTCCGATGCGTAGAATTCGGCTGCGCCTGCTGCATCTTCGACCGAAAGCCGGTCGCGGAAGAGCGCCAGCAAGTCTGTCCGGTATTCGCCAACCGCGCGGCGGTGCGAGCGCAGCAGCGTCGGCATCATCGCATCGGTCATGCTGGAGTAGACGCCCGGGCACTCTTCTTCGAATGCGACCATGTCCGCATCGCGTTCGAACTCGCTGACCATCATGGTGCGCATCGTGTCCTCGGTCCCCTCCATCATGAACTCTTCGCTCGCCATCGCATCGAGGAGCTTCTGGTAGGGGTCTTCGCTGGCGCCGAGCGGGGCATGGGCGAGCGAGACGGCGAGGGCGCAAAAGGCAAGGCGTTTGATCATGATTCGCCATTAGATCATGCGCTTGGCGGAAGAAATGCATGGCGGCGCTTATGCACGGCTAGGAACAGGAGGCAGGGTTGCGTGTTGGGAAGCGAAAGAGGGAAATTACCGGAAATGAAGACGCTTACCTATGCACTCGCCGCCTGCGCAGCTCTTGGAAGCGGCAGCCAGCTTGCCGCCCAAGACATAGAAGAACTGCCTGGCGCGGAAGAGACCGTGTTCGATGACAACTGGCTCTCGGTCGGCGTCGGCGTGGTCTATTCGCCGAGCTACAACGGGTCAGACGACTACGTCTTCTCGCCAATCCCGGTGGTGCAGGGGCGCCTTGGCCCGGTCGGCATCAGCCCGCGCGCTCGCGGCGTGACCTTCGATTTCGTGAACGACCAGGGTGAGGGCACCACTTTGTCGGCGGGCCTCGCGGTGGGCCTCAATCGGAACCGCGCCGCACAGATCGAAGACGCGGTCGTCTTGTCCTACGGCGAGCTCGACACGGCAATCGAGGTTGGGCCATCCGTCGGCGTGCGCTTCCCCGAGCTGCTGAACCCTTACGACAGCCTCAGCCTCAGCGTCGACACCGTGTTCGACGTCGCCGGAGCGCATGACGGGATCGTGGTCAGCCCCACGATGACCTATTTCACGCCGGTAAGCCGCGGCGCAGCTGTTTCGCTCAGTTTCGGGGCTGCCTACGTCGATGACGACTACGCCAATTACTACTATTCGGTGCCCGGCGGCGGTCCGCTGCCCGCCTTTCAGGCCGACGGCGGATGGGAGCGTGTTGGTGTGAACGTGCTTGCCGGCATCGATCTCAACGGAAACCTCGCCGACGGCGGTCTCGCGATCATCGTGATGGGCGGCTATTCGCGCATGCTGGGCGATGCGAAGCGCTCGCCCTTTACCTCGATCCGGGGCGATGCGGATCAGTGGATGGGCGCGCTGGGCATCGGCTACACCTTCTAACCCACGGCGCTTTGATTTCGATCAATGCGGCACATCGCCCTCGCGTGTGATAGGATCGCTCGCGAGAGGAGAGGCGTATGAACGCTGTTGGAGCGATCGAGGGCGATCGCGCGGCCACGCATGTGGACGTGCTGATCGTCGGGGCAGGCATTTCGGGGATCGGCTCGGCTTACCACCTGCAGGAGCAGTGCCCCTGGGCGAGCTATACGATTCTTGAGATGAAGGACACGTTCGGCGGGACCTGGGACACGCACAAATATCCCGGCGTGCGATCGGACAGCGATCTCTACACCTTCGGCTATCGCTTCAAGCCCTGGGTGGGCGCACCCATCGCGAGCGGCGAGGAAATCCTCAAGTACATGGGCGAGGTGATCGAGGAGAACGGGATCGGCGAGCACATCCGCTACGGCCACCGGATTACCTCCTGCGCTTATGCGCGCGACACAGATCTGTGGACCGTAGCCGCAACGCGTTTGGCGGATGGTGCAGGGCACACCTTCACCTGCTCCTTCCTGTGGATGTGCCAGGGCTATTACGACCATGAGAACCCCTACATCCCGCCCGAATGGCAGGAGAAGGGGCTGGATGCGTTCAAGGGCGATTTCGTCCACGCGCAGAAGTGGGACCCCGACTACGACTATGCCGGCAAGCGCGTGCTGGTGATCGGCTCGGGCGCGACCGCGGCCACCGTTGTCCCCGCCTTTGCCGAGAAGGCCGCGCATGTGACCATGCTGCAGCGGTCGCCGACCTATTTCTTCTGCAACGAGAACAAGAACGAGCTGGCCGACCGGCTGCGCGAGGTCGGGATCGACGAACCAACCGTGCACCGCGTGGTCCGCCAGCAGATCAATTACGACCAGGACCAGCTCACCAAGCGGTGCCGGGAAGAGCCAGAGGTCGTGTTCGAAGAGCTCAAGGAACTGGTGCGTGAATTCACCGGCAAGCCCGATTTCGAGTTCGAGCCGCATTTCACGCCCAAGTACCGGGTGTGGCAGCAGCGCCTGGCCTTCTGCCCCGATGGCGATGTCTTCCGCGCCGCGGTCGCTGGCCAGCTGACCATGGTGACCGACACGATCGACCATTTCACCGAAAACGGTGTCATGACGTCATCGGGCGAGGAGATCGAGGCCGACCTGATCGTCGCCTGCACCGGCTTCAACCTGCTGGTGATGGGGGGTATTCCCTTCACCGTTGACGGCAACGAGGTCGATTGGTCGCAGACCGTGACATACCGCGGGGCCATGCACACCGGCGTGCCCAATTCGGCCTGGGTCATGGGATACTGGCGCGCGAGCTGGACGCTGCGCGTCGACATGATGGGCGATTTCGTCTGCGGGCTGCTCAACCACATGCACGACACCGGTGTCTCGCAGGTCGAAGTGCGTTTCCGGTCCGAGGATGAGGGCATGGACATCCTGCCCTGGATCGAGAGCGACAATTTCAACCCCGGTTACCTGATGCGCGGTCTCGACAAGATGCCGCGCCGCGGAGACAAGCCGGAATGGCGCCACAACCAGGATTATTGGCGCGAACGCGAGGAGTTCCCCGCGATCGCGTTCGACGGACCCGAGTTCGCTTACTCGGGCGACCCTGTCCTTGGAGCCGCCAGCAAGGAGCCGGCGGCCACCGCCGCCTAAGATACGCCATGGACCCCTTCGACCCCACGGCGTGGAGCGCCAGCCTGCTCGGCCTGTTCGGGATCGCCGTCGCGATCGGCGCGCTTCGACGGCCCGGCCTGTGGCGCCAGATGGTCGACGAGATCGACGCCTCGCCCGCGCTCCAGCTGCTGTGCGGTTTCTGCGAGCTGGCGATCGGCGCGGCGGTGTACCTGATGAACCCCTGGGCGAGTGGCGATGTGCTGGCGATGATCATGAAGGCGCTCGGCGGTCTGATGATGGCCGAAGCGCTGGTCGTGATGGCGCTGAGCGATCTCTATTTCCACGTCTGGCTCAAGAACCTGGCCGCCTCCCATCGCCTCTGGCCGATCGTCACCATGGCCGCCAGCCTGGCCCTGGCGGGCGCGGGGCTGGCACGGCTGGCCTAGGCGCAACGTCGCCCGTCGAGGCGGATTGCCCCCTCGTCGGGCCGCCCGCTTGCCCTGACGTCCAGTACGTGTATCACGCAGGCAATACACAATAGGGGAAACTTCATGAAACTCGTTCGCCACGCCCTTGCTTCGGGCGCCGCTCTTTCGCTTGCGCTCGCCGCCGCTCCCGCCTTCGCGCAGGATGGTGCCGCCGGCACCGAAGCCGCTGCCGAGGTGACCGAACACGACAAGCTGTTCGCGCTCTTCGCCGATTCCGACAAGCGCGGCCTTGAACTCAACCCGCTTGGCCGCCTGTTCCGCGGCGACGATCGCAACGCCGACCGCCTCGGTGATTTCCTGACCGACAGCTCATTCTACGCAGGCCGGCTCGATACCCAGCTGAACCTTGCCAAGCTGGCGCTGATCGACCGCAGCAAGCTGAGCGAGACCGACCAGCTCGCCTATGACGTGTTCAAGTACAACCAGGAAACCTCGCTGCGCGCGCAGACGGACGAGATCCGCGCGCTCACTGAAGTGCGGCCGGTGAACCACTTCACGGGCTTCCACACTTTCTACCCGAATTTCGCCAGCGGCGCTTCGGCTGCTCAGTTCAAGACGCTGGCCAATTACGAGGACAACCTCTCGCGTCACGACGACTACATCGTGATCTCGGCGCGTGCGATCGACAAGTTCCGCGAAGGCATGGAGAGCGGGGTTCTCGAAACCAAGCTGACGATCAACAACGTTGTCCAGCAGCTCGACACGCTGCTCGCGGTTCCGATCGAGGAATCGCAGTACATGAAGCCGGTGCAGAACTTCCCGGAGGATTTTTCCGAGGAAGACAAGGCGCGCCTGACCGCGGCCTATGAAGCGAAGACGAAGGAACTCTACGCCGCCGATGCGCGCATGCGCGATTTCCTGCGTGACGAATACCTGCCGGTGGCACGCGAAAGCGTCGGCCTCAGCCAGATGAAGGGCGGCGACAAGCTCTACGCGCAGCTGATCGAGCAGACCACGACGCTGCCCTTGACCGCCGATTACCTCCACGATCTGGGCCTCTCCGAAGTCGCCCGCATCAAGAGCGGTCTTGAGGAGATCAAGGCGGAGGTCGGCTTTACCGGTACGCTCAACGAGTTCTTCGACTATGTGCGCACCGACGAGCAGTTCAAGCCGGAAAGCCGCGAAGCGCTGACTCAGAGCTATTACGACATCGGCAAGGAGGTCGACGAGAAGATCGGCGACTACTTCAGCCTGGTTCCCAAGACCCCGCTGGAGATCAAGCCCTACGATCCCTCGATCGAGCAGTTCTCGGCTGGCGGGTCCTACCAGTCGGGCGCACCCGACGGTTCGCGTCCGGGCACCTTCTACTTTAACGCCTATGACCTGCCGAGCCGCCTGACGACCGGCAACGTCACGCTTTACCTCCACGAAGGCGCGCCCGGCCACCACTTCCAGATCAGCCTCGCGCGCGAGAACGACGCGCTGCCGGCCTTCATGCGCTTTGGCGGCAACACCGCCTACATCGAGGGCTGGGCGCTCTATTCGGAGACGCTGGGCTACGAGATGGGCTTCTTCGACGATCCGTGGAACCGTTACGGCACGCTGCAGGACGAACAGCTGCGCGCCATGCGCCTGGTCGTCGACACGGGCCTCCACGCCAAGGGCTGGACCCGCGAGCAGGCGATCGACTTCATGCTCGAAAACTCCGGCATGACCCGCACCGAGGTCGTCTCGGAAGTCGAGCGCTACATCGCCATCCCGAGCCAGGCGCTTGCCTACAAGGTCGGCGCGCTCAAGATCCAGGAACTGCGCGAGAAGGCTGAAGGGCAGCTTGGCGACGATTTCGACCTGCGCGAATTCCACGCCGAGGTGCTGAACACCGGTTCGCTTCCGCTGCCGGTCCTCGAAGCCAAGATCGACCGCTGGATCGCTTCCAAGGCCAGCTGATTTTCCAAGCGCGGGCGGGGATTGCTCCCCGCCCGAACTGGTTTGGCCCTGCCGGGCGCGCTAGTCCCTTCCGCGTGCACTAGTGACGTGAGGGGCGAGCGCCGATGGATTTCCTGCGCCGGGCGGATTGGCTGACGCGCGACCGTGCGCGGGGCTACGCCTTCCTGCTGGCTATCGCCAGCCTCGCGCTGCTGGCCAATTCCTACCTCAAGGCGATGGGGCCTGACGGCACCGACTTCCTCGCCTTCTGGGGGGCTGGACACGTCACGGCTGCGGGAGACCCTGCCGGCGCGTATGACCTTGCCGTCCAGGAGCGGGTCCAGACCGGGACGGGCAGCAATGGCTGGTTTGCCTTCGTCAATCCGCCGCCTTTCCTGTTCGCCGTCGCACCCTTTGGCCTACTTCCCTTTCCGATCGCCTGGCTAGTGTGGGTCGCAGTGACCTGGGGTCTTTGGGCCTGGGCGAGCGTGCGCGCCTTTCCGCGCCTGTGGCCGCTCGTAATTGCCTATCCCGGCGCGCTGATTGCGGCAGGGCATGCGCAGAACGGCCTGCTCACCGGGGCTCTGCTGGTGTTTGCTGCGCATGAGCTTGCCAAACGGCCCGCGCTCTCGGGTGCGGCGATCGGGGCGCTCGTCATCAAGCCTCATCTTGCCGTGCTCGCGCCCTTCTGGCTGGCCGCCGGAGGCAAATGGCGTGCGTTTGTCGCCGCCGGAGTATCGGCGCTGGGTCTGGTGGCGCTGTCTTGGCTCGCTTTCGGCTCGGCAACGCTCGAGGGCTACACCACGAGCTGGCAGGCCAGCGCCTTGCTGATGGAGGGGATCAACCCCGATTTCCTGCTGCGGATGACGACCTTCTTCTCGCAGGCGCGCCTGCTTGCCGGCGATAGCGCCGCGTGGGTCGTTGGCGGGATTTCCGCGCTGCTGGCGGTTGCAACTTCGCTTCTTGCCTGGAGGCGCTTCCATGGCGATGCCGCGGCGTCCGGAGCAGCGGTGCTGGCCGCTACCGCACTCGCATCGCCATACCTGTTTAATTACGACCTGCCGTTCCTGATCTTTCCCACGCTGTGGTTGGTCGGGCAGGGTCTGGATCGCGGCTTCCGGGATTATGAGAAGCTCGCGCTCGTCGCGCTCTATGTCGCGCCCTACGCCACCCGGGCTGCGGCTCTTCCGCTCGGCGTCAACCTGATGCCGCTCGCAGCGCTTGCGCTCCTAGCGCTGGTGTGGAGCCGGGGCGGGGCGCGAAATTCGGGAACCGGATCAGGGGCCTAGGGTTTCTACTCATCAGGACGGAGGGAAGACATTTCA
Source organism: Qipengyuania flava (assembly GCF_019448255.1). Classification (NCBI taxonomy): domain Bacteria; kingdom Pseudomonadati; phylum Pseudomonadota; class Alphaproteobacteria; order Sphingomonadales; family Erythrobacteraceae; genus Qipengyuania; species Qipengyuania flava. Next base: position 758,582 of record NZ_CP080410.1, read on the forward strand.
TGGAGATCAGCCATGTCGAGTTTGTCCTTCCACAGCAGCCGCCCCGATCGCTGGGTTGCGCCCAAGCCCTATAGCGACAGCTCGCTGCGCTATAAGATGCACGGCAAGATCCAGCCGATGGAGGAGCCCGGGTTCCTGGCCCGCCTCTTCGGACGCGGCTGACGGTTCAGTCAAAGGACAGGGGCCGGAGATCCGTGTGGATCCCCGGCCCCTTCTTTGTGCCCTGCGGCCTGAAGAGACTTAGTACTCTTCGGGCTCTTCCGGTGTTTCGGCGGTGTGCGTGGGGCCGGCGTCCTTCTGGCCCTGGGCCAGCTTGAACACCACGCCGCTCAGCAGAGCCAGCGCCAGAAGGTTCGGCAGCGCCATCGCGGCGTTGGAAATATCGCCAAGGCGCCAGACCAGCTCGCTCGGCTGCGCAGCGCCCAGGAAGATCACCACGCACCACAGTACGCGCCAGGCCATGTGTAGCTTCTTCTCGCCCGCACGGCTCGAACCCTTCACCCGGTCATAGAGGAAGGTGATCGCCCGCTCGCCGTAATAGCTCCACGTCAGCAGCGTGGTGAAAACGAACAGGATCAGCGCGATCGAAGCGATCAGCGTGCCCACCGGAATGCTGGCGATCTCGACCGGGAAGGCCGCGGCAAAGGCGCCGCTGGTCATCTCGAAGCCGACACGGTCCGATTGCCAGGCATGCGCCACCGCTTCGCCGCCTGCGGTGAAGTCGCCGCGCACGGTGAGGATAACCAGCGCCGTCATGGTGCAGATCACGACGGTGTCGATGAAGGTGCCGAGCATCGCCATGCGACCCTGCTGTTCGGGATCGTTGGTCTGCGCCACCGCGTGGGCGATGGCGGTCGAACCCTGGCCGGCCTCGTTCGAGAACAGGCCGCGTGCCACACCGGCGCGGATCGCGATGATGATCGCCGCACCGGCAAAGCCGCCGGTCGCCGCTTGCGGGTTGAATGCGCCGTGGAAGATCAGGCCGAAGGTCTCCGGCAGGTCGCCGAAGTTCAGGATCAGCGCGATGATCGCCATGACGATGTAGGCCGCCGCCATGAAGGGCACGACCTTTTCCGCCACATTGCCGATCGACTTGATGCCGCCGATGATAACGATGAAGACGAGGATCGCGACGATCAGCCCGCCGAGCCATTCTTCGATACCGAAGAGTTCGTTGAGGCCGTCGGCCACAGCGTTTGCCTGGATCGAGTTGCCGGTAACCAGCGCGGAGAACAACGTGCCGAGGCAGAAAACAACGGCAAGCCAGGTCCACTTCTTGCCCAGGCCCATCATGATGTAGGTCATCGGGCCGCCGCGCAGCACACCGTCGCTGGTGCGTTCGCGGTAGCGGATGGCGAGCGAACCTTCGGCGAAGGCCAGCGCCATGCCGAACAGGGCGGTAACCCACATCCAGAAGATCGCGCCGGGTCCACCCAGCGCGATGGCGGTGGCTACACCGGCGAGGTTACCCGTGCCGACCTGACCGGAAAGCGCCGTCGAAAGCGCCGCGAAGGGCGAAATCTCGCCGTCGCCCTGGCTCTTGCGCCCGGCGAACAGGCCCGCGAAGGCGCTGCCGAGCTTGCGGATGGGATAGAATTTGAGGCCGACCATGATCCACAGGCCGATGCCCAACAGGATGATGGTCATGGGCGGGAAGGGGAGCACTTCGACCCCGTTCCATGTGCCGCCCCAGATAAAGTCCGATACGTTGGTGACCGGTTCTACCAACCGCTCGCCCAGACTCGGTGCCTGGCCTGTTGCCATTGCGAAAATTCCCCTCGTGCGTCCCGTTGACGTGAAAGCGACAAGGCTAGTGGGATGAAGGGCGCTTGCAAAGGCCCGATTTCCGCCGAGTCCCCCGGCTTGCGTTTTGCGCCGCGCAGGACTAGATGCGTCGGCGTCTTCCGACATTGGGAATCGAAAAAGCCCCTCCCGGACTTGAACCGGGGCGGCGAGAGACCCTACCTGAAAGGGACGTGACGGAAGGCGGCACGATTTTTACGCGAGAGACGTGGACCATGGCAGACGAGAAGAAGACCAGCCCGGCGGAATTCCTCCGGCAGGTGCAGACCGAAGGGCGCAAGGTCGTTTGGCCGACGCGCGAGGAAACGGTGCGCACGGCGATCTTCGTGTTCATCCTCACGGTGATCCTTTCGCTCTTCTTCCTCGGGGTCGATTCGCTGTTCAGCGCCATTGTGGGCTGGCTGCTTTCGCTCGCTTAAGCCGCATTTCGACAGGGTAGTTTTACGCACATGGCACGCTGGTACATCATCCACGCCTATTCGGGCTTCGAGAACAAGGTCCGCGATTCGATCATCGCCGAGGCCGAACGCCTTGGTCTTTCGGAAGGCGTCGAAGAGGTCGAAGTCCCGACCGAAACCGTCACCGAAGTGAAGCGCGGCAAGAAGGTCCAGGTCGAACGCAAGTTCATGCCGGGCTACGTGCTCGCCAAGCTGAACATGACCGACGATGTCTACCACCTCGTCAAGAACACCCCGAAGGTGACCGGATTCCTCGGCAACAACAACAAGCCGCAGGCAATTTCCGAGAAGGAAGCCGCGCGCTATTTCGGCGGGGTCGAGGAAGCCAAATCGGCGCCCAAGAAGGAAATCAGCGTCGATTACGAAATCGGCGACCAGGTCAAGGTGCTCGACGGCCCCTTCGCCAGCTTCAACGGCCTCGTCGAGGAACTCGATTTCGACAAGCAGAAGGTCAAGGTTTCGGTTTCGATCTTCGGCCGCGCTACGCCGGTCGAACTCGACTTCGAACAGGTCGAACTGGTCAAGTAACCGGCGCCAGCTCGCGCAGATGCGCGAGCACCAGGCCCGGCCTTTGGAAAAGCGTGAAGGCGCCGGCCCCGGCTATCGGGCCGACCGCTTCGAACCCGTGTTCGGCGCAGTACTCGCGCTGGACGGCGATGTCGTGTATCGTGTCCTCCTCGCCCACCAATACGCGCACCGGCGCGCCCGGCGCGTCGAGCCAGCGCGACCAGTCCTGAAGGATCATCAAGAGCCCCATGGCCATTCCGCGCGCCGCGCGGTCGGGGCGGGCCATGAACGCGCGGCGTACGGTCGCCTGCACGTCGGGCCGGCGCAGCGTTTCGCGGTCTAGCGGGCTTTTCTCGAGCAGCCGGTCGAAATAGCGGTAGGTTTCACCCCGCATCGATAGGCGTACGACCGCGCGCACCAGCATGTCGAGGAAAACCGGACTCGTGCGAGCGAGCATCAGCGGGGCGCGCCACAAGGGATTGCGCGTGGCGATGGTGCGGCCATCGCGCAGGGGTATGGGCGAGCCGGTCAGGACAACGCCCGTGACACGTTCGCCCAGCAGCGCGCGCACGGCGAGGCCGTAGACCGAGGAAAAGCTTGTCGCCAGGATCACGCAGCGGCTCATGCCCAGCGCATCGAGCAGCATCCGTGCGCGCTCGGCGAAGCGCTCGACGGTGCCGAGGATGTCGTCCGACGCGCTGCGCTGGGCGTAGAAAGGCATCCACGGAATGACGAGATCGAAGCCTTCGTCGCGCGCGCGCTGTTCGAGGTCGGGCGGTAGGAACGGCCCTTCGATCGCTCCGTGCAGCATGAGCACCGGAATGCCGCCGGGCACGCCGTACCGCTCGAAGGCCATTTCGCTGCCGTCACCCAGCCGCGCGACCGCATGTTGCACGATCTCGGTCTGCACCCCGCCACCGGGACCGAGCTGCCGCAGCCGCCAGGCCTGCGCGAAACCTGCGTAAAGCGCGACGAGTTCGCTTTGGGAGGCGACGCCGAGCTTGCGCATGGCGGCCTTCAACTGGTTGCGCGCGGTTCCGATGGATCGCTCCCGATCGCCTGCAAAATCGGCAAGGCTCCGCCCTTCGACGAGATAGCGGATCAGTTCGCTCTCCGCCGCGCTGAGCCCCATGCCGAGTGTGAACTCCTGCGCAACCTGCTCGTCCCAGGTCAGATTGAGCCTGCGGAAATCGACCCTGCGCTCGCTGCCCTCGGTGCGCAGCGTGGCGATCATCGGCGCACCGCGCGTGTCATCGGGCGTCGGATGGACGCGCAGGATCATCGATTGTCGTGTGTCGCGCCCCTCGGCAAAGCGCTTCAGGCGCGCGCGGCGGTCGGGCTCGAGTCCGGTCGCGAAGTCGGGCAGGGGCTGGCCTGCGGCAAGATCGGCAAGGGCGGGCGAGCCGACCACGCACAAGGCCGCATCGACCGTGAAGACGGTATCGTATCCGTTCTCATCGCCATGCACGCTGGGACCCAGCGCGACGCCGCCGAAGTCGGCATCATCGGCGAAGTGGACCTTGTCGAAAATCGCGCTGACCTGTTCGATATGGGGTGCGAGCATCTCGGGCGCGTCGCCGCCGTCATCCGCGACCTGCGCAACCCTTAGCTGGAGATCGAACAGCCGTTCGGGCTGCGCGACGACCTCATAAGCCTCGCGGATCAACCGGTCGCGGATTGCGGTGTCAGTTTCGTTGTCCATGCGCCCCGTCGCCTTGCTTCGCAAAAACCCGCGCTAACGCGAAAGTGCTTTGGAATTCCACGAAAAAGGCGGGGGCAGGAAAGCCTGCCCCCGCATTCAAGTTGGCTGCTTGCATTCGGACACACCCGTGAGGGGGATGATGGCCGATGCCGGGCAGCTGGTGAAGGCGACCGGCCCCGGCCGGTCGCCCGGGTCGCCTGGTGAAATGGGTGTGGCGCGGCCTGCGTTGACCTCGACGGGACGCAGGAGAGGAACGGGTGCAGGCCGCGCCGCCGTCGTAGATCAGCGCCGGGTGGCACCGCGACGGTATGCAAAGGCTGCCACGCTCTTGCCCGAGGCCGCGTTGTAGTACTGGCAGTAGAAATCCGTGCCCTTGTCGTTGTGGAGATCGGGCATGTTGAAGCCGAGCATGTGCTTGCCGCGGCGCTCCAGATCCTTGTCCCAGGCGCGCGAGCGGTCCGAATTGCTGCCGCTGGCGGTCGGTTCGTAGCCGAGCGAGTTGCCCGTGTGCAGCATGATGTCCTTGCCCGCGATGTTGCTCCAGCGGGGGAAGGCTTCGCTGTTGGCGTTCTTGCCGGTGCGCATTTCGACGCACTGCATCTTCCAGCCGCCCTTCATCGAGGCCCACTGCTTGGCGGGCACCTCAAGATAGAGCACGTCGCCCGAAGCCATTGAGGGCATGATGCAGCCCTGGCTGGCACTGACCGGTTCGCGATCGACAATGCCGCTGCGCTCTTCCTGCGAGAGACCCTGCTGGAAAGTGTAGTCGCCGAACCTGCCGACGAAGGCGTTCGAGATCGGCAGGCCTGCGCACTGGGTCATCGATGTGAACTTGGCCGAAGGCGTCGGAGCGACGCCGGCATAGCCGGGGCGCTTGGCGGTGCAGCGGCCCGTCCCACCGGTGGCGTCGCAGCCTGATCGGCTGGCCGCGCTCATAGCAACCCCGGTGGCGATTGCGGCGTTGCGCCCGCCGGTCACGGCTGCGGCCGCGCCGACGATGTTGCGGCCACCGGTGCGCTCGGTCTCCTCAGCCACTTCGACGACGGTTTCGACGTCCTCGGCGACTTCCTCGACCTTCTTGACGGCGCGTTTGAGCTTGTCGAAGGGGCCGGCCTGCACGGGCGAAGCGGCGATCCCCGTAGCCGCCACGGCGATGGCGGCCGCAATAAGTATCTGGTTTTTCATGAACACGATCCCTTGGTTCGAAAAGGTTCGTGTCCGTTAGTGAGGTCTCCAGAGACCCTGAATGTCCCATATGGGACAAGCGGCGCAAAAAAGTGCGCCTACCGCGCGCAGGCGCGTTCGTCGTCCGTCCGAATTCGCGAGGAGGTGGTCGAGGTTCGCATGGTAATCCCCGCATGGCGGCACTTGCGCAGCTGGAAACGCACGCGGCGGTCATCGAAATCGAGCGACACGCGGCGGAAGGTTTCCATCAGGTCGGTGCCGAGCAGGAGCGAGGGCTTCTTGTCGATCCCGAAGACCGCGAAGGGCGGGATGTCGGCAAAGGCAATGGGCACGTTTTGCAGGGTGATCGAACCGATCCTGAGATTGCGGATCACGGTGAATTCGATGTCCATCGGCGCGCCGGTGACCCCGTAGACCTTGATCGTCTGGAAGCCGTCACGCCGGCCGCGCACCAGCTTGTTGCGCAGCGCCATGTTGCCGATCGTGACTTCCGAACCGGTATCGACCACCGCATCGACCTTCTCGCGCCCGGCAGACACTTCGGTGAGGATCAGCTGCCCGCGCTGGAGCCGGCCGGTGACCACGATGATCCCGTCGCCGCTCATGCCCGAGTTCCCCCGGCCGCGCAGTTCGTCGTCGACCGTGATGACGCGGTCTTCGAAGTCCAGCATGAGCCTCTGGTTCACCAGCGCGTCGAGGCCGATCATGCCGTCACCGCCCATATCGCGTTCGTCGAGCACGGGCACTTCGAGATTGGTGGTGACGGTGGGCCCGAGCTGGAGCTCGTCGACCCACACGCGGTCGACCACCTTGCTTTCGGTCACGCCGTGGAGCAGCACCCGGTCGCCATCGGGCAGGGCCAGCTTGCCGGCCAGCGCCGAGCCAACGGCCGAGGTGTCGGCGCCGCTGTCGACCACGAACTTGTAGGGACCTTCGCCATTGACCATGACGTCGACCGTCATGCGGCTGCGCAGCTTGCGCGCGTCGATCTCTTCGCCCCCGATCGCCAGCTCCTGGTCGATCTGGGCGGGCGGCAGGTCGGCCATCCGTCCTGCAATGGGTTCATCCGCAGCCTGCCGTGCTGACGCGGTCGTGCCAGCGCAGAGCGCTGCTGCGAGGGTGATTGTGCAAAGTCCCTTCAACATTCTGGCAACATAGGAACCCCGCCGGGGCGCTGCGAGCAACTATCGACGAGGCGGCAACTACGCCCGACTGGTGGGGCGGCCCGGTGCCCCCGAAAGGGGGGCGAATCGCTTGCATTCCGGGCGAAAAGCGCTATGTGCGCGCCTTCCCAAGGCATCTTCGGGAAACTCGTGCGGGAGGTCTGCCTGAGGCAGGCCGCTTGACCGCTTACCATGAGCTTCGGCTGGAAACAGGCGGAGCGACAGTGAGAAAGGAGGCCATTCATGGCCAAGAAGATCGACGGCTATATCAAGCTGCAGGTGCCCGCCGGCACCGCCAACCCCTCGCCCCCGATCGGCCCCGCACTGGGCCAGCGCGGCGTGAACATCATGGAATTCTGCAAGGCGTTCAACGCCGCGACCGACAGCCTCGAAAAGGGCATGCCGATCCCGACCACGATCACCGTCTACGCAGACCGTTCGTTCAGCTTCACCACCAAGAGCCCGCCGGCCAGCTTCCTCATCAAGAAGGCCGCCAAGCTCAAGTCGGGCTCGAAGGAGCCGGGCAAGGTTTCGGCCGGGACCATCAAGCGTTCGGCTCTGGCGGAAATCGCCGAGACGAAGATGAAGGACCTGAACGCGAACGACATCGAACAGGCTACCAAGATCATCGAAGGCAGCGCGCGTTCGATGGGCCTCGACGTGGTGGAGGGCTAAGAACATGCCGAAGCAGACCAAGAAGCAGCAGCTCGTCGCCAAGCTCGACAGCGAGAAGCTCTACAGCGTCGATGAAGCCATCGCCACGCTGCGCGAGCACAAGGCGAAGTTCGACGAGACCGTCGAAGTCGCGATGAACCTCGGCGTCGACCCGCGCCACGCCGACCAGATGGTCCGCGGCATGGTTTCGCTCCCGAGCGGCACCGGCAAGGACGTGAAGGTCGCCGTGTTCGCCAAGGGCGACAACGCCGAGAAGGCTCTTGCCGCCGGCGCCGACAAGGTCGGTGCGGAAGACCTCATGGAAGACATGCAGAACGGCAACCTCGACTATGACCGCGTGATCGCCACGCCGGACATGATGGGCGTCGTCGGCCGTCTCGGTAAGGTTCTCGGCCCCAAGGGCCTGATGCCGAACCCGAAGCTGGGCACCGTGACTCCGAACGTGGAACAGGCCGTTAAGGACGCCAAGGGCGGCCAGGTCGAATTCCGCGTCGAGAAGATGGGCATCATCCACTCGGGCATCGGCAAGCTCTCGTTCAAGGACGAGGACCTCAAGGCCAACTTCAAGGCCATGACCGACGCCATCGTCAAGGCGAAGCCCTCGGGCGCCAAGGGCAAGTATGTCCGCAAGGTCACGCTGACCTCGTCGATGGGCCCGGGCCTCAAGGTCGACCTCGGCGAAGTCGAAGGCGCCTGAGTTTGTCCGATCGCTTCGTTGCTTGAGGGCGTTGCGCACTCAGGCAGTCGTAAGGCGGTAACGCAGAAAAGAAGCGGGCCGGGGGGAGACCTCCGGCCCGTTTCTATTGGCGCAGGATTTTCCTGACGCTGGCTTCGAGACCGGTGGCGCCAATAAGCTTCTTGGCGCGCGAAACCGCGCCATCGAACGCCGCCAACCCGGCCAGCAGAGTGCGGTTCGATAGTCCAGGGCGCAGCATCAGGAAGCTGGCGCAGGCGACGCTGTCGGTCCCGAACAGCGCCTTGTGCGCGCCCTGGCCCTCGGTGAAATCGAAAAAGCGGAACCGTTCTTCGGCAAACAGGCTCTCGAGCGCGGCCATCTGCAGGACCGTTCCTGGAGAGAGCTGGGCCTGCGCCGGATCATAGCCCAGGAAGGCGTAGACAAGCGTGTCGCCCACCACCGGAAGGTAGAGATAGGCGACTGGCTTCCCGGTCAGAAACAGAAGGAAAGCGCGCACCCGATCCTGCGCTGCAAGCGCGCGCATGTGCGCGATGGCGTCGTCGCCTTCGGGCAGGCCGGCATCGAGCAAGCGCGCCTGGTAGGTCCGCTGCGAAAGCGGATGGGCGAGGCTGAGGAACGTGTCCAGCTCCTCCGGTGAATGGTAGGCCCGCATGTCGAGCGTGCCGCCATTCTCCTTGGCGAACTTGCGCTGCTTGCGCCGCAGCGTCGAACGCGTCTTGCCCGAGAACCGGGCGAGGTACCCATCGTAGCTGCCCGCCATATCGATGTAGCTGCGCTCATACGCCTCGTAGGCGCCAACGGCGAAGCCGGGCATGGCTTCGCGCAGTCTGTCCTCCGCATAAGTTGGCGCCGAGAGCACGCGCAGGCCGTCGGTATTCGTCAGCGAAGGCACCGGCGGCATGCGCTCGGTCAGGATATCCTCCAGCGAAAAGGGGAGCGTTGCCACCGTGCGCGTGGCGGTCAGTATCCGCCGCGAGCCAATGGTGAAGGGAATGGCGTGGCGCTGCGTCTGGCTCACGAGGACCCGTATAGCGCGTTGGATAGGGCCTGCTCGGCAATGCGCGCCGCGCTGCGGATCTCGCTGTGCGGCATCTGAGCGGCTCCTGTGCGGTCACCGATCTGCGGTGGGCGGCTGGCAAATGTCGCGCCCCGCGCCCCCGCCGTCTCGGCAATCGTTTCGCAAAAGCTCGTGAAGCGATCGCGCACGATCGAGTTGATGCGGGTGCGGTCGCGGCTCATCAGTTCGAAGCTGTGGCTGACGATGTTGAGCATCTCGACGCCCTCGCGGACGCAGAAACGCAGCGCTGCGGCCATCTCCCAATGCGAAAGGGCTGTGATCTGCGCGTGGCGCTGACCGCGAAAGCTGCGGATCGATCCCACCGGCACTTCGATGGTGCCCTGGTGGCGAACGACCGTGCGGTCATTCGATCCCAGCGAGATACGGCAATCGGAGGAAGCGATGCCGGGCACATGGCTGCTGTCGTAGCGAATGCCGATGCGCTTGAGGGCCCGCAGCGTTGCGTCGTTCGCGCCGTAGTTGCCTGCCCGGAAGGCCGTCGGCGCCGGCGCGCCGGCGGCCATCAGGTATTCGCGGGCGAGCTCGAGCAGTTCGGTCTGCTCGGCTTCGCTGAAATCGTGGAGGTTGCGGCCCGTGCGGCCGCGCAGCGGGTTGGCGTCGCCCGCGATCTCGAGCCATTCGGTGTGGAGATGCAGCTGCACCTCGTGTCCGCGCTTCAGGATGGGTTCGACTACGGCGGCCACGGCTTTTGTGCCCCAGATCAGCGCGGGCATGGGGTCGACGAAGAACACGCCCTTGATACCATTTGCATCCATCACCGCCATCTGGTGCTCGATCCCGACATCGCCATCCGTTGTGCGGCAGGCGACCGAGCGGTCGAACACTTCCTGGCGCGCGTGCGCACCCAGTCGCACGGCAAGACCCGCCGAGTATTCGGTGTCGATGGTGATATAGACCGCCGTCATGGGCGCTACCCTACCACGGGAGGGTTAATGGGGCGATTACCCTGGCAGCCAATCAGATGCCGCCGGGGGTGAAATCGAAGCCTGCCGTGGCGAGCCCATCGCACAGGCTGTCGACACAGCTGCGCAGCTCCTCCTCGCTGGTCGAACGGACCACGAAATTGGCACCGACCCGCCCCTCGCGAAAGAAGGGATAGCTGCCGATCTGGCATCCCTCATGCGCCTGTTCGACCTGGCGCAGGATATCGGCGACCTCGCTTTCGGGCGTCCAGCAACCGACCGTTTCCGACAGCAGCGGCGCGCCGCCTTCGAGCGTGCCGGTGAGCGCATCGAGCATGCCGGAGGTGATATGCGGTACGCCCGCCATCAGGTGGATGTTGCCGAGCTTTATGCCGGGCGCGCCGGACATGCGGTTGGGGATCAATTCGGCGCCGTCGGGCACGCGCGCCATGCGCAGGCGCGCCTCGGTCAGTTCCTTGCCGATGCTGGCGTAATACCGCTCCAGCATGGCCTTCGCATCGGGATGGATAACCACATCGACGCCCAGTGCCTCGGCCACAGCGTCGACCGTGATGTCGTCATGCGTGGGGCCGATGCCGCCGGTGGTGAAGAGGTAGTCGTAACCTTCGCGCAGCGCGTTCACCGCCTCCACAATCCGCTCGATCACGTCGGGCACCACCCGCACTTCGGACAGGCGGATGCCCTGCACCTGCAGCCAGCTGGCCACCTGGGCGATGTTCTTGTCATGCGTGCGGCCGGAAAGGATCTCGTCGCCGATCACGACAAGGCCTGCGGTGTAAATGCGTTCGGTCATGCGCTCTGGCGTAACGCGGTCGGCTGCGGAATGCTACTCCGCAGCTTCGAGCTGTTCGTCCGCCCCGCGCGAATTGGCGCCATGGCGGCGGAATTCGAGCAGGCCGTCCTCCACCGGATCGTCCTTCATCCGCTTGCGGTCCTCGACATATTCCTGGTTGAGCCGCCAGGGATAGGCGATCGAATTGCGCGGCATGATGTGCTTGCCGCGCTGGATATAGCCCGAGGAGAAATCGAAGATGTCATCTTCCTCAATCGCCGCTTCGGCTTCCGATGTCAGCACCGGCTCGGCCACGTCGACACCCTTGGCCTTGCTCTCGTTCAGCACGCGGCAGATGTAGTCGGAATTGATGTCCGCGCGCAGCGTCCAGCTGGCGTTGAGATAGCCGAACACGACCGCAAGGTTCGGCACGTTCGAGAACATGCAGCCCTTGTAATAGAAGTGCTTGGACAGATCGATCGGCTGGCCTTCCTTCGACAGCGCGATCTTGCCGGCGACGGCCAGCTTGAGGCCAGTCGCGGTCACCACGATGTCGGCGGGCAGGAAGCTGTCGTCGGTCAGGCGGACACCGCCCTTTTCGAAGGCCTTGATATGGCCGGTCACGACCTCGGCCTTGCCCGATTTCATCGCCTCGAAGAGATCATCGTCTGGCACCAGACACAGGCGCTGTTCCCACGGGTTGTAGGGCGGGGTGAATGGCGTCAGATCGTAATCCTTGCCCATCGACTTCTTGATGCGCTTGTGGAGGCCATCCTTGACCTTCTGCGGCTTGTCGCGCGCGGTCTTGAAGGCGTAGTCCTGCAGCGTGATGTTCTTCCACCGGGTGATCCGGTAGGCGAGCTTTTCGGGAAGGACCTTGCGCAGGAAATTGGCGAGGCCATCCTTGGCCGGGCGGCTGAACATCCAGGTCGGCGTGCGCTGGAGCATCGTGACCTTGGCAGCCTTGTCGCTCATCGACGGGACAATCGTGACCGCCGTCGCGCCCGATCCGATCACCACCACGTTCTTGCCGGCGTAATCGAGGTCCTCGGGCCAGAACTGCGGGTGGATCACCTGGCCTTCGAACTCCCCGAAATCGAAACCGGGATCATAAGGCTCGTCATAATCGTAATAGCCCGAGCCGAGGTAGAGCCAGTTGGCAGTCAGGTGCTTCTTCTCGCCCTCGGTGGTTTCGAGAGTGACATGCCAGCGCGCTTCGTTTTCGCGCCAGTCGGCTGCAAGGACCTTGTGGCCGAAACGGATGTGCTTGCGGATGTCGCGCTCGTCGGCGATGCGCTCGAGATATTCGAGGATCGAAGGGCCGTCGGCGATCGATTTCTCGTGTTTCCAGGGCTCGAAGTCGAAGCCCAGCGTGTGCATGTCGCTGTCCGAACGGATGCCGGGATAGCGGAACAGGTCCCAGGTGCCGCCGATGTTGTCGCGGCGGTCGACGATGACCATGCTGTGGTCGGGCGCCTTCTCCTTCATGTGCGCTGCCATGCCGATGCCGGAAATCCCCGCACCCACGATCATCACATCAAAATCGGTCGCCGTGTTTTTCATCTGACTCTCCCAAGAACGGCGAACCTAACGCAGACTGGGCCTTTGCGCCAGTCTCGGTTGCAGGGCGCAACCTAGTTGGTGCTGCGCTCGATCTAAGGGCGATCTTTCAGAAAGCGCCAAAGCTCGCCAACATCCGCAAAGCGCTGGCGTGAGACGAGCGAACGCAGGAACCCGCTCGGGGTCATCCCGACCTGCTGCAGGGCGCTGCGAAAGGCCGGGATTGCCTGACATAGCTCGGCAGGAATTAGCAGGGCGAGGATCATTGCCAGCGAGGCTCCGCCGGCAGCCAGGCCAGCGGCGATGACCAGGCAGGCCATCGAGCCTGCAAAGTACACGGCGACAAAGCTGGCGTGGCGGTTCTCTGCCGAGACCAGCGCTTGCGGCGTGACAGCCAGCGCCCGGATCGTGCCCGATACCAGCAGGACCAGCGCCAGATCATAGGCAAACGCGGTCTTGCCGACGGTGAAGACGCTTTGGACGAGAGGGCCGAAGATGAGCAGGAACACGCTGAACGCGATGGCGAGGGCAAGCGTCGCCAGAGTCATGGTGGCCAGCTGGCGTTGCTGCACGGCCTGCTTGTTCGCACCGAGGTAGCCCGCTTCGAAGAACTGGATGCCGAAGAGGGTGTTGGTTACGAGGTCGATCAGCCGCACGATGGTCCGGGTGGCGACGAAGGCGGCAAGGACGGCGGCTCCGTAGGCTGCGCCGACAAGGACGGTGTAGGCCTGCAGGTTGAGGACATAGACGACCGGCAGCAGCATGAACGCAAGCGTGGGCCTGATGAGTTCGCGCAGAGCCTTGCGCCGATCCCCCTTCGTGGCGGAGAAAAGGTCGCGGGCTGCTCTTCGGCCGTAGGCATACTGGCCCAGCGCAACCGCAACCCGCAGCAGCGCGAGCCCGGCAGCCAGCACGACATAGCTGTCCGACAGCAGCACACACACGGCCAGCACCACGACTTCCAGCAGCATGGCGGCCGCGTTGGAAAGAACGAATTGCGGGTATGCCTGCCCGACGCGGAAGGTGATCCCGGCAACGGCGGATTGCGCGACGGCGGCGACATAGAGCGCAAGCCACGCTGCGGCCGCTACGAGCTCATCGGCTGGCACCACCGCAAGAGAGGAGGAGAGCGCATCCTTCGATACGAACACGGCCACAAGCGCCGCGGCCAGAAGGGTGGCGGTGATCGCCGAGGATGTGAGCCAGGATGCGCGCAGCGCATCGCGCGCTTTCTCCCAGCGTCCCTCTTGCGCGGAAGCGAGCGCGACATTGCCGCCCGCGCCGGCAAAGGCCTGGCCGACGACGGCAAAATAGGCGGGCAGGGCGAACAGCAGCAGCCATCCCCCCACGCGCTCCGGACTCCAGCTGGCAAACAGGATCGGGAGCGTGGCAATTTGCACTGCGACGCGCATGGCTGCGCTGCCGAGGAAGGCGGCAATTCCGCGCGCTAGCCGCCGGTTTGCGGCGGGTGGCTGGTGGCTCAAGTCTCGCCCTGGTCCATTTCGCGGATGATGTGTTCCAGCACGCTGGGGTGCAGCGGTCGCTCGAACTGGGCGCCGACCACATGACCTTCGCGCCATTTCACATCCGCAGGGATCGGGCCCACATTGCCGACCCGGACAAGGATGGAGGTGTGGGTGTCCAGCACCGAGAACTTGTCGAAGAATCGGCAGCCATATTCGGAGATGTCCTTGATCCAGACATCGCGCGATCCGCCCTGGCGCGGGCGATAACGCCCCGCGACCGTGACCATGTGGCGTGTTTCACGGCGGTGTTCTTCCGACAAATTCCAGCCCTCGATGGTTCGCGCCTTAAGTTAATAGCGGCGTAGGCCACTGTGACGCAAGCAAGGCTTGCCTCTCGCTTTCGGGAAAGGCCTGCGTTAGGAGCGTAGCCCTAGGGGAGAGCCTGAAACAAATGACTAACAGTGATAAGCCCGCGCCGCGGCGGGTCACTTCGATCGATGTGGCCGAACGCGCCGGGGTCAGCCAGTCGACGGTCAGCCGCGCCCTGTCGGGCAGCGAAACCATTACCGAAGCGACCCGCCGCCGGGTCGAACTGGCCGCCGAGGAGCTGGGCTACCACGTCAACGCCCGCGCGGCCGGCCTGAGGCGCGGCGAAACCGGGACTATCGCGATCGTGGTGATCGGGCGCGAGGGGCAGGGACCGGCGGCGATCAACCCGTTCTACTACAGCCTGCTTGGAAGCACCTGCGCCGCCGCGGCAGAACGGGGATACGAAGCCCTGGTCTCATTCCAGGCGAAGCCCGACGAGTTCTTCGGGCACTATGTCGCCCGCCGACAGGCCGATGGCGTGGTCGTGATCGGCACCGCGACCAACGAAGCCGCCTGGGAATACTTCCGCAAATGCGCCGAGGAATCGGGCAAGATGGCCTTCTGGGGCTCGCCTTTCGACGAGAGCGTATGGGTGCGTTCCGACAACCGCGAAGGCGGCCGCCTGGCGGTGGAACGGCTCTCGCAGAGCGGCGCCAAGGCGATCGAGTTCGTCGGCGATACTACGTCTTCCCAGCGCCAGTTCCGCGAGCGCTACGACGGATACCGGAGCGCGATGGAGGCCGCCGGGCTCACGCCGGGTGATGCCATCGTAAGCGAAGGCGAGGACCGCGTCTCGCAGGGGCGCAACGCGATCGCCAAGCTAGTCGATGGCGGCGCGAAATTCGACGGACTTTTCTTTGCCTGCGACGCGATGGCCCTCGGCGCGCTCGAGGAGCTGGCCGCGCGCGGCATTGCAGTGCCTGGCGATGTGGGCGTCATCGGTTTCGACGGTCTCGGCTCGGGCGAATTCAGCGCGCCGCCGCTGACCACGGTCGAACCCGATTTCGCGCAGGCTGGCCTCTTGCTCGTCGACACCGCGCTGTCCAGCGAGGACGAGCGGCCCGATCGCCGCGTCGCCGTCCATCTGGTCGAACGCGCAAGCGTGCGCTGACCGCCCCCCAGTTTCCCATCCGGAGAGAGTGATGAAAACCAGTGTAACCTCCGTGCTCGCCGTCCTCCTCGCGTCGTCTGCTGCTCATGCGCAGGATGCCGACGAAAGCCCCAACCCGGTCGAGGAGCAGGAAGTCAGCTCTTCGGCAGAAGAAGGCCCTGCCGAAGGCTCCGGCATGGCGGTTTCCGCCGCGCCTGCGACGGCGAACGCGTCGGCTACGGCCGCCTCGGATGAAAAGTGGGACGTCACCGCGCCGCGCGGGGCAACGATCCGCCAGGTGCCCATCCGCACCAGCGAAGGCACGTGGATGGACGTGGATGTCTCGCCCGATGGCCGCACGCTCGCCTTTTCGCTGCTGGGCGATATCTACACCATGCCGATCACCGGCGGCACGCCGACCCGCATTGCCGAAGGCCTGGCGTGGGAAGTGCAGCCGCGCTTCTCGCCCGATGGCCGCCGTATCGCATTCACGAGCGATCGGGGCGGCGGCGACAACATCTGGATCATGAACGCCGACGGCTCGGACAAGCGCCAGCTGACCAAGGAAGCCTTCCGCCTGCTCAACCAGCCGAGCTGGTCGCCCGACGGCAATTACATCGTCGCCAAGAAGCATTTCACGACCCAGCGTTCGCTCGGCACGGGCGAAATCTGGCTCTACCACGTTTCGGGCGGAGGCGGCGTCAAGCTGGTCGCGCGCGCCAACGAGGCGCTCCAGAAGGAGCTGGGCGAGCCGGTCTATTCGCCCGATGGCGAGGCGGTCTATTACTCGCGCAACGTCACGCCGGGTCCGATCTTCGAATACGCGCAGGATTCGACGCAAGGGACCTTCGCGATCGAGCGTTACGAGCTCGGCACCGGCGAAGTGACCACCGCGGTCAGCGGCTTCGGCGGCGCGGTGCGCCCGCAGCCGTCGCCCGATGGCCGCAGCCTCGCCTTCATCCGCCGCGACAAGGACGAGACCGAACTGTGGGTCAAGGACCTCGCCACGGGCGAGCAGCGCATGATCTACGGCGATCTCGACATGGATATGCAGGAGACCTGGGCGGTCTATGGCTTCTACCCGCTGATGGACTGGGTTCCCGGCGGCGAGGCCATCGTCCTGTGGGCCGGCGGCAAGCTCAAACGCGTGGCGGCCGATGGCAGCGGCGCGACCGACATCCCGTTTTCAATCAACGACACGCGCGGCGTGGCCGACGCACCGCACCCGGTCATCCCGGTCTCGCCCGATAGTTTCACGGCCAAAATCCCGCGCTTTGCCAGCGTATCGCCCGATGGGCGTACGGTCGTGTTCGAAAGCCTCGGCAAGCTTTACACCAAGCCGGTCGCCGGGGGCACGGCGCGCCGCCTGACGTCGGATGGCAGCGACGCGCTCGAACTGTGGCCGTCCTGGTCGCGCGACGGCCGCCGCCTCACCTATGTGCGCTGGACAGATGAGGGCCTGGGCCAGATCATGGTGGCCGGTTCCAACGGCTCTGGCGCGCGTGCAGTGACGCGGATGCGCGGCCATTACGCCCTGCCGAAATTCTCGCCCGACGGCAGCACGATCGTGTTCGAGAAGCGCGGCGGGGGCTACCTGACCTCGCCCGAATTCTCCGAGAACGAAGGCGTGTATCGTGTGAGCGCGGCGGGTGGTTCGGCCCAGCTTGTGGCGCGCGATACCTCCGATCCGCAGTTCGGGGCGGACAGCGACCGGGTGTTCATGCTCGGTCGCAAGGACGGCAAGCTCCAGCTGCTCTCCGCCGATCTCGATGGCGGCGCGCGGCAGGTACACGCGCAGGGCGACCTGGCAACGCAGTACCATGTAAGCCCGCGCGGCGATTTCGTCGCATTCCGCGAGAACTACGAAGTCTTCGCAACGCCGCTGATGCCCGGCGGGCAAGCGGTGACGGTGGGCGAAAAGGCCAGCTCGCTGCCGGTCGTGCGCGCCTCGAAGGGCGGGGCGGACTACATCGGCTGGGCCCAGGGCGGCGACACGCTGACCTGGACCATGGGGCCGGTGCTCTACCGCGCGAGCATCGCCTCGATGTTCGCCAATGCGCCAAAGGACAAGGATGCGCCCGCCTTCGTGCCGCCGACCAGCGGCACCTCGCTCGAGCGGACGGTGGCGGCCGCCAAGCCGAGCGGCACCGTGGCCATCACCGGCGCGAAGATCCTCACCATGGCGGATGACGGCGCCGGCGTGATCGAGAACGGGACCATCGTGATCACGGGCGACCGGATTGCCGCCGTGGGCCCCGCAGCCTCGGTGCAGGTGCCGCAGGGCGCGACGGTGATCGATGCGGCTGGCAAGACCATCATGCCGGGCCTCGTCGACGCGCATGCGCACGGGCCGCAGGGCACGGGCGACCTTGTCCCGCAGCAGAACTGGTCGCTGGTCCAGAACCTCGCCATGGGCACGACGACGATCCACGATCCGTCTTCGCGCGCCAGCATGATCTTTGCCGCAGCCGAACGCCAGCGGGCGGGCACTTTGCTCGCCCCGCGCATCTTCTCGACCGCCGAGATCGTCTACGGCGCCAAGGCGCCGAGCGTTTATGCCCGGATCGACAGCTATGAGGACGCGCTGGCGCATATCCAGCGGATCAAGGCGCAGGGTGGTATTTCGATCAAGAACTACAACCAGCCCCGGCGCGACCAGCGCCAACAGGTTGTCGCTGCCGCGCGCGCCGAGAACATGCTGGTAGTTGCCGAGGGCGGGTCGCTGTTCGGCATGGACATGAACCTGATCGCCGACGGCAATTCGACCATCGAACACAACGTGCCCGGTGAGGTCTTCTACGAGGACGTCCTGCAGTTCTGGGCCGGTTCGCAGTCCAACTACACCCCGACCCTGGTGGTGACCTATGGCGGGCTTGCTGCCGACCCCTACTGGCGCCAGGCGACCAACGTCTTCGATAACCCGCTCATGGTGCACACGCCGCCGCGCCTGCTTACGGCGCAGACCGCGCGCCGCGTCACCGCACCCGACTGGGCCTTTGTCGACGACGAAGCCGCGCGGGAAGCGCGCAAGCTCGCGCAGCGCGGGGTCAAGGTCAGCATCGGCGCGCACGGCCAGCAGGCCGGTGTCGCCGCCCATTGGGAGCTGTGGAGCTTCGCGCGCGGCGGCATGAGCGCTGTCGAGGCGCTGCGGGCCGGGACCATCGAGCCGGCGCGCTCGCTGGGCATGGACCGCGACATCGGCAGCCTCGAGGTTGGCAAGCTGGCCGACCTTGTCGTCCTCAACGAGGATCCCAGCGAGAACATCCGCAATTCGGACAAGATCGACAGCGTCATGCTGGGTGGCCGTCTCTATGACGCGCGGACCATGAACGAGGTTACCACCGGGAGCGAACAGCGCCGCCCCTATTGGTGGGAATAGGCGCGAAAAAAGGGCGGCGCGGGATCAACCCGGGCCGCCCATTCATGCGCACCTGTCCAGCCGCGGTCAGGCTGCGCGAATGTGGTTCAGGAAAGCGTCTACGCGGCTCTTGAGAGCGCCTGCCTGACCTTCGAGTTCGGTGGCCGAATTCAGCACCTGGCTGGCGGCCGCCCCGGTTGCGAGGCTGGTCTCGCGAACTTCGGCAATGTGCGAGGAAACCTCGTCGGTCGAACGCGCGGCCAGATCGATGCTGCGGGCAAGATCCTGGCCTGCGACCGATTGCTGGTCGACCGCGCTCGCGATCGAGATGGCGGTGCTCTCCAGCTCCTTGATCTGGCTGGCGATGGAGCGCAGCGCGCCCACGCTGGCGCCGGTCGAATCCTGCATCGTGCGGATCTGCTCGGCGACCTCTTCGGTGGCGCGGCTGGTCTGTGCGGCCAGTTCCTTCACCTCGCTGGCAACCACGGCAAAGCCGCGTCCTGCCTCGCCGCCGCGCGCGGCTTCGATCGAGGCGTTGAGCGCCAGCAGGTTGGTGCGCTGGGCGATCGACTGGATTAGCTCGACGATCTGACCGACCTGCTCGGCCGAAGAGGAGAGGGCTGAAATGGTTTCGTCCGCGCCGCTCGCCGCATCGGTCGCCTTGCGGGCGAGTTCTGCGGAGTGCGAGGCCTGGCGGCTGATTTCGCCGATCGACATGGCAAACTCGTCCGAAGCCGCGGCCGCAGCGGTCGCACCGCTGTTTGCCTGTTCCATCGAGGCGCTGACGAGCTCCGACTGGCTCGAGGCCTGTTCGGCGGTCGATGCCATGCCCGAAGCGGTGGCGTTCAGCTGGCTTGCTGCAGCGGCAACACCGCTGACCACATCGCCGATCCCGTTCTCGAATTCGCTGGCCATGCGCATCAGTTCGGCCTTGCGCTGCTCGGCAGCTTCCTTTCGGCCGGCAAACAGCTCGTCGAGCTTGTGACCGGACTTGAGGAACACCTCGAGCGAACGGGCAAGATCGCCGATCTCGTCGGGACGGTCGACGCCGGATACTTCGATGTCGCGACCGCCGGCGGCGAGATTGGCCATTGCGCTCGAAACACGCAGAAACGGATCGATGACCTGGTCGAGAATGAACTTGAGGCTGGCAAGACCGCCCACAAGAGAAATGGCTCCGATGACGACGACAACGGTTCGCGCGGTCGATGCGAAGTCAGGATAGCTCAGCCCGGCAATTGCGAAGCCGCAAATCAACGCCATTCCGCCCAGCGAAATGAGCGATGCAAGCTTGGCCTTTTCCGCCAGGGTCTTCTGCATGAACCAGCGGGACAGGCCTGAGCCCTCGTGTTCTGCTTCAGTGTAGCCCACGTTGACGTCGGCGATTTCCTTGACCAGCTCGTCGGCCATGTTGGAATTGTATGCGTTCATCCCCAAGAATCCCCCTTAAGGTTGCATCAACCCTAAGAGGTAATTGCTTGATATCGCGTTAAGCTGCGCGCACGTGCTGCAGGAATTGTGCGACCTGGGCCTTCAGCGTGGTGGCCTGCGATTCAAGCTCGGTCGACGAATTCAAAACCTGGCTGGCAGCAGCGCCCGTCGCAAGGCTGGTTTCGCGAACCTGCGCGATGTTGGACGAGACCTCGTCGGTCGAACGCGCGGCCAGATCGATGCTGCGGGCAAGATCCTGGCCTGCGACCGATTGCTGGTCGACCGCGCTGGCGATCGAGATGGCGGTGCTCTCCAGCTCCTTGATCTGGCTGGCGATGGAGCGCAGCGCGCCCACGCTCGCACCGGTCGAATTCTGCATGGTGCGGATCTGTTCGGCGACCTCTTCGGTAGCGCGGCTGGTCTGAGCAGCCAGCTCCTTCACCTCGCTGGCAACCACGGCAAAGCCGCGGCCCGCTTCGCCGCCGCGAGCCGCTTCGATCGAGGCGTTGAGTGCGAGCAGGTTGGTGCGTTTGGCAATCGATTGGATCAGTTCCACGATCTGACCGACCTGGTCAGCCGAGGAGGAGAGGGCCGAGATGGTCTCGTCGGCGCCGGCGGCCGCATCGGTCGCCTTGCGGGCGAGTTCTGCGGAGTGCGAGGCCTGGCGGCTGATTTCGCCGATCGACATGGCAAACTCGTCCGAGGCGGCGGCTGCGGCCGTAGCGCCCCCGGATGCGGCTTCCATCGATGCGGTTACGATTTCGGTCTGGGCGGTGCCCTGTTCGGCGGCAGACGCCATGGCGCTGGCCGTGCTCTGAAGCTGGGCGGAGGCCGAGGCCACACCGTTCACGACGTCGCCTACAGTGCTTTCGAACTGCTGGGCGAGGCGGACCATGTCCTTGCCGCGTTCCTTGCGCAGAGCTTCGCGTTCTTGCGCCATTTTCTCGTACTGCCAGGCGGCCTGAAGGAAGACTTCGAGCGCGCGGGCGAGGTCGCCGATCTCGTCAGGACGGCCCGTGGCAGGAATATGCATGTCTTTCTCGCCCTTTGCGAGGCGGGTGGCAACGTCGGTCATGCGGCCGAGCGTGTACGACACATCGCGGCCAAGGTAGCGCGAACTCATCCAGGCAATCGTGATGCCGAGGAGCGCGACCGTGAAGAACGAGACGAACAGCCACATGACCATCGTCTGCGATGCGGCGTCCGATTCTGCCCCGATGCGCTCGATTTCCTCGCGAGCAGCAATCGCCTCGTCGACGAATTCCTCGCCCTCGAAATAGACGCTGTCGGAGAATTCCTGCCATTGGTCCTGCGAGCCGCCCGAACGTTGAGCCGCGGTGACGCGGGTACGGATCTTGGCGAGCATGGAATCGAGTTCGTCGAGCTGCGGCAGCACGCTAGGCGCGACGTCTGCGGCGTGCGTCTTGAAGCGCGAAAGGTCGCGGTCGGTTTCGTCGAACGATGCGGCCGCCGAACTGAGGTCGTTCTTGTCGCGGCTGACCGTGTAGCGCTGCACGAACAGGCGCCCCTGATCGACATCGGCGATCATGCGTTCGGCTGCAAGCGCTGCGCTCTGAATGGCCATGCGCTCCGCACGCGCTTCCAGCGCAAAGTAGCCCCCGGCACAGGTGGCGATCAGGCACAGCAATACGACGGCGATATTGCCCATGGAGATTGCGCGCAGCTTCTCCCCGACGGACTTGTTGTACAGCCAGCCCTTGACGCCCTTGGGCGCTTCGTAGTCGTCGGAAACGTCCTCGGGCTGTTCGACGATACCGTCGAACTGCGATACGGTTTCAACCTCGCGGCGAATGTCTCCGGGCGCGGCCTCGTGCTCGGCAACCATGCCGTTGACCATGTCTTGCAGTGCGCTCATGCGACCTTGTTGTCCTCGTCCTTGATATCGAGCGGCAGGCCAACGGGCTTGCCAAGATGCTGGGCGATTTCCTCGGCCGGCATCGCCTTGAAATAGAGCCAGCCCTGGATCTGGTCGCAGCCTGCGGCGCGGACCATGTCGGCCTGTTCTTCGGTTTCGACGCCCTCGGCGGTGACGCCCATCTTCATGGCCCGTGCCACGGTGATGCTGGAGAGCATCATGGCGCGGCTGCCATCGTCTTCGCTTGCCTGGACGACCAGGCTGCGATCCAGCTTGAGCTTCTCGAAGCGGAACTGGCGCAGGAAGCCGATCGAGGCGTAACCCGTGCCGAAATCGTCGAGCGATATCTTGACGCCGAAGCCGCGGATGACCGCCAGGCTGCGCTCTGCAACCACCGGATCGAGCACCAGGCAGGTCTCGGTGATTTCGAGCTCGAGGCGTTCGGGATCGAAGCCCGTCTCCTCAAGAATGTGACCGAGCTGGATCGGGAATTCCGGGTTGCGCAGCTGCGCGGCCGAAATGTTGACCGACAACGTGATGTCGTCCCAGTCGAGTGCATCGCAGCAGGCCTGGCGCAGGACCCACAGGCCGATCGAGTTGATCAGGCCGCTTTCCTCGGCAACCGGGATGAAGATGTTCGGGCCCACGCGCTTGCCGTCGGGGCGTTCCCAGCGCATCAGGCACTCGACCGCCACCACCATGCGCGATGTGCTGTCGACCAGCGGCTGGTAGTTGAGCCGGAATTCGTTGTTGGCGAGCGCGTTGCGCAGCTCGTCGTCCATTTCCTTGATCTGCTCGCGGCTGCGATCGAAGGCCGGGTTGAACCAGGTGCAGCGCATCTTGCCGCCGCGCTTCGACGCATACATGGCGATATCGGCCTGCCGCAGCAGTTCGGACGAGGTCACCTCGTCCTGCGGCGTGCGGCGCGAGAGGCCGATGCTGGCGCCAAGGGTCAGGCGACGATCTTCGACGTGGACCGGCTTGGCGAGGCGTTCGATGACGCGGCGGCTGAGACCTTCGAGCAGCGTGCCGGCAACCGGCCCGCCAATCATCATGGCGTATTCATCGCCGCCCAGGCGGTAGACCTTGGCTTCGCCGTCACTCACCTGCTTGAAGATTTCCGCGCACTCGCGAATGGCGGCGTCGCCGACGAAGTGACCGTAATGGTCGTTGATCAGCTTGAAGCCGTCGAGATCGATCATGGCGAGGGCGACTTCGTGCCCCTGCTTGTATTCTTGCTGGATGTCGGTGTGGAGCGCACGCCGGTTCGGCAGTTGCGTGAGACTGTCGCTGCGGGACAGCTTGTCGACATAGCGCAAGTGACGCACGCCAAGCCAGGCGCAGATGGCCGTGGCGCTGGTGAAGACGAGAGTGCCAATGCCAAGCACCGTGTAGGGCGAAGCAAAGGCCAGATAGCGGTTGAGCACGGCGGCGAGCCAGGTGGCCACGAAAATCGTGCCAAGCGCGGCAATCGGACCAAAGATCATGGTCTGCGTGTTGCCGCTTTCCTTTGACGTGTACGATCCCACGTTCATCCCCTGACTAACGCCCCTATCTGCTACCCAAGATCCGGGATTACGGCGCATTCGCTAAGGAAGCGTAAACGTTCGGTTTACCCTGTTCGGTAAGTTTCGCTGCGGGTCAGGACGCGGCCGCCCGAAGGCGCGGTCTGGCCTTTGCCGCATCGCTGGCAACCGGTGTGTAAAGCGACGAACCGCACGAAGCGGGAGCAAACTTGTCGGTCTGGCCGACCACGGTCTCGCCCGCGCCCAGCATCAACCAGCCGTCGTGCGCAATGCCGCTTGCTAGACGATCGAAAGCGGCTGCTCGCGTCTTCGGGTCGAAATACAACAGGACATTGCGGCACATCACGAGGTCGAAACGGCCCGGGGAGGGCGGGAATTCGAGGATGTTGTGCTGCTGGAAGCGCGTCATCGACCGGATCTTGTCCGAGGCCTGCCAGTTTCCCTTGGTCTCCGCGAAGAAGTTCAGCATCTGCGCGACACTGATGCCGCGCTGGATTTCGAATTGCGTGTAGAGGCCGCTGCGGGCGGTCTCGATCGCCTTGCTCGACACGTCGGTGCCGAGAATCTCGATCGTCCAGCCCTGCCAGCGCCCCGGCTGCTCGGCGAAGATCATCGCCAGGCTCAGCGCTTCCTGCCCGGTTGAACAGCCAGCCGACCAGATCGTCAGCCGCTTGGTCGCCTCGCGCTTGCGTGCGAGGTCGGGCAGGACGTGGTTCGACAGAATGTTGAAATAGGCGTGGTCGCGGAAGAAATAGGTCTCGTTGTTGAGCAGCGCTTCTACAACGCGAGTGGCGAGGCGGTGTTCGCCCGGACGCTCAAGCATACAGGCAAGCTGGTCGACGTTCTCGATACCGAATTCGCGGAAGAGGCCGGACAGGGCGCTCGAAATTCGCCAGCGGCGCCCTTCCGTCAATTGCTGTCCTGTACGCTGCGCAAGCAACTCACCGATAATGCGGTGCGAAGCGTCTTCTACTGCCATGCGGCCGCTCCTGCTCCGGCGAGGAGTTTGTCCGCCAGTTCGGCGGGCGGAAGGACGGCGGTCGCCAGGCCCAGCTCGGTCACGGCGCGCGGCATACCCCACACGGCGCAGGTGTCGGCGTCCTGGGCGTAGATGCTGCCGCCTGCCGAAACGATCGAGTGCGCGCCATCGGTGCCGTCGCGGCCCATGCCGCTCAAGAGGACCCCGGCGACATGGCCGTCGCAGGCTTCGGCAAGCGTTTCGAACATCGGATCGACCGACGGCGTGCAGCCGCTCTTGACCGGATGATAGGCGAGGGCGGTCACAAGGCGGCCGGCGGTCTTGCGCACGACCATGTGGCCGTGGCCCGGCGCGATGTAGATCTTGCCACGTTCAATCTCGACACCCTCGTCCGCCAGCACGGCCTCGCGGCCTGCGGCCATTTCCATCTGCTTGGCGAACACCGGAATGAAGCTGGCCGGCAGATGCTGGGTGATCAGGATCGGAAGATCGAAATTTTTCGGCACCTGGCGCAGGAACAGGTTCAGCGCGTGAATGCCGCCTGTCGAGGCGCCGATGGCGACCACCTGCGGCGCCTTGGCGGCGCGTCGTTTGACAGGCGTGGCGGGGACGACCTTGGCTTTCTCTTCAGGCTTGATGCCCTTGAGCGCGCGGATCTTGCCCAGCAGGTTCGCCTTGTAATCCTCGTTGAAGCCGCCCGGACGGGGCTTCAGCATCGTATCGGCTGCTCCCAGCGAGAGCGCCTTGACCGTCGCCTCCGCGCCATCGGCAGTCAGCGACGAAATCACCAGCACCTTGGTGTCGGGCGCCGCAGCCATGATCTTGGGCAGCGCTTCAAGGCCGCCCATGCCTGGCATTTCCAGGTCGAGCATCATGACGTGCGGCTTGGCCACGGCGAGTTCGGCAAGCGCGCCTTCCGCCGTGGTGGCCGTGGCCACGATGCGCATGTCGGTTTCCTGCTTGATCATGCGCGAGAACACCGTGCGCACGGTCAGGGAATCGTCGACGATCATCACCCGCACCGGATCGGCGCAGGGCTTGCGGGTCTTGCCCGCCTCTAGGTCTTCGGAACGGAGGAGCGCGCCCATGTCACGCCTCCTCAAGCCATGCCGACAAGCTGGAGCTTGATCTGCAGGGTCTCGTGATCGAACGGCTTCATGACGTATTCGTCGGCACCGGCGCTGATCGCTTCGCGGATATGCGCGACGTCGTTCTCCGTGGTGCAGAAAACGACCTTGGGCTTGTCACCGCCTTCACGCTTGCGCAGCTGGGTGATGAACTCGATCCCCGTCATGACCGGCATGTTCCAGTCGAGTAGCACGACGTCCGGCATGGTTTCCTTGCACCGGTCGAGGCCTTCCTGACCGTTCTCGGCTTCCTCGACCTTGAAATCGAGCGTTTCGAGGATGTGGCGCGAGACTTTGCGGATAACGCGCG
Organism: Qipengyuania flava; assembly: GCF_019448255.1. Classification (NCBI taxonomy): domain Bacteria; kingdom Pseudomonadati; phylum Pseudomonadota; class Alphaproteobacteria; order Sphingomonadales; family Erythrobacteraceae; genus Qipengyuania; species Qipengyuania flava. The sequence goes on from NZ_CP080410.1 coordinate 784,637, forward strand.
AATCGTCGACGATAAGGCAGGTTTTCATTTCAATGACCTCTGGTGCTTTCCGGCTTATCGTACCGCCGGTGAGTAACTAATCGCTTAAGCAGCCCTTGCGACGGGCCCGGAAACAAGCGCCTCGACGTCGATCAGCAGGGTGGGACCGCCGTCGGTTTCGACCATGCCCCGCGCGGCAGCCTGCCAGCCGGGACCGAAACCTCCCGGAACATCAATCGGTTCGCTGCGGGCTTCGCCGACGTCATAGGCTTCGTCCACGAGCAGGGCGTAGAGATGGCCGTCGACATCAACGACCGCCGCGCGCTGGCTGGATACCTCTTCCTGGCCTTCGAAGCCGAGGGCCACCGGGCAGTCGATCACGGTCAGCGCCTGGCTGCGAAGGGCGGTAAGACCGCGGATGAAAGGCGGCACGCCCGGGATCGGCGTGATGTCCTGGACCTCGATCACCGACTGGACTCGCACGGCCGGGATGGCGGCGCGTCGTCCGGCGACAAGGCACATGAGGAGCAGTTCGTTCATGCGCGCTTCTCCATGCGGGCTTGTTTGAGCGCGGCCATCAGGGCCTCGCGGTCATAGCGATAAATGCTGTCGCCATCGTCCTGTGCTGCGTCCGGTTCAGGACGCAGGCGGATCGTGTTGCGCGCCGGGCCAGCAGGCGCTTCGGCCGCTTCGGCAAGCTCGATCGAGACGTCGGCTTCCTCGCTGGCATCGCTCGAAACGCGGTAACCGGCGGCTTCGACAAGCGGCTCGAGGATCGTTCGGGCCCAGTCGCTGCCTTCGGGCAGGCGGCAGACCATCGGCTGGTCCACGCGGCGCGGTGCGCGGTGGCTGGCAAACAGGGCGTGTCCGTCGATGACCGGCACCGGCTGGTTGTCGATGAGCGTGACGCCCTCGACCGAAGGATCGGCGCTCGAGGGGACGATCTCGCCGTCCATGTCGGCTGCATCCACCACCTCGCGAACGGCATAGACCACTTCGCATTCGCCATCGGACAGGCGCAGCAGGCGGCATTTTTCTTCCGGCAGCGGGCCATAGTCGTGCCCGACCAGAGAGAAGATCGCGCCGTCGATGACGGCCTGTGCGCGCGAGCCTTCGATATCGATGGCGTCGCGGGCGATCGTGTCGATCCGGCGGACCAGTTCGAGACGCACCGCGCGGCGGCGCCCGTCGAGGCCGGTGAACAGCATGATCGGATGGGTCTTGCGGCGCTCGGTGGTGTCTTCCTCGACCACGCGGGTGGTGCTGCGCATCTCGTTCACGAGCTGGCGCGCCTGGGCGATGCTCGGCAGGTCGAGCAGCATCATCGGCTTGCCGTCGTCGAGCAGCGTGGTGCCGGCGTAGAGGCTGGTTTCCATGATCGCCGGTGCGATCGGCTTCACCACCACGTCTTCGTGATCGTATACCCGGTCGACGGCGAGCGCGAAGACATCGTCCGTGGCAAGGCGGATGAGGACCAGCGTCTTGTCCTCCCACTCGACTTCCTCGTTGGCTTCGGTGCCCAGGATCTCGCCAAGCGAGAGGCAGGGCACGCGCTTGCCGCGGAAGGTCACGAGGCGGCGTTCGCCGGCCTCGGCAAAATCGACATGGTCGCTAGAGCCGAAAACGATTTCTTCGACATAGCTGCGCGGAATGGCGTAGCGCTGGCCGCCGCTGCCAACGGTTAGCGCGGCGATGATGCTCAGGGTGAGCGGCAGCTTGAGATAGAAGCTGGTGCCTTCGCCCGGCTTGCTGGTGACATCGATCGAACCGCCGACGCGCTCGATATTGGCGCGCACCACGTCCATGCCGACGCCGCGGCCCGAGACGGAGCTGACTTCATCGGCCGTCGAAAGACCGGGCTCGAAGATCAGGTAGTGCTTGCGACGATCCGACATCTTGTCGACTTCGGACTGGCTGTAGATGCCTGCGGCCACGGCCTTGGCGGCGAGGCGGTCGGTGTTGATGCCGCGGCCGTCATCGGTGATGGCCAGCGTGATCTGGTTGCCGGCCTGGCGCGCTGCGAACTTGAGCAGGCCGATTTCGCGCTTGTCGTTCTTGATGCGCTCGCCGGGGCCTTCGAGGCCGTGATCAATGGCGTTGCGGATGATGTGGGTCAGCGGATCGCGGACCATTTCGACCATCTCGCGGTCGAGTTCGACTTCGCCGCCCTCGAAATCGACCATCACCTGCTTGCCGAGTTCGTTAGACAGGTCGCGCACGAGGCGCGGGAGCGAGGTGAAGAGGTGCTCGAGGCGCTGCATGCGCATGCGGGTGATCGAGGTGCGCACATCGGCAAGGATGGTGCTGAGGCGGTCGAAGGGGCCGTCAATGGTCGGCTGCTCGCCGGCTTCGCGCAGGCGGCGGGCAAGGTCATTACGCGCCAGGACCATGTCCGAAACGCCTTTCATGACCTCGTCGAGGAGTTCGGTCGGCAGGCGGATCGAGCGCTGCACGCCGGCGCTGCGCGCCGCCTTCGGGGCGGCTTCAGCAGCGGCCGCATCGGGCTGGCTCGCTTCGGCCGCTTCGACCTTGGCTTCGCCGACGATTTCGACGTCCTCGCCCGACTGCAGCGCGTCGATGAGGGTGTCGTCGCCGCCTTCGGGATAGTCTTCGCCGGCCTCGATGGCGTCGGTCATTTCGCTGATGCGATCGATGATTGCCAGCACGGCAGACACCAGCGCGCTGTCAGGTTCGCGGCGTCCGGCGCGGCATTCGGCCAGCGCGTCTTCGGCGGCGTGGCTGAGCTTCTCAAGCCGCGGGAAGTCGAAGAAGCCGCAGTTGCCCTTCACGGTGTGAACGAAGCGGAAGATCGTATCGAGCCGCGCCTTGTCCGAAGGATCGGCTTCCCAGGCGACGATTTCGCCGCCGCTTGCTTCCAGCATTTCGCGGGTTTCCGCTACGAAATCCGCCAGCAGGTCGTCCATGATTCATTGCCCCTCATGCGATTAGAAGAGGCTATGGACGAAGATGGTTAACGATTGGTTGTGCCGGTTTCCTCGTCACCGGGGCCGCTGCGGAGCACACGCCAGACGACGAAGGCGGCCAGCGCGCCGCCGGCCAGATTGGCGACCAGCTCGGCTGCGTAGATGGCTTCAGAACCCCAGCTGGCGCGCAAGATCCAGCCGAAAGGCAGCATGACCAGGAACACGCGCGCCGCGCTTTGTGCGAGGGCGAAGCCGGCCTTGTCGACCGCGTTGAGCGCGCCATTGGCCACGATCAGCAGGCCGAAACCGGCATAACCCCAGACCGAGATGGCAAGATAGCGCGAGAATTCCTCGATCACCGCCGGATCATTGGTGAAGAAATCGGCGAACCAGCTTCCGGTGAAATAGAGGAGGATGGCGGTGGCAAGGCCGTAGGCCACGCAGAACGCGGCCGACCATTTCATCGCGCGGCGCGAACGGTCGGCGCGCCGCGCGCCCCAGTTTTGTCCGACGATCGCGCCGATTGAACCCGACAGCGCCAGCAGCGGCACGGTTGCGAAGGCCTGGAGGCGACCCGCCGCGCCGAAGCCGGCAATCGCTGCTTCACCCTGGCTGGCAAGAAGCGCGGTCAGGACGGACAGGCCGATCGGGTTGATGGCGTTGGAAAAGGCCGCAGGCCCTGCGACCGACATGATCGCCTTGGTCGATTCCTTCACATCGCACTGCGGGATGGTCGAGGGACGGATCGGCAGCTGCGCGTCCTTGATCAGCCACAGCGCCACCAGGATGGCGATGCCAAAACCAATGATGCTGGCATAGGCCGCGCCCGCGACACCGAAGCCTCCGATGCCGAACGCTCCGGTGATCAGGATCGGGTCGAGGATCCAGTTCGCACCGGAATAGGTGAGCGAGACATAGCTCGTCTTGCGCGCCTCGCCCTGACCACGCAGCACGCCGTTGAGGCCCATTTGGAGCAGCAGCACCGGCAGGCCCAGAGCATAGGGCCGCATGTATTCGCGGATCAGGGGCAGCAGCTCGTCAGGAGCCTGCATCAGGCGAAAAAGCGGGTCGAGCAGGAGGTAGAGCAGGAGGCCTAGGACAACGCCCGATACAAGGGCCAGCGCCGCTCCAAAATTCGCTCGCCGTTCTGCCCTGGCAACGTCGCCCTCTCCAAGCGCGCGGGCGATGACCGAGTTGATACCGACCATGACTCCGACGCCAAGGCTGGAGATCGCGATGGTGATCGGGAAGATGAAGCTGACCGCTGCCAGCTCCTGCGCGCCTAGCTGGCCGATGAAATAGGCGTCGATCAGGCCCACGGACATGATTGCAGCAACGCCGAACACCATCGGCAGCGTCTGTCCGACGAGATGGCCGCGCACACTGCCGCGGGTGAGTTTGGCCGTCTCGCTCATGAATGTGCGGCGTTAGCGGGGGAGGTGCGCCTTGCCTAGCGCGAAGTCCCAATTGCTTGCGAACTGTGCGCCGTGCGTGCGATACGCTGGCTGCAAGAGACAACCGATATCGGAGAGAGCGAGAGCCATGGCCACCCAGATGAAGACCCGCGATTTCGAATGCACCGACGCCGAATGGCAGGCGCGGCAGGACCTGGCGGCCTGCTATCGCATCTTCGATCACCTCGGCTGGGGCGAGAGTATCTACAACCACATTTCGGTTGCCGTGCCTGGGGAAGAGGACACCTTCCTCATCAACCCTTTCGGCCTGCTTTACGACGAAGTGACCGCTTCGAACCTCGTGAAGATCGATGTCGAGGGCAACAATGTCGGTCCGTCGCAATACATGGTCAACAAGGCCGGCTTCACCCAGCACGCCTATTTCCACCAGCACCTCGGCGCCAAGGCCAACGCGATCTGCCACGTCCACACCACCGCGACCATGGCCGTGTGCAGCCACAAGGACGGGCTGATCCCGTCAAACTTCTACGCCTGCAACTTCCAGGGCCGGATCGGTTATCACGACTTCGAGGGCGTCACCGTGCGCCCCGAGGAGGGCGAGCGGCTGGTCGAGAACCTCGGCAAGCACTCTATCCTGATGCTGCGCAACCACGGTCCCGTCGTGATGGACAAGACCATCCAGGGCATGTTCGTGAAGATGTGGTCCCTGCAGCGCGCCTGCGAAATCCAGGTCGCCACGCTCAGCCAGGGCGAAGCCAATGTGATCTCGCAGGAGGTGGTCGATGTGCACCAGCGCGACCTGTCGGTGATGTCGTCGCAGGGCGCGGCCGGCGTGCTCGACTTCGAGGCCTGGAAACGGCGCATCTCGAAGATCGACGACAGCTGGAAATACTGACCCCTAGCGCCGGGCCAATCGCCGCATGACTAGCATGACCGTCAACGGGAAGCCGATGCGCTTCCTGATGGATCCCGACACGCCGCTGCTGTGGGCGCTGCGCGATGCGGCGAACCTGACCGGCACGAAATACGGCTGCGGCGAGGGCGATTGCGGCGCCTGCATGGTGCATGTCGATGGCGAGGCGCTGCGCTCGTGCCTCATCACCATTGCCGAGGCCGAAGGGCGGTTTATCACCACGATCGAGGGGTTGAGCCGCGACCGGTCGCATCCGGTGCAGCAGGCTATGGTGGCCGAACAGGCGATCCAGTGCGGCTATTGCACGCCGGGGATCGTGATGGCGGCAAGCGCTCTCATTGCGAAGAACGCCGCGCCTTCGGAAGCGGAAATCAAGGCCGCTATCCCGAACCTTTGCCGCTGCGGTGTCTACCCGCGGCTTGTTCGCGCAATCGAACGGGCCGGGCGCGTGGCGCGGCGGGCCGAGACCATCAGCGCCGCGCCCGCACCGGGGATCAGCGCCGGGGACGCAGCGCAGGAAGTTCCTGCGCTGAGCGCCCCCGACGGCGAAGACTAGATCGCGAAACGCACACCGATCCGCGCGCTGAAGGGTTCAGCGGGCTGGATGTTGTTGTTGCCGTGCGCGCTCGGATAGTAGGTTTCATCGAACAGGTTTTCGATGTTGAGCTGCACGCTGATGCGGTCGCTCACCGTGTAGTAGGCCGCAGCATCCACCCGCCAGTAGCTCGGCAGCTCGACCGTGTTCGAGAAGCTGGCGAACTGGCTCGACTGGTGGATCACCCCGAGGCCGAAGCCTAGCGCCTTGGTCACATCGAAACGGTTCCAGGCGGCGATCTGGTGCTTGGGCGTTTGCTGCAGGCGCTGGCCTGCCGGGCCGAACACGCTGTCGCTGGTCAGCTCGCCATCGAGATAGGTGTAGCCGACATTGGCCTTCCAGAAATCGGTGATCTCGCCAACCGCGCCGATCTCGAAGCCCTCGACGCGGCTTTCGCCGGTGAGCGTGGTGTTGCCGAGGCTGTCGGTAAAGCGCGTGTTGCTGCGCTCGAGACGGAAGACGGCGCCGGTCACCAGGACCTTGGCCATCGGCGCCCATTTCACACCGATCTCGTAATTGGTGAACTTCTCCGGCTCGAACTGGGCCGAGGTCGGGCTGAGCAGCAGGAACTGGTCGCCGGCCTGCGGCAGGAAGCTTTCCGCGTAGGACGCGTAGATCGAGATGTCCGGCGTGGGCTTTACGATCACGCCGAGGCGCGGGCTGACCTTGCTGTCGACCCGGTCGCCGACCACGCCGCCGACGAGGTCCACGGTCTCAAGATCGAAGCGATCCCAGCGCAGGCCGCCGACGAGCTCGATGTGCTCGCCGATCTGGAGCTGTTCCTGGATGTAGAGGCTGAGCGTCTCCAGCTGCGAATCGCGCAGGCGCGCGCCCACGTTCAGCGCGAAGGGCGGAACGAAGATCGTCTCGGCCAGCGGCGTTTCGTTCGGCGCGAGGCCGTTGACGCCATCGGCGCGAGTGAAGCTGACCGTGTCTCGGCCGTTCACCGTGTCCTGGCGGCTTGCCTCGATACCGACAAGGAGGGTCGATTCGATCGTGTCGTTGCCCGCCTGCCAGACCACATTGCCCTGACCGATCCAGTTCTCGCGATTGGTGTAATCGCGGTAGCCTCCGAGGAAGACCGTGTTCGCCGCGGTATCCACGCCCGAGGGCAGGATGTTGGCGTAGACCTTGTCGTAATCGGCATACTGGACGGTCGCGTTGGCGGTCAGGCCGCCGCCGAAGTCATGTTCGAGGCGGACGCGGCCGATGTGCACCTGGGCTTCGGCTTCGTTGAAGTCCGGGTCGCCGAAGAAGGTGTCGTCGAAGCCGCGCAGCGGACCGGTGCCGCCGACCGAGGGAACGCCGCGATCGGTTACGCGCCGGTCATCGTCATAGGTGTAGCTGGCGATCAGCGTGGTTTGCGGACCCAGCTGCGCCGTGAGCGTCGGCGAGATGCCGAAGAAGCGGCCCTCGTAAAAGTCGCGGTGGCTGTCGAACTCCTCGTAGGTCGCGTTGAGGCGCAGCGCGACATCGTTCGACAGCGGCTGGTTGAGGTCTGCCATCAGCGCAAAGGCGCCGAAGCTGTCGACCGACGCTTCACCGGCGATGGCCTGTGCGCCGAGCTCGGCGCGCTTGGCGACACGGTTGATGGCGCCGCCGCCCGCACCGCGGCCGAAGATCAGCGCGTTTGCGCCCTTCAGCACTTCGACGCGCTCGATGTTGTAGAGCGAGCGGTAGTACTGCGCGTCGTCGCGCAGGCCGTCGATATAGAAGTCGGCGGTCGATTCCTGGCCGCGGATGAAGACTTCGTCGCGGTGGCCTTCGCCGGTTTCCATGCTGATGCCGGGGACATAGCGCAGCGCTTCGTTCAGTTGGCGGATGGACTGATCTTCCAGCTGGTCGGCGGTGATGAAGCTGACACCCTGCGGCACGTCGATCAGCGGGGTCGGCGTCTTGGTCGCGCTCGATCCGTCCTCGCTGTCGTAGCCCGTGTCGCGGTCGCCGGTGACGATGATGTCGGTCGGCAGGTAGTCGCGCTCGGGCTGGGCATCCTCGGCCTGTGCAGCCGAAGCTGTGGCCAGGAATGCGACGCCAGCGAGAAGGGCCGGACGAGTGAGTGAGTGCCTCATGAAGTGCTTTCTATTCTTGAGAATGATTATCAATTGCTGATGGCCTGCTATTGCGAGCCATTCTCAATTGCAAGCGCATTCTGCGTGAAAAAATCGCAAGAGCCGCTTTCACTGATCGCAAGGGTCGCTTAGGCCTCGCCCAAACCTGAGGAGATTCGGCACATGAAAGCGACCATCTGGCACAACCCGAAATGCGGCACGTCGCGCAAGACGCTCGCCATTCTGGAGAACCTGTCGAAGGTCGATGTCGAGGTCGTCGAATATCTCAAGACGCCGCCCACGGCGGAGAAGCTTGCGCAGCTCTATAAGGATGCCGGGATCACGCCCCAGCAGGGCTTGCGCCGGCGCGGCACCGATGCCGAGGAGCGCGGACTGCCCGACGCCGACGACGTCACCGTGTTGGCTGCCATGGCGGCCGATCCCATCCTGATCGAACGCCCGCTGGTCGAGACGGAGAAAGGCGCGCGTCTCTGCCGCCCTCAGGATACGGTGCTCGAAATTCTCTGAGCGTCAGCGGCGGTCCTGCGTAAGGAGAGCGTCGGCCTGCAGCGCGCGCCAGCCGTAGACGAACACGATCAGACACAGCGCGATGATTAGGCTGAAGCCGAGCCAGTCGCTCGTATTATAGAGCCACACGCCAAGCGCCGGCGCATAGATGAAGCTCGCCCCGGCAACGGAGGCCGTAACGCCACCGGCTTGCCCTTGCTCGGCACGGGTCACGGCGAGCGATGTGCCTGAGGTGTTGCCCGGGCGGAACAGCCCGAAGCCGAGCGATGCAATCGAATAGCCGAGCGCAATCGTGTGCAGGTTCTGGCCGAGGCCGAGCACCAATGTTCCGAGCGCGGCGATTGCGATCCCCCAAAGCGATGCGGCGCGTGGTCCGAGGTCGAGCCGCGGGATCAGCCCCCACTGCGCAAGCAGCGTGGCAATCGCGCCGGACATCAAGACAAGCCCGACCGGACCGGCGCCAGCTGTCGGATCCTCGCGCAGGCCAAGGCGGTCGAGCACGAGGAAGCCCGCGATCCCAAGGATCATCGCCTGCGCATGCCCGCCGATCAGGCCCGATATGACCCAGGGCCTGAGGCGCGGCTCGAACCAGCGCAACTTGTGCGGCTCGACGCTTTCTTCCTCCTCATCTTCATCGTCCTTGGCGACGTCGGCGGATGGACTGCCGGAATAGGGCGATTCGTAAGTGCTACCGCGCGCCGGGAACTGCGGTTCGTCATTGGGCAGGCGCAGGCGCAAGGCAATCAGGGTCACGATGCCGATCAGCGCGAAGACCAGGAAGGGGCCGGCGAGGCCTACGAAGGGCAGCACCATCAGTGGTGCAAGCGCAGGGCCGATCACGGTGCCGAGCCCGAAGCTCGAAGCGATCAGCGAAAGCGCTTGCGTGCGCTCGGATCGCGGCGTGCGGCTGGCGACGTATGCCTGCACCGCCGGCGGCGCGGCGCTGCCGAACCCGCCATAGAGGCTGCGCGCCGCCGCAAAAAGGAGCAGCGCCCAGAACGCGGGCAGAAGGCCAACCAACCCGATCCATAGGATCAGCCCGCACAACAGGAAACTGGCGATGAAGCCCAGCATCCCAAGCGCCATCATCGCCTTGCGCCCGCGCCGGTCCGACCGTTCCGCCCAGATCGGCGCGCACACGACCCACAGCAGCGCCGACCAGCTGTAAGCCAGGCTGATCCAGACATCGTTCACGCCGAGCGAGGTGCCGATCGACGGCATGACCGACTGCATGGCCGTGTTGCCCGCAGCCGTCGTCAGCATGACCGCAAACAGCAGCCCCATGCGCGCGCGCGATATGCCTCCGGTGCCGCCGGAGCGGGGCGCGGCTATCGTTTCGGCGGGTTCAGCATCGACCATGAATTCGGGGGTAGGCTCCTGCCAGCGCGCTTGCAATGGCCGAACGCGCCTGTCACATCGATGGACCTCTCGTCAGGTTTCAAGGGTCGCAATTGTGTCAGGACATCAAAGTGTTGGAGCCCTCGAACGGCCGAGTCTCCGACGGCGCCTGAGCCGTTACTTCGGCCAGTGGGGCGTGTTTTTCCGCGGCTTCCTCGAAGAGCCGCGCATGGTCGGCTCGATCATCCCGTCCTCGCGCTTCACCGTCGCCAAGATGCTTGCCCCGGTGGACTGGGATCGCTGTGAGGTTTTCGTCGAATACGGTCCGGGCGTCGGCACCTTTTGCCAGCCCGTGCTCGACCGTCTGCGCCGCGATGGTACGCTGATCGTGATCGACACGAACCCCCTCTACATCGACTACCTCCGCAAGCACTTCCGCGACAGCCGCTTCCACGCCGTTCACGGATCGGCCGCCGACGTGGTCGAGATCGTGAAGGCGCACGGCCACGATGGGGCCGACTACGTGCTCTCCGGCCTGCCGTTCTCGACCCTGCCGGACGGGGTGGGGCCGGCCATCGCCGAGGCGACCCACACAGTCCTGCGGTCCGGCGGCGGGTTCCTGGTCTACCAGTTCTCGGCCAAGGCGCGCGATTTCATGGCGCGCCATTTCGCGCGCATCGATAGCGGCTTCGAGTTCTGGAATGTCCTGCCCTGCCAGCTGTTCTGGGGCTGGAAGGACTAGGGCGGCTGGGCCGGCCGACTAGGCTTCGAGATCCTCTCCGCGCGCTGGCTTCGCCTCGAACCGGGCGAGCTGGGTGTGTGCGGCGGCCATCACGCAGACCATCACCACGATCATGACTGCGTTGATGAGGCCCGAGGTAACCGCCTCGCCAAGTGCGGCGGCCTGCTCGCCTGCCAGCGCGAAAACGAGACCCAGCACCAGCGAGATCAGCAGCGAGACCACGAGGAAAGCCACGATCAGCAGGGCGTAGAACAGGAACAGGCGCATCGAATTGCCCTTGGTCAGCGCCCAGGAACGCCTCAGTGCCGCCACCGGATTGCGTTCGCCCTCGATCCCGATGACCGGCGCCACCAGCGACAGTTTCGTGACGAGGTAGCAGGCGACAACGAAGGCCATCACGCCGCCCAGCGCTGCAATCGCAACCACGCCGGTCAGGGCGAAGAGGGCGGTCAGGAAGAAGGCAACGCCGATGATCAGGAAGCCCTGCAGGATCTGCGCGGCAATATAGCTGACCACCGAACGGGCGCCCGAACCCAGCGCCTCGCCCACTGTGGGATTGGCCCGTCGGCGCAGCAGGGCAAGCATGGCCAGAAGGCCGATGCCCTGGATTACCGCCATGGCGAGGAAGAGGTACCAGTACTTGCCATAGACCGCCTCGACCGCAGCCATCATGACTTCAAGGTTGCCCGATGCCTGCGCTTCGCCCAGCGTTTTCATCTCCGGGATGCCGATGGCAATTCCCGCATACGGCAGGAAAAAGAACACGCCGGCGACGACGCCAAGCAGGCTGGCGTTGCGCGTCAGCAGGCCCATCGCGTCTTTCCAGGCAGTGTCGAGGTCGAATTTCATGGCACAGCGCTCCCGTTTGCCTCTTGATAAGCGCTTCGCCAGTCGCCACGCAATCGTGCATGTCGAGCGATCCCACCCAATCTGTCGAATGGCGCGCCGAAGCCGGCCAGATCGGCTACCGCGATGCGCTGGAAGTGATGACCGAGCGCAACCGGGCGATCGCGGAAGGCGAAGCGCGCGAGCAGGTCTGGCTGCTTGAGCACCCGCCTGTCTACACGGCTGGCACCAGCGCCGACGGTGCCGAATTGCTCGACCCGCGGTTCGAGGTGGTCGAAGCCGGACGGGGCGGGCGCTACACCTATCACGGGCCGGGTCAGCGGATCGGCTATGTCATGCTCGACCTCAAGGAACGCGGCCGCGATGTGCGCTGTTTCGTCCACTCGCTCGAGGGCTGGGTCATTGCTACCCTCGCCGATATCGGCGTCGAGAGTTGGCGCAGCGAGGGGCGTATCGGCATCTGGACGCGCGACATCGATGGGCGCGAGGCGAAGATCGGCGCCATCGGCGTACGGGTCCGGCGCTGGGTCACCATGCACGGCTTCTCGGTGAATCTTGCGCCTGATCTGTCCCATTTTACGGGCATCGTGCCCTGCGGGATCGACGAATTCGGGGTCACGAGCCTGCAAAGGCTCGGAATCGACCTTGCACCGGCGGCCTTCGATGAGGCATTGCGGGGCCGCTTCGGCGATTTCCTCGAAGCGCTCCAAGGAAAGGCCTGCGCGCTGCCATGACGTTTCGTCCCGTGATTTGCCTGTTGCTCGGGGCCGTTGTCCTGTCCGCCTGCGGCAGCGATACGCCCAGCGAGGAGACCGCGGCCGAAGCGGACCGCAATGCGCAGGGCGAGGTGCTGGGCGGTACCATAAGCGACGACATGATCCCGCTCGACCGGTTGCGTTCGCAATCGCCCCCGGTTCGCGAAGCGCCCGCACGACCTGCCGCCGCCGGCGGCTCTGACGCTGCGCCCGCTGCCGAAACCTCCGAAGAGGCGGCCAGCGCCGAAGCTGCGCCCGCAGCAGAAGCCGCAGCTGTGGAGCCCGCTCCCGAAGGCTAATCTTCGCCGAGCAGGCGCTTGGCCCGCTGCAAATCGTTCTGCCCGATCCGCCTGTCGCCAAGTGCGACTTGGCTCGCGCCCGGATTGGTTGCGAATGCGGATACGATCGAACGGGCTTCTGCCAACTCGCTGTCGAGCGGGGCGAAAGCCTCGTTTATTCCGGCGAGCTGGCCGGCGTGGATGGCGAACATTCCGGTGAAGCCGTCCGCTCGCGCGGCTTCGGCTACCCTTTTCCCCGTATCGGTATCGCGCGTGTCGCGGAACGGATGCTCGAGCGCCCCGATCCCACGCGCATGCGCGATGAGGAGGACCTGCGCGCGGACATGCGCCAGCGCGTCGCTCCAGCGACCGCCGGGGCCGCGCAGGCGCCGCGCGCCGATGGCATGGGCGAGGCCGACCGCGTCCCACGTAAGCGCCGACACGCGCGGATGCAGTTCTTCGGTGAGCCGATTGACAGTCAGCGCAACACTCGGAGTGGAGCCGAGTTCGGGCACGATCCGCGTGACATTGGCTGCAAGGCCGAGGCGGTCCTCGATCTCGTAAAGGACGGAGGCGAGCTGACGGATATCGTCCGTACCCCGGCAATTCGCGAGCACGATGCCGTGGGGCGAGCCGTCCATCGCGGCGTCCAGGTCTTCGCGCCAGTGCGGCGTGTCGAGACCGCTGATCCGGGCCCAGCGTTCGAACCGGCGCGCCGCCACCACCTGTTCGCGGTGCGAGCGCAGCCAGTTGGTGGTCTCGATGCGGGCCTTGGAGTGCTGGGTCGACGTCATCGCCCGCGCGAGGTCGACGACCACGACGTCGGCGCCCGCCCCGGCAACCGAGTCGAGCGCCTTGTCGTTATCCGCCGGGACTAAGATCCACGAGCGCATCCATGCCTCCGTTTGTTCGCATGATAGCGAATCATCCGGCGGCAGTCTGCTCCGCTTTGGTTAGCATCGGGTAATCGATGTAGCCTTCCGGCCCCTGGCCGTACCAGCTGTGCGGGACATTGGTGTTGGGCGCGATCTCGGCTCCGAGGCGGAAACGCTCCGGCAGATCGGGGTTGGAGATGAAGTCACGGCCCCAGCTGACCGCGTTGGCCCTGCCGGCGTCGATATCGGCCACAGCGTCCTCGGGCGAATAGTCGCTGTTGAGGATGAGCGCACCCGAATAGAGCGTGCGGATAAGCGGGCTCTGCTTGGGAACGTCGGTTGCGCCGAAGGTTCCGTCGGGCCCCGGCTCGCGCAGCTCGAGGAAAGCAAGACCGAGCTCTTCGACGACCTTGGTAGCCGCGCCGAAGGTGGCGGCCGGATCGCTGTCGTCGCAGCCCTGCGTTTCGCCATTGGGCGACAGGCGCACGCCGACGCGGTCGGCGCCCCAGACGTCGATCAGCGCGGTCAGGACTTCGCGCAGGAAGCGCGTGCGGTTTTCCGGGCTGCCACCGTATTCGTCGGTGCGAAGGTTGGTGCTGTCGCGCAGGAACTGGTCGACAAGGTAGCCATTGGCGCCGTGCAGCTGGACGCCGTCGAAACCGGCCTTCTTCGCGTTCTCCGCCGCGTGGCGATAATCCTCGACGATGCGCTTGATATCGTCCGTCGTAGCTTCGCGGGCCTGTTCGTAATCCTTGCGGCCTTCGAAGGTGTGGGCATGGCCGGGGGCAGTCGTGGCGCTCGCCGAAACCGGCGGATTGCCGCCGAGGAAGAGCGGGTGGACGAGGCGGCCCATGTGCCACAGCTGAAGGACGATCAGGCCGCCTTCTTCGTGCACGGCATCGGTCACCAGCTTCCAGCCTTCGACCTGCTCGTCGCTCCAGATGCCGGGCGCTGCCGGCCAGCCAAGACCTTCGACGCTGATGCCGGTCGCTTCGGAAATGATCATCCCGGCGCTGGCGCGCTGGCGATAGTAGGTGGCCATCATCTCGTTGGGGACCGAACCCGGCTGGGTCGAACGGCCGCGGGTAAGCGGCGCCATGAAGACGCGGTTCTTGGCTTCGAGAGCGCCCATGGTGAGCGGCTGGAACAGAGTATCGTGCATGCGGGCAAATCCTTTTTGCTGGCGCGACTTGGCCATTGAGCTAGGGGCGGGTCATGAGCAGCGCAACCGCCACGCCGGACAAGAATGGCTTTCAGGCCAGCGCATGGCACTTTGCTGCGCTGCTGGCGGGCAACGTCGCGCTTGCGCTTGGGCCGTGGCTTGTGCGGCTTTCCGATACCGGTCCCGTCTCGGCCGCGTTCTGGCGCCTGCTCTTGCCCGTACCGATCCTGGCCGTCCTCGCCTGGCGGGCGCATGGCGGAGGGCCGATTGATCGCAGGCTGGCGCTACTGTGCATGGCGGCGGGCGCCTTCTTCGCCTTCGACCTTGCGAGCTGGCACGTCGGGATCGAGCAGACGCGCCTCGCCAACGCCGTGCTGTTCGGCAACTCGGGCAGCGTGATCCTGATGGTCTGGGGAATGGTTGCTGCCAAGCGCGCGCCGAGCGGTCGCGAGGGGGTAGGGGTATTGGCCGCTCTGACCGGAGCGGCAATCTTGCTTGGGCGAAGCCTCGAGATCTCGGCGAGCTCGTTCGTTGGCGACCTGTTCTGCCTCGCGGCCGGCATTTTCTACGCTTTCTACCTGCTGCCCGCCCAGAAAGCGCGGGCGACGCTTGGCCCCTGGGCGGTGTTGCTGCTGGTGAGCCTGGCCGCATCGCCTTTGTTGCTAGGCATGGCACTAGTTGCGGGCGAACCCGTGCTGCCGGGGCCCGCAGGCTGGACACCGATCCTGCTGCTTGCCTTCAGCAGCCAGATCGTCGGTCAGGGGCTGCTGGTGTTCTCGCTGCGCCATTTCCCGCCGCTCATCATCGGCATGGCGCTGCTGACCCAGCCGGCGATTGCCGCGCTGGTCGGGTGGCTGGTCTTCGGCGAACTGCTCGTCCCGCTCGACATCCTCGGCATGGCCCTGGTCGGGGCGGCGCTTGTGCTGGCGCGCGCGCCGGGCCGCAGCCGGGTGCGCTAGAGCCTCACCAGAAGGACTTGTTGAAGGCGGTGAGGTGGTCCTCGAACTGTTCGAGGTCCGGGCCGACTAGGATCAGCCGCGCCTGGTCTGCGAGGCGTTCTGCTTCGACTTTAAGCAATTTCTGGCGCCGTTCGTCCTTGATCGGCACGGCGGCGTTGGCGAGCGTGTCGAGCATGACTTCGGCGGCGATCGGCGAACTCGCCACCGCGCTGCGGATCGCGCCGAACCCGCGCTTCACATAATGGTCGAAATTGTCGGCAACGGGAATGACGGGGCAGTCGTCTGCATCCTCGCCGCACACGTCCTTGCGCAGGTCGCGCCGACCGATCTCGGCGGTGGCGGCGCCGAGCCAGTGCAGCGCGGTTATCGCGGTGAAGGGATCGTTGATCCCCGGCGACAGCGCGCGAAGGCCGATCTCCACCAGTTCGTCGATCAGGAACTGCGGGTCCTGTTCGGGCGTGCGTGTCGAGCCGAGGGTGAAGCCGCCGCGCACCTTCTTCTCGATGTCATCGGGCTCGCAGCCGTCGATGTCCATCAGCGGCATGTCGCGGTGGACGAAATCGCCCGTGCGCACGCGAAGGGAAAAGGTGCATCCGCAGTCCCGCGCGATTCCCTCGAGGTCCTCGAAGTCGATCATCTGCACATAGCCCGTGCCCCAGGCGAGCAGCGGCTTTCCTCCGACCGGTTCGACAGCGTCGGAAAATTCGTCTTCTACCGGATAGGTTTCGCGGATGGCCTCAAGCAGCCGATCCCCGATGCCCTTGAGCACCTTGTTGATCCGGATGCTGGAGGGGATGTGGTTGAGGAAGAAGACGAGCACCGCGACGCACAGACCCATCAGCGCGTAGGCGACCAGCAGGGACAGCTGCGGCGTAAAGCCGGGCAGGGCGGTTGCCGCGGCGTCGGCACCTGTGGCAGGTGTCTCGTCCTCGGCCCGCACGGCGCGCAGCACGATCAGCGCGTAGACGAAGCTGCCGATGAAGGTCGCAAGACTGAGCTGGTTGCCGCGATCCTCCATGAAATTGGTGAGCAGCCGCGGCCCGTAATTGCCGCTTGCGTAAGCGACGGCGGCAATGGTGATCGAGAACACGGTAGAGGCGACGCCGATCATGCTGCCGGCCATCACCGTCAGCATGTCCGATGCACCCTTGGGCCGTGCAGGGACAATCCAGTCGACGTCGTTGAGGACTTCGGCAAAGCCCGCGCGGTCGAGGCCGACCATGCCGAAGGCCAGCGCCGCTGCGATGATCGAAAACAGCGCCGGGTAGAACCAGTAATTGGCGTTGAGGCGCGCCCAGAAGAAGCGGATGTCGGCGGTCAAACGGGCGTTCCCTGACGGTTGCGGTCAGCTAGGGAACGCCCGAAAGCGCGATGGGTGCCTTACTCCACTCCTGAGCCGATCTCGCGGTTGAGATAGGCCAGCAGCAGGGCCGCGCGCGCCGCGTCCTCTTCCTTGTCCGACCCGACCGAGTGGCCACCTTCGGTCGCCTCGCGGTAGTAGAAGGTCTGGCCCCAGGCTTCGTGCTTCGCCGCCGCCTTGCGGGCGTGGCCCGGATGTACGCGGTCGTCCAGCGTCGAGAGGTAGTAGAAGGCTGCGGGCACGTCCGGGCCCTGCCGCATGTTCTGGTAGGGCGACCAGGCCTTCATGAAGGCCCAGTCTTCGGCCACGTCCGGGTTGCCGTATTCGGCCATCCACGAAGCGCCCGCGAGCAGCTTGTTGTAGCGCCGCATGTCAATGAGCGGGCTGCCCGAAATGATCGCGCCATAAAGGTCCGGCCGCTGGTTGGCGACCGCACCGACGAGCACGCCGCCGTTCGAGCGTCCGCTGGCCGCAATCCGGCCGGGAGTGGCGAGCCGGTTGGCAACGAGATCGTCGGCCACGGCGTGGAAATCATCGAAGCTGTTCTGGCGCTTTTCGCGCAGCGCGTCTTCGTGCCAGCGCGGTCCGTACTCGCCGCCGCCGCGGATGTTGGCGAGGACATAGGCGTTGCCGCTTTCCACCCAGAACAGGCCGAGCGGACCGCTGCGATAGGGTTCGGCGGTCAGGTACTTGGGCGTCTGCGCCGCGCGGAAACCGCCATAGGCGTGGATCAGCGTCGGCAGCGGGCCTTCGGCGTCCTTGGGCCGCACGAGGTAATAGGGCACGCGCGTGCCGTCCTTGGAGATGGCGAACTCCTGTTCGACTGCGAACTTGCTCGCGTCGAATTGCGCCGGCTCGCTCGCCACCGCGACGGCTTCGCCTTCGCTCGGCACGGCGTAGAGCGTGGGTGGGGTCAGCATGTTCTCGACCGTGACGAAGGCGGTGTCGCCCTTGCCGCTGGTCTCTGCGATCTGGATCGTGCTGTTGGCGGGCAGTTCCATGGCGCGCTGGGTCCAGCCCTCGGCGCTCGGTGTCAGTTCGATCAGCTTGCCCGACACATCGTCGAGCACGGTGACCCAGAGCTTGGTTTCCGACGCTGCGACGTCTTCGACGGCCTGCGTTTCGCTCGGCTCGAAGATCACGGTCGGGGCGGCGCTGCGGCCGGCCGCGATATCCTCAAGCGACCAGGCGACCAGCGCACCCACCGGCGCGCTCCACCCGGCGCTCGACACCTGCAGCGAGTTCATCTTGGCGATCACATGGCCATCGAGCACGGCCTCGAAGCCTGCGTCCGAAGGCAGCGGGAGCGAAATGAGCGAGCCGTCTTCGGCGACAAGGCTGTATTCGCTGGTCCAGAAGGTCGGGCCGCGCCGCACGAAGCGCCAGCGAGTCTCGCCATCGAGGATCGAGAAGCCGCTCATGCTGATATCGGCCTGCTCGCCCTCGGCAATCAGACGCGCTTCGGAGAATTGCGTGCCGCGTTGCCACAGCTTCACGAGGCGCGGGTAGCCGGAATCGGTGAGCGATCCTTCGCCTTCGTCGGTGCCTACGAACAGCGTGTCCGCATCGTACCAGGCGACGTTCGACTTCGCTTCCGGCAGGGTAAAGCCGCCCTCGACGAAACCGCCCGTCGTCATGTCGAATTCGCGCACGACATCGGCATCGGTGCCGCCCGGGCTGAGCGAAACGAGGCAGCGGGTGTATTCGGGCGCAAGGCAATTGGCTCCGTGCCATACCCAGCTCACGCCTTCGTCCTCGCCAAGCTGGTCGACGTCGATCAGAGTGCGCCATTCGGGCGCGTCGGCCTGGTAGCTTTCAAGGCTCGCGATCCGCCAGAGCCCGCGCGGATTGTCCGCATCGCGCCACAGGTTCGTGACCTGATCGCCCATGATCGCCGAGGGCATGGCGATCTGGCGGGTGTCTTCGAGGATCTGCTTCGCCCAGGCCTTGGCGACCGGGTACTCCGGCTGCGCGGCCAGCACCGCTTCGGTATCGGCGTTCCATTCGCGGACCTTGGCGAGCGCATCTTCGCCCTGGATTTCCTCCAGCCAGATATACGGATCGTCCGCATCGGTTTCCTGCGCCTCCAGCGGGGCAGCGGCAAAGGCAAGCGAAGCGGCCAGCGCAAAACGTGCGACCATGGTGTTCTCTCCCGGTGTTGAGGGGCGTCAGACCTTGCCCAGATCGCCCTTGCCGATCGTGCCGCTGGCCATTTCGAGCATCTTGTCGAGGCTCTGCTTGGCCTTCAGGCGCAGGCCTTCCTCGATCTCGATACGCGGTTCGAGGTCGCGCAGGCAGGCGTACATCTTCTCCATGGTGTTCAACGCCATGTAGGGGCAGATGTTGCAGCTGCAGTTCCCGTCCGCACCCGGCGCGCCGATGAAGGTCTTTTCGGGCAGCGCCTTTTCCATCTGGTGGATGATGTGGGGTTCGGTGGCGACGATCAGCGTGTCGCCTTCGAAGGTCTTGGCGAACTGCAGGATGCCGCTGGTCGAGCCCACGTAGTCCGCGTGGTCGACGATGGTCGGCGGGCATTCCGGGTGGGCGGCGATCGGCGCATCGGGATGCTGGGCCTTCAGTTTCAGCAGCTCGGTCTCGCTGAAAGCCTCGTGCACGATGCACACGCCCGGCCACAGCAGCATCTCGCGGCCGAACTTGCGGCTCATGTAGCCACCAAGGTGCCGGTCGGGGCCGAAGATGATCTTCTGGTCTTCGGGGATCTGGCTGATGATCGTCTCGGCCGAGGAGCTGGTTACGATCACGTCGGAGAGCGCCTTAACCTCGGTCGAGCAGTTGATGTAGGTCAGCGCGATGTGGTCGGGGTGCTTTTCGCGGAAAGCCTTGAACTTCTCGGGTGGGCAGCTGTCTTCGAGGCTGCAGCCAGCGTCCATGTCGGGCAGGACGACAATCTTCTCAGGGCTAAGGATCTTGGCGGTATCGGCCATGAACTTCACGCCGCAGAACACAATTACGTCTGCGTCGGTTTCGGCTGCCTTGCGGCTCAGCTCGAGGCTGTCGCCCACGAAGTCGGCGATGTCCTGGATGTCGGGCGTCTGGTAGTAATGCGCGAGGATGATCGCGTTCTTCTCCTTGCGGAGGCGATCGATCTCGGCGAGCAAATCCTGGCCGGTCGGAAGGTCGGTCTGGGCGGTCATGGTTGGTCCCGTCTGCTGCAATTGGATGCGCTTATAGACAGAACGGCCCTGAAGGCGAGTGCGTTCCGGGCAAGCTGGCTTGCCCGGCGCTCACCCGCTTCGTCACATGCCCGGCGGCATGAAGGGATCGGGCGAGCGTTCGCCGCCCGGCGTGCCAGCCACGTGGCCCGCGACCCAGGTCTTGGCGTAGCCGGTGGCGCCGATCACCTCGCCCACGCCCATGGCCGCAATCGGGCCGATCAGTGCCCACCACCAGGCCTTGTGCACTGATCCGTGGACCCGCTTGTCCATGATCATGCCTGCAAGGATGAACAGCGCGGCGACCCCGAAGATGACGGGGAACACGAAGGGTACCACGAAGGGCAGCGGCAACAGGCGGGCAAGGCCCGGGATGCTGACCGTGACCATAGCGCCGAACATGAGGCGCTTGTGCCAATCGGGCTGGCGGCGCATCCGCAGCGCGGCAAAGGCCAGCACGCCGAAGGCGGCGAGGTGGAACAGGTTCACCACCAGGAATTCGCTCTGCGAGAAGAAGGGCGGGCCTCCGAGCACGCGCAGCGTCTCGAACGTGAGCCAGGTACCGAGCGCGAGCATCAGCGGGATGTAGATGGCGGAAATTTGCCCGAGCCGCATATGCAGCGCCGTATTGCCCTTGGCCGCCAGCGTTGCCTGCACGGTGTAGAGCCCGATGAAGCCCATGAAGACAACCGCGTGAAGGTGATAGACCAGCGGAACGTTGAAACTCGACCGTCCGGCCGCCGCATTGAGCGCAAAGCCGCCCACCGTCAGGATGGCCAGCAGCCAGGTTGCGATCAGGAAGAAGCGATGCTCGCCCGCAGCCGTGTGCGGCGGTGTATCGGCAAGCGTGGCCATGGTTTCGTGTCCCCCAACAAAGCCCAAGCGACCGAACTATCTGTTTTGGCGAAGCTATCGGCGGGGTGGGAGGACGTCAATCGGAGCCTTTAAGGCTCGTCCGCAAAACGCACGTCGACTTCCACATCACCATAGCCTGCGACCTGCATCGGTATGGCGAGGTTCTGGCGGACGGCCTCTTTGGCGGCTTGCCGGGCTAGCGCGAGGATTTCCGGGTTCTTGGCGAAAGCGGCGGCCTTGCGTTCGGCCTGCTGCGAATTGTTGCGGGCAAGGTCGGCGCTCGCATCGCGGCTGACATAGGTGCCTTCGGTGAAGACACGCTGCGCGCCTTCGTCGAGATTGGGGCGCGAAATCTGCAGCTGGGGGAGGGTCACCCCGAGCGTTTCGCCATCGGGATCCCAGGTGAAATCCGCCCGGTCCATTTCCGACAGGTCGAGCCGGTATTCCACGCTCGCCGGGATGATCGCCGCCTGCCGGCTTTCGAGCAGGTCGATGTTGAGCACGCCGCGCGTGTCGACGCTTTCCGCCACCACCTCGAAGCGCGAGGAAAAGACCGTGAGCGAATTCTGCTTCTCGAAAGCGAGCATGGCGCTGCCGACCGGATCGCCCTCTTCCTGGTAGAAGAACGCCCGCCAGCCGAGCCAGGCCACGGCGGCGATCAGAAGGATCACGATCATCCACGGCAGAGCCTGCACGCGGGCAAGCGGCTGCTCGCGGCGCAGATCAGGCTCTAGGGTGGTTTCAGCGGTGTCGCGGGTCTTCAGATCGTCTGCCATACATCGCCTGAACGGGCGACGAGGCCGCGCTGTTCCAGATCGATGAGATGTGCGGTCACCGACATCTCGGCCGCCTTGTGCAGCTTGGGATCGAGCCCCTTGTACAACTTGGGCACGAAATCGCTGGCCGCATGGGGCCCTTCGCCGAGATGCCGCACGATCTGGTTTTCGCGCTGTCGGCGGTGGCCGATCATCCCGCGCACCAGCTGGCGCGGTTTGTCCACCGGCTCGCCGTGGGCGGGGTAAAAGACGGTGTCTTCACGCGCGTAGAGCTTGTCGAGGCTCTTCATGTAATCGGCCATGTCGCCGTCGGGCGGGATCACGACGCTGGTCGACCAGCCCATGACGTGGTCGCCGGTAAACAGCGCGCCGCTTTCTTCCAGCGCAAAGCAAAGGTGGTTCGACACGTGGCCGGGCGTTGCGACCGCGGTCAGCGTCCAGCCCGGGCCGGTCATCTGCTCACCGTCCTCGAGCACGCGGTCGGGCGCGTATGTGCTGTCGAAGGATTCATCGGCGCGCGGCAGGTCGCTCTCGATCACCAGGGGTGCGCAGCCGACAACCGGCGCGCCGGTGCGCGCGGCCAGCGTCTTGGCGGCGGGCGAATGGTCGCGGTGGGTGTGCGTGCACATGATGGCGCAGACATGCTCTTCGCCGATGGCCGCATCGAGCGCCAGGAGATGCGCCTCGTCGTCCGGGCCGGGATCGATCACTGCGCAGCCATCGCCCAGTCCGACGATGTAGCTCTGCGTCCCGGTGAAGGTGTAGGGCGAAGGGTTCGGGGCGAGCACCCGGCGAACAAGCGGCTCGAGCTGCATTGCCTTGCCGGTCGGCCACGGTTTGGGAGGAGGTCCAGCCATGGTCTTGCATATGGGGCACTGGCTGCGCCATGTCACCTCCCGCTGCTTTGGAAGGGAGAAAGCATGGCCGATTGCATCCTCGTCCTCGACGCCGGGACAACTTCGACACGCGCGATGGTCTTCGCCGCCGACGGGTCGATGGAGGCCGTGGCGCAGGAGGAGCTTACGCAGCACTATCCGAAGCCGGGCTGGGTCGAGCATGACGCCGGCGAGATCTGGGAGAAGACGCTGGCCTGCGCCCGAACGGTCGTGGGCGAAGATGCCGGTCGCATTGCCGCCATCGGCATCACCAACCAGCGCGAAACCGTGGTGGCCTGGGACCGGGACACAGGCGAGCCGCTGGCGCGCGCGATGGTCTGGCAGGATCGCCGCACCGCCGATTTCTGCGCAGGCATGAAGGACTATGGCCACGAACCGCAGGTGCAGAAGCGCACCGGCTTGCTGCTCGATCCCTATTTCTCCGGCACCAAGATGCGCTGGCTGCTCGATAATGACGAGGCAGTGCGAAGCGCCTCGCAGGATGGGCGGCTGGCCTTTGGGACGGTTGAGAGCTGGCTGGTCTACAAGCTGTCGGGCGGCGCGCACCTCAGCGATGCGAGCAACGCCAGCCGCACGCTCCTGCTCGCGCTCGATGGCGCGCAGTTCGACGAGGATTTGTGCGAGTTGTTCGGCGTGCCGCGCGATAGCCTGCCGCAAGTGGTCGACACGCATGGGCAGCTTGCCACTTGTGATGCGCAATGGCTCGGGGCGCCGATCGCCATCTGCGGCCTTGCGGGCGACCAGCAGTCCGCCACGATCGGGCAGGGCTGCCTGTCCTTCGGCGAAACCAAGGCAACCTACGGCACCGGCGCCTTCGTGCTGACCAACAAGGGGCAGGAGATCCCGCATTCGGACAACCGGCTGCTCGGAACCGTGCTCTACCAGGAAGGCGGTACGCGGACCTATGCGATCGAGGGTGCCTGCTTCGTGGCGGGCAGCCTGGTGCAGTACCTGCGCGACCAGCTTGGCCTGATCGGCAGCGCCGCCGAGACCGAAGACCTCGCCCGCAGCATCGAGGATAGCGGTGAGGTGGTCATTGTCCCAGCGCTTGCAGGGCTGGGCGCGCCGCATTGGAAACCCGATGCGCGCGGCGTGATTTCCGGCCTCAGCTTCGCAAGCGGACGGGCGCAGATCGCCCGCGCAGCGCTGGAGGCGATGGCGCACCAGACACACGACCTCGCCAGTGCTTTTGCCGCCGATGGTGCGCCCTGGTCGCGCCTGAGGATCGATGGTGGGATGAGCGCGAACGACTGGATGGCGCAGGACCTTGCCAACATTCTCGACCTCGAGGTCGAACGGCCCGACTTTATCGAGACAACGGCGCTTGGCGCTGCGATCCTTGCCGCGGTCGGGTGCGGATTGCATCCCGACCTCGAAAGCGCGGCAGCGGCTATGCGCGGCGGCGCGAGCAGCTTTGCTCCGGATATGACAACCGATGTGCGCGACGCGCGGCTGGCGCGCTACGCGAGGGCGCTGGCAGCGGCCTGATCAGCCGATGGCAAAGGCCTGCGCAATGCGGCCCTGCAGCGAGGCGACCGGTGTCGCTTCTTCGCCCGTTGCGCGCCAGTCCCGGTCAAGCCGCGCGACGCGCGCGTGCAGGCGCTCGGTCTCTTCGATCAGCGCGCGGGTTTCGGGCTCCAGGCGCTGGAGGTTGTCGGCATCGGCCGCGCGTTCTTCGGGCAGGGTGCCGCAGCGTTCCAGCTGCTGTCGGCTCAGCTCGCCGGCGAAATAGGCGCGCTGGTTGAGCAGCCAGGCCAGCACATGCATGACCCTCGTCGTGGTTCGCAGGCCTTCGATCGACAGGGCGACGCGGGTCAGGTCATCGGCGTTCGACTGGTTCTCGTTGAAGCTCAGATCGAAAGCGGCGCGTGCGTCGTCGGCAAGCACAAGCGCTTCGGAATAGAGCTCTTCGATGATCTCTTCATTTATATTTTTAGCGGCCATGGGTGCACCGGATAGGCGCTCGCAAGCCATCCTTCCAGCGCGTTAACCGTGCGTGTCCCGCAATGGCACGGCGAATTACCTAAAACATTGAAATCAAGCGATTATATCGGGAAGGAGCGTGTCTTCGATGATCGCGATCCGGTCCTTCAACGCCAGCTTGCGCTTCTTCAGCCGCGCCAGCTGAAGCTGGTCGACGAAGCCGCGCTGTTCGCCCGCCTCGATCAGCGCGGCAATCGCGACATCGAGATCGCGGTGTTCGCTGCGGAGCAGTGCCAGCCTCTTGCGCAGTTCCTGTTCGTTCACGCGGACCTTCCCGGACAATCGCCTTATGCGACCGCTTCGCCGCATGCCTATAAGAAGCTTCTTTGTAAATTCTCAATCCTGTGGTTTGATACTCGTCCTAGCGGCCCGTGCCGCGTGAAGCACACGAGTCGCTCCTGGGGTCGCACAACCCAACTAGGAGACAGCCCGATGCAATCATCCCATGTCGACGCGCTCAAAGCCAAGCACGCCGGTCTCGAGGCCCGCCTGCACGAGGAGCAACTCCGACCGGCGCCCGACATTTCGATGATCCAGCAAATCAAGAAGCAGAAGCTCAAGATCAAGGAAGAGCTCGCTTCCTGCTGAACACGGCAATCAGGGGGCGGGGCAAGGCGCCCCGCTTCCGCTCCTTAACTTATTTGCTATAGCCTGCGGCCATGTCAGCTGCTGCTTCTGCTCGCCAAATTCTTACCCGCCTGCACGAAATCATGGCCGGGCGTACCCACGCCCAGCACAAGCTCGACCGCGTGGTCGAGATTATCGCCGATAGCCTGACGAGCGAGGTCTGCTCGATCTACCTGCTGCGCGAAGGGGCGCTGGAGCTTTACGCGACCCAGGGTCTCAACCCCGAAGCGGTCCACGTAACGCGGCTTGCGGTCGGCGAGGGCCTCACCGGCACCATTGCCCAGAACATCGAGACGCTGAACCTGGCAGAAGCCAAGGCGCATCCGGACTTCGCCTATCGCCCGGAAACGGGGGAGGACAAGTTCCACTCCTTCGCCGGCGTCCCGATAGTCTACCGCGAGCGTGCGGTGGGCGTGCTGTGCGTGCAGCATGTCGAACCACGGCGCTACGAGGAAGTCGAGATCGAGGCGCTGCAGACCACCGCCATGGTCCTGTCCGAACTGATCGCCCACAAGGAACTGGTCGACGACGAGGAGGAAATCGACCTCGAGATTGCCCATGTCGAGAACGACGTTCTCGAAGGGCTGACGCTGGTCAAAGGCCTTGCTGCGGGTCGGGCCGTGTTCCACCAGCCGCGCATCGAGATCGACCAGGTGGTGGCCGAAGACATCGAAGCCGAACGCCAGCGCGTCTACCGCGCGTTCGACAAGATGCGCGACCAGATCGACGCGATGGGCAAAGAGCCCGAATTCGGGAAGGGCGGCGAGCATGTCGAGGTGCTCGAGACCTACAAGATGTTCGCCTACGATGAAGGTTGGGGACGGCGCATCAACGAGGCGATCGACAGCGGGCTGACCGCGGAGGCTGCGATCGAGCGGGTCCAGCAGCGCACGCGCATGCGCATGCGCGAAATCGACGATCCGCTGCTGGCCGACCGCATGCACGACCTGGAGGATCTCTCCAACCGCCTGCTGCGGATCGTGTCCGGCCAGCTGGGCACCGCTGCAACCCAGGGGCTTCGCCGCGACACGATCCTGTTCGCGCGCAACCTCGGCCCGGCCGAACTGCTCGAATACGACCGCCGCCGCCTCAAAGGCGTGGTGCTGGAAGAAGGCTCGCTCACCGCCCATGTGGTGATCGTGGCACGGGCCATGGGCGTTCCCGTGCTTGGCCGGGTTTCCGGCCTTCGCACGCGGGTCGCGGAGGGCGACGAGGTTATCCTCGATGCCGACAAGGGCACGGTGACCCTGCGGCCCAACCAGCCGGTGCTCGACGCGTTCGAAACCCGCTTTGCCCGCACTCGCGAAAAGCAGGCGACCTATGCCGAGCTGCGGGATGTCGAGCCCTTCACCCGTGACGGCACGCGCATCACCGTGATGATGAACGCGGGGTTGCGCGATGATATGAGCGCGCTGGCCATGAGCGGGGCGGACGGCGTTGGCCTGTTCCGCACCGAGTTCCAGTTCCTTGTGTCCTCGACCCTGCCGCAGCGCGAGCGTCAGATGCGCCTCTATCGCGATGTTCTCGATGCGGCGGGCGACAAGAAAGTCGTTTTTCGCACGGTCGATATCGGCGGGGACAAGGCGGTGCCCTATCTCGACCACGCGCCGGAGGATCGCGACGAAAACCCGGCCATGGGCTGGCGCGCCCTGCGCCTCTCGCTCGAACGCGAAGGCCTGCTGAAAGCGCAGGCACGTGCACTGCTTGAAGCGGCCGCCGGTCGGTCACTTTCGGTCATGTTCCCCATGGTCAGCGAACCCTGGGAATTCGACGCCGGCAAGCAGGTCTTCGAAGACCAGCTCGACTTCCTGCGCAAGCGCCGCAAGCTGGTGCCCGAGAGCATCGAGTACGGCTGCATGCTCGAAGTGCCCGCGCTGGCCGATGTGCTCGACCTGCTCGCGCCCAAGATCGCCTTCCTATCGGTGGGGACCAACGACCTCACTCAGTTCCTGTTCGCTGCGGACCGGGCCAATCCCAAGCTTGCCGAACGCTACGACTGGCTGAGCCCTGCGATCCTGCGGTTCCTGGCGCGCGTGTCGAAATCGCTTGTGGGGCAGGATGTCCGCCTTGGCGTGTGCGGCGAAATGGGCGGGCGCCGGCTCGAGGCGCTGGCGCTGCTCGGCATTGGCTATCGCCGGCTGTCGATTACGCCGGCAGCGGTCGGGCCGATCAAGGAACTGGTCCGCAAGGTCGATCTCAACGAGCTTTCCGACCAAATGGCGCTCTGGCTTGCCTCGCCCCCGCATGATATGCGTGCTGCATTGCAGCAATGGGCGGAAGAGCGCGACATCGAAACCGACTGATTTCATCGCGCGGCAGCCTCTTTCTGTCCGTACCAAGCCTGTCGGGCGCTTTGCGCGCTTGACAGGGGCACCGCGAAGCCGCTTTTCCTGCGTCAACAGACATGCGGGAAAACCGCAGTGACGCATTATTCGGGGATCGCATGAGCGACGAAGACACACTTGAGCAGCAGCCGGTCGAGGAAACCGGCGGCGTGGGCGCCAGGCTGAAGGCGGCCCGCGAAGCCAAGGGTCTCGACCTTGCCCAGGTTGCTGCCGAAACGCGGATCCCGCAACGCCACCTTCTCACGATCGAAAACGGGGCTTTGACCGAGCTTCCGGCGCGGACTTACGCGGTCGGATTTTCGCGAACATACGCACGGCTTGTCGGCCTCGACGAGCGCGAGATCGTTGAACAGGCGCGCCAGGAACTGGCGGAAGGCAACGAATACGGCGCCGCACCGGCCAAGTTCGAACCCGGCGATCCGGCCCGGGTCCCGGGGCGCGGGCTTGCCTGGTTCGCCCTGTTTGCCGCCGTGCTTCTCGTGGGCGGTATCTACGCGTTCTACTCCAGCTATTTCGCGCCCGGCCTCGGCCCGGCCCCGCTGGAGGATCCGGCAGCTGCCGAGGCTCTGGCTGACGAGAGCGATGGCGAGGCTCCCGCGCAAGCGGCTGCGGGGCAACCCGCGGCCACTGGACCCGTCGTCTTCACCAGCGAGATGGATGGCACCTGGGTCAAGTTCTACGACGCGAACGGCGAACGCCTTTACGAAGCGCAGATGGCAGCGGGAGACAGCTATACCGTGCCAGCCGATGCGGAGGGCCCGCAGGTCTGGACCGGGCGCCCCTATGCGCTCGCCATAACCATCGGCGGACGAAGCGTACCCAAGCTTTCGGAAGTGGACGAGGTGGTGCGCGATGTGCCGATCACGGCCGAAGCCTTGCTCGCGCGGCCTGCGCCCAGCGCTACTCCCGCCGAAACCGCCGCAACCAGCGGTTAATTTTCCTGTCTGCGAAAGGGGATAAGCCCCTTCATGGCCTCGACAGATTCGGGGCTCTAAGGCATTTTTCGTAACCCTAACCGATCCCCCACGAGGAGCCTTCCCGATGGCATTCGGACCCCTAGCGCGTAACCTTTCTTTCCTCGGGGCGGGATTTGCCCTCATTGCGACTGCCCAGCCGGCCCTGCCGCAGGACGCCGATGACGAGGCGCGCATCCGCCGCCTCGAAGCCGAAGTGCGCGCGCTGCAACGCCGCGTCTTCCCGGGCGGCGATGGCCGCTATTTCGAGCCCGAGATCAGCGCAGGACCCAGCGTGAGCTCGACCGTCAATTCGACCACGACGACGGCCGTCACCGATATTCTTGCGCGGCTCGATGCCCTCGAAGCGCAGCTTCAGCGCCAGACCGCGCTCAATGAGGAAAACGCAAACGCGGTCAGTCTGCTGACCGCGCGTATCGAGGCGCTGGAAGGAGCGGGCACAGCCACCACTGTCGCCACGGTCGATCCCACGCCTACGACCAGCGCGCCTGCGCCGGCTGCGCGGACGGTCGAGACGCCGACGCCGGCGCCTGCCGCTTCCGGTCCGACGGACGAACGCCTTGCCGCTGTCCAGTCGATCACTAAGCCGCAGACCGACGATGCGGCGGACGACGAATATTCCTATGGCTATCGCCTGTGGAACGCAGGCTTCTATCCCGAAGCCCAGCAGCAGCTTACCCTGTTTGTCGAACAGCACTCCGATCACTGGCGCGCCACCTATGGCCGCAACCTGCTCGGCCGGGCCTATCTCGACGATGGCAAGGCGCGCGAAGCAGCGCCCTGGTTCCTCAAGAACTACCAGGACGACAAGGGCGGCGCCCGCGCTGGTGACAGCCTGCTGTACCTCGCCGAAGCGATGATCGCGCTCGACGACACACGCCGCGCCTGCATCGCGCTGGCCGAGTTTGCCGAGACCTATCCCGGCCTCGCCGCCGGCCGTTTGCAGACCCAGTATGCGGCCAATCGCCAGAAGGTGACCTGCGATTGATAGCCCTCTGACCGAGGCGGTTCTCGCGCGCTTCGAAGAGGGATTTCGCGCGCATCGCCCGGAAGGAACACTAGGCCTCGCGGTTTCCGGCGGACCGGACAGCATGGCGCTGCTGGCGCTCGCCCATGCGCTGCTGGGCGACGGCGTGGAGGTCGCCACGGTCGATCACGGTCTGCGACCCGAGGCGCGCGAGGAATGCGCCCTTGTCGAACGGGTCTGCGCCAAGCGGGGCATCGCATGCCGCGTGCTGGGAGTGACCATTGAGGATGGAAACCTGCAGGACCGTGCGCGGGCCGCGCGATACGGAGCTCTAGGCCAGTGGGCCGGAGAGCGCGGGCTTGCCGCCATCGCAACCGCGCATCACGCCGACGACCAGGCCGAGACGCTGCTGATGCGGCTCAACCGGGGAAGCGGACTGGCAGGCCTTACCGGAATTCGCAGCCGGACGATGATCGGCGATTGCCCTGTTCCCATCCTCCGACCCTTGCTCGGCTTTCGCAAGAACGAGCTTCGCGCGCTGGTCGAAGATCTCGGCCTTCCGTTTGTCGAGGATCCGAGCAACCGCGATGCCAGTTTCGACCGCGTTCGCATGCGCCGCCAGCTTGAGCAGGCCGACTGGATCGACCCGCTGGCCCTCGCGCGCTCGGCTGCGCATATGGAAGAGGCGGAGGCAACGCTCCAGGCGATTGCCGATGAGGTGTGGGAGGAGAAGGCATCAATGTCGCCGTCCCGCATTTCGGTGCCCGCGACGCGCCAGCCCGACACGGCATCGCGCTTGCTGGCCCGGGCCATTTCCGCACTAGGTGGCGGCGCATCGCACGGCGAAGTGATGGCTTTCCTGAAGGGATTCAGCAAAAGCGGAAACATCGCCGGGGTGCTGATCGAGCGGGTCGGCGAATTCTACGTCTGTACCCCTGAGCCGCCTCGCCGCACGGGCTAGGCCGTCATCAGATGATGCTGTCGCCAAGCCCCATGCGCTTGCCGTCGGTGATCACAACCTTGTCGCCCTTCTTGGCGATCGCGAAGAGGCGCTTGGCAATATCATCGGGCACGCCGATGCAGCCGTGGCTGGCATAGCCGTTCTCAACCTCGCTGCCGCCGTGGATGGCGACACCGTCGAGGGTCAGGAACATGCTCCAGGGCATGGGGGCGTTGCCGTATTTCTCGGACACGTTGTGGCGCTGCTTCCAAAGGATCGGGAAGACGCCGGTGGGCGTGGGGTGCTCGTCCGTGCCCAGCAGCACGGCGGCGGCGCCGATTTCGTAGCCGCCCTGGAAAATCGAAATCACGCGGGCCTGCAGGTCCACCGTTACCAGCAGCGGTCCGTCGGGAACGCCTTCATCGTCCCAATGCCATTCGCCGTATTTGATCGGGCCCTCGATCGGCAGGATCCGGCGCACGGTATAGAGGCGCTTGGCATCGGCCACCGCCTTGGCAGCAATTGCGCCATGCGGGTGAAGAGGAGCGGGCTGAGCTTCGGGCTCGGGCGCGGCAACTGGCGCAGCCGGCTCGTTCTCTGCCACCGCGCGCCCGCCAACGGCCACGCCGGCAAGCACCAGCGCTGCGGCGACCGTGCCGCCTCCGATCCACTTCAGAATCACGTCCATCGGCGCATTATGCGCACGAAACCCTGAATTTTCCAGCAACGGCGCGCGATCCGTCCCACACGGGCACGGATGGCCGGACGGTTCTTAGCCGCCGAGAGCGGCCGCTTCGCGCGCCAGCCGCTCGACCTCGGCGCTGTCGACCGGGCCGCGCGGAGCAACCCAGCTGCCGCCGACGCACAGCACCGGATCGAAGCCCAGCCAGTCGGGCGCGTTGGCCAGCGAGACACCGCCCGTGGGGCAGAAACGGCACTGGCCGAAGGGAGCGGCCAGCGCCTTGAGCGCCGGAAGGCCGCCCGCCGCCATCGCGGGGAAGAACTTGAAATGCGTCAGGCCCAGGTCGAGCCCGCGCATGATGTCGCCCGCGTTGGCGATGCCGGGCAGGAAGGGGATGTTCTCGCGGATCGCTGCCTTGCCGAGCGGTTCGGTAAGGCCGGGCGAAACGATGAACTGGCTGCCTGCATCGATCGCGTTCGCGAGGTCCTGCTGGTTGGTCACCGTGCCGGCACCAACGATCGCACCCTCGACCTCGCTCATGATACGAATGGCGTCGAGCGCAGCCTCGGTGCGCAAGGTTACTTCGAGGACCGGCAGGCCGCCGGCAACCAGTGCGTCGGCGAGCGGCTTGGCGTGGTCTACCTCGTCGACCACGATGACCGGAATGACCGGCGCGGTCTGCATGATATCGGCAATGGTCATCCGTGTTCCCTGACGAATGCGGCGGCCGCGCCGAACAGGCCCGGCTGCGGATGGATGATGAGCTTGACGGGGATCGAGGCCATCAGCTCCTGGAAGCGGCCCTTGGCCTTGAAGCGTTCGGCGAAGCCCGATTTCACCAGCGTCTCGCGGATCCGGTAGCCAAGACCGCCGGCAATCACGACGCCGCCAAAGCCGCCCTGCGCGAGCGCAATGTCGCCCGCCACGCTGCCAAGCGACATGCAGAAGCGATCGACGGCGGCGGCGGCGAGGCTGTCGCTGCCGTCCTGGCCGCGGGTCCAGATGGCGATGTCGTCCTCATCGGCGGTCGGCTTGCCCTCCATGGCGGCCAGCGCCTGGTAGATGTCCGAGATTGCCGGGCCGGAGACGACACGCTCGGCCGACACGCGCGTGTGGCGCTTGCGCAGCCGGGCGAGGATCGCATCGTCGATCTGGTCGAGCGGGGCGAAGTCGATATGGCCGCCTTCGGTCGCCGAGACGCGATAGGTACCATCGGGCTCGCGGTAGAGATGGGCGACGCCAAGGCCGGTGCCGGGGCCCAGCACGCTCAGCCGTCCGGTCGGGGCGAGCGGCTTTTCGGGGCCAGTCAGGTGGATGAATTGGTCTTCGCCTACGCGGGCAACAGCGTGCGCCACCGCCTCGAAATCGTTGACGATGCAATAGTGTTCGACGCCCAGCTTTTCCTTCACCAGTGCCGGGCGGATGATCCACGGGTTGTTGGTGAAGCGGATGACGTCGCCGCCAACCGGGCCGGCAATCGCCATCGAGACCCGCGGGGGCAGCGATCCGCCCATGCGGTCCCGAAAATCCTCCCAGGCGGTCTGGAAACTGGCGTGATCTTCGGTGTGGAGCGTCTCGGGCTCGCCCAGCGTGATCGTGCCATCGTCATTGGCGGTCGCAATGGCGAAGCGCGCGTGGGTGCCCCCGATATCGACGGCTACAATCTCCATGCTCACAGTCCGGCTACCGCCATCATCGATGACGCTCCCTGTTCGGCGCCATCGGCGCTGGTGCGGAACATCGCGAAGAGCTCGCGGCCCATTCCGACTTCCGGAGCGGGTTCGCTGGCCGCTTCGCGGCTGTCGAGGTCGGCCGTGGTCGAAAGTTCGCCCGTGGCCGCGCAGACCCGCACGATATCGCCGTCTTCGAGCTTGGCAAGCGGACCGCCGCCCAGCGCTTCAGGCGTGCAGTGGATAGCGGCCGGGACCTTGCCCGAAGCGCCCGACATGCGGCCATCGGTTACCAGCGCGACCTTGTAGCCACGGTCCTGCAGGACGCCGAGGGCAGGGGTGAGCTTGTGCAGTTCGGGCATGCCGTTGGCACGCGGCCCCTGGAAGCGTACGACGACAACCACGTCGCGGTCGAGTTCGCCCTTCTTGAAGGCCTCGTTCACATCGTGCTGCGTCTCGAACACCCGGCACGGGGCCTCGATGGTCCAGCGTTCGCGCTCTACAGCGGAGGATTTGAAGCAGGCGCGGCCCAGATTGCCTTCCACAAGGCGCATGCCGCCATCGGGCTGGAACGGGTCGGAGGCCGGGCGCAGCATCTCGGTGTCGCCCGAGGGGCCCGGATCGCGCCAGGTCAGCGCATCGCCGTCCATGCCGGGCTCGCGGCTGTAGGCTTCGAAACCGCCGTCCCAAACGGTCAGGATGTCGCCATGCGCGAGGCCTTCCTCGAGCAGCGCGCCGATGACGTAGCCCATGCCGCCGGCTTCGTGGAAATGGTTCACGTCGCCCGACCCGTTGGGATAGACGCGCGCGATGAGCGGGACTGCGCTCGACAGTTCGGACAGGTCGGTCCAGTCGAACTTGATCCCCGCAGCGCGGGCCATGGCCGGGATGTGGATCGCGTGGTTGGTCGATCCGCCTGTGGCGAGCAGGCCGATCGCCGCGTTCACGATGGCCTTCTCGTCGACCACGCGAGACAGCGGGCGGAAATCTTCGCCCGACTTGCCGATGGCGGCGAGGCGGTGCGTGGCCGCACGGCTCAGTTCCTGGCGCAGCTTGGCGCCCGGCTGGACGAACGCAGCGCCCGGAACGTGGAGACCCATCATCTCCATCATCATCTGGTTAGAATTCGCTGTGCCGTAGAAGGTGCAGGTGCCGGGTGAGTGGTAGCTGCCCATCTCGCTTGCCAGCAGTTCCTGCCGGGTTGCCTTGCCCTCGGCGTAAAGCTGGCGCGTTCGCTGCTTTTCCTTGTTCGAGATGCCGCTGCCCATCGGACCCGACGGCACGAAGATCGCGGGCAGGTGCCCGAAGCGCAGCGCGCCCATCAGGAGGCCGGGCACGATCTTGTCGCAAATGCCCAGCAGCGCGACCCCGTCATACATGGCGTGGCTGAGCGCGACGATGGTCGAAAGCGCGATGGTGTCGCGGCTGAAGAGCGAGAGCTCCATGCCTGCCTCGCCCTGCGTCACCCCGTCGCACATCGCCGGCGTGCCGCCAGCGACCTGCACCGTCGCGCCGACTTCGCGGGCCCAGATCTTCATGCGTTCCGGATAGCGGTAGTAGGGCTGATGGGCCGACAACATGTCGTTATAGGCGGTAACGACACCCAGGTTCGGCCCCTTGGCGGCCATGATCGCGGCCTGGTCCTCTTCGGCGCCAGCAAAGGCATGGGCGAGGTTCGAGCAGGACAGCGAGCCGCGGTTGACCTGCCGGTCGCCTTCGCGGTCCATCAGGTCGAGATAGGTTGCGCGGCTGTCGCGCGAATTCTCGATGACCCGCTGGGTCACCCGGTGGATAGTGTCGTTCAGCGGCTTATTCGTCATGCCAGCTTACTCCGTCGCGCTCGAGCAGCTGCATGGCTGCGTCGGGACCCCAGCTGCCGGCGGCGTAGGGGGCGGGGGTGATATCTGCCTTGCCCCACAGGGCGCGGATCGCATCGATCCATTCCCATTGGGCCTCCACTTCGTCGCGGCGAACGAACAGGGTCTGGTCGCCCTCGATGAGGTCGAGCAGCAGGCGTTCATAGGCGATGCGCCGGACCGTGCCGGTAAAGGCGTCGGGCATGGCGATATCGAGCGGGATCTGGCGCAGGCGAATGCCCTCGCGGTCGAGCCCCGGGACTTTCGCCATCATCGACAGCTGTACGTTCTCTTCGGGCTGGATGCCGATCACCAGCCGGTTGGGCTGGGTGGTCGCGCCGCGGCCTTCGAAGATCGAATGCGGGATGCAGCGAAACTGGATCACGATTTCGGTCACGCGTTCGGGCAGGCGCTTGCCGGTGCGCATGTAGAAGGGCACGCCCTTCCAGCGCCAGTTGTCGACATGGGCCTTGAGGGCCACGAAGGTTTCCGTCCCGCTGTCCTTGCCAAGCTCCTCGTCATAGCCGGGCACCGGTTTGCCGGTCAGCGTCCCGGCCCGGTACTGACCGGTGACCGTCTCGTCCTTGTCGATCGGGCGAAGGGCGCGCAGGACCTTGACCTTCTCGTCGCGCACGGCGGTGGAATCGAAGCTGGTCGGCGGCTCCATCGCCACGAGGGCGAGCAGCTGGAGCATGTGGTTCTGCACCATGTCGCGAAGCGCCCCGCTGTCGTCGTAATAAGCGACGCGCGATTCCAGCCCGACCGTCTCGGCGACGGTGATCTGGACATGCTCGATGTAATTGGCGTTCCAGACCGGCTCGAGGATCAGGTTGGCAAAGCGCAGCGCCAGCAGGTTCTGGACGGTTTCCTTGCCGAGGTAGTGGTCGATCCGGAAGATGCGATCTTCGCTGAAGGCCTTGGCGACAGCATCGTTGATTTCCTCGCTGCTGCCAAGGTCCGTGCCGAGCGGCTTTTCCAACCCGATGCGCACATTGCCCTTGGTCAGGCCGGCATGGACGAGACCGTCGATCGTGGCTTCGAACAGGCTGGGCGCGGTCGACAGGAATATGGCGAGGCCCTTCTTGTACTCGCCTACCTCTTCAGCCAGCGCATCGTAGCCCTCGAGCGTAGTGGCATCGACCGGAACATAGCTTAGCCGATTGAGGAATTCGGCCACGCCGCCGCGGCGATTGCTCGGCAGGAAGCGTTCCAGCGCCTCGCGGGCAAAGGCACGGTATTCCTGCGTCGTCATGTCCGAGCGCGCGGTTCCAACTATGCGCAGATCGTTCGACAAAAGCCCGTCGGCATGCAGTGCGCAAAGGGACGGCAAGAGCATGCGCTGGGCCAGGTCGCCAGTGGCGCCGAACAGCAGCAAGCGGTCTGCGGTGGCGATCATCGCACAGCCTCTGGGGTCATTGTCTTCGTCTCTCCTGTGGGCCAGCGGTTACCAGCGGGGGGATGCGCAGGCCAGATGATTGCATTCCTATTCTTTCGTGACACGCACGCAGCTTGAACGGAATGTGCTCGGCCCGAAGGTTGTCAGGAAACTCACGTCGGCCGCATCGCGCCCGACCCCGATCTTTACGGTTTCGGACGGGCAGGCCATGCGGGTTGCATCGACGAGTTGCCAGACGCCGCCAGCGCTTTTGGCCGGATCGGCGAGAAACACTTCGGCCACGGCGTGGAAATCGGGCGGGTCGACGCCGGGGGCGTAGCAGGCGACGTAACGCGCCGGGATGGCACTGGCGCGGGCAAGCGCGATGAGGACGTGTGCGTAATCGCGGCAGATGCCCTGCCGCGCCACGAAGCTGTCCACCGCGCCGGTTTCGGTCGTCGAGCTTCCCGGGACGTAGCTGAAATGATCGGCAATCCAGTCGCTGATGGCGGCTATTCTTGCGCCGCCTGAGGTGCCACCGAACTCGGCCTCCGCAAAACTCTGGAAATCGTCCGCGGGGCAATACCGGCTGTCGAAGAGGTATTCGACAGCCTCGCCAGGAATCTCGTGGGGGGGAATGGCACCGTGGCGGGCGAGGTCGCTGACTGCGCGCGCAATGTCGACGCGGGCCGAGTAGGACACCTCGAGGGCCCCTTCAGCCCTCACGAGCAGGCGCTCTCCGATGTTCTCCTGTGCGGGAACCCGGGCGACGTGTTCGCTCGGGGTCACCTGTGTGTCGGTTTCGAGGATGGTCTGCTCGGGAATGCGAGCCGCTTCGAACTGGAGGAGCGCATCCGTCGGGGAGGGCAGCTCGAAGGCGAATTGGGTCTCTATGGCGATAGGCATACACGCTCCCAACGCGGCTGCCCCGCCATCGTTTCGGGCGACCGAAAAGCGGTGCGTCTGGCCCAGAAACGGAAAAGGGCCCCGCGAGGGGGCCCTTTAATTTGAAGACTGTTGTCGTGGCTTACTTATCGCCACCCAGCAGCCAATCCCAGAAGCTCCACATAGTCATACCTCCTGTTAGTCCAGGAAGCACATGTCATTAACCATGTATGTTTGTAAAGCCTAAACCATGTTTGCGGCGCTGGGTGTCTGCACGAACTCCTTGAATTCCAATAGGTTAGACAATGAGACGGGTCGCGAAAATGCGAAGCCCTGGACCTGTTGGCAGCCGATTTTCTTAAGCAATCCAATGTCCTGGGGGTTCTCGAGACCCTCTGCGACGACAGTGATTCGCGCATCGCGGCCCATTGCGGCGATGCTCGCGACAATTGCCTTTGCTTTCGGGTCCTTGGCCATGTTGGCGACGAACAGGCGATCGATCTTCAGCTCGTCAAACGGAAGTTCGTAAAACGCTTCAAAGCTCGCGGCACCGACGCCGAAGTCGTCCATCGAGATCTTAACGCCGAGGCCCTTGAGTTCTTCAAGGATGCTTGCTGCGACCGTGTGATCGGTGATGCGCGCCGTCTCGGTAATTTCGAGCGTCAGATACTCGGGGTCGAAGCGCGTCGCCTGCAGCACATTGCGGACGATACCCGCGATGCGCATGTCGCCGAGCAGGGTGGCCGAAATGTTGACCGACATTGTGATCATCCGGCCGCGGAAATGCAGGAGCTGCCCGGCCGAGCACGCGCTTTGCAGGACATAGCGCGTGAGGTGCTCCATCCGGCCGGCCTTCTCGCACTGCTGGATGAAGTGCATCGGGGAAATGAAGCCGCGCGCCGGGTCGTGCCACCGCACCAGCGCCTCTACGCCGGCGATGGTGTTGGTCGCGAGTTCGAACTTGGGCTGGTAGACGCAGTAGATCTCGCCCGCTTCCATCGCTTCGTCGATGCGGGCGCGCAGCGAGATGTCCCACAGGAGGTCGGTCTGCGAACCGGTTTCGGCGATGGAGATGGGGTTGTGGGCTTCGGACGTTTCCTCGGCGGCTGCGACGGCTGCGGCGAGACGGGGTGCCGGATCACCCTCGATAGCGGCTACGCCGAAGGTGATGCCCACGTCGACAGAATAGCCGCCCACCTGCACGGGCGCGGCAAAGATGGCCCGCAGGCCTTCCAGGTGGTCCGTAACAGCGTCCGTTTCGTCCGACGGCACGTGCCAGCCAAGGTGGTGGCCGTCGCTGTAGATCGCCAGATTGGGGTCGGCAGCGCGAAGGCGATCGACCAGCTTGAGGACATAGCTGCCCTTCTCGTCGCTGCGCAGCGTCTTGAGCACGCGTTCGTAATTCTGGATCTTCGCAATGACGACGTGGCCGCTGCGAATATTGTCGCGCACGAGGCGTCCTTCCAGCGCGCGCAGCTTGGGCAGACCGGTCTCGATGTTGACCATCTCCACCCGGCGCTTCCACCGCATGCGCGAGCGCATTGCCCCGTACAGGACAAGGAAGCTCAACACGTAAGTAAGGTCGAGCCGGAATCCGAACCGGGCGGACGCGACGAAAACCAGCGGCAACAGGGCCACGATGCCCGTGTAGGCCATCCAGCGGCGCTTGCGCGTTGTGCCCAGAAGAAGGGCGAACAGCAGTAGCGCTGCGAAGACGGAGAGGACGGTGCTGCCGACAATATAGGTCGTGCGGCCCGACCGCAGGCTCTCGCCCGCATAAATGTCGACTAGGCTCGGGGGGGCGTTCATACTGCCC
Source organism: Qipengyuania flava (assembly GCF_019448255.1). Classification (NCBI taxonomy): domain Bacteria; kingdom Pseudomonadati; phylum Pseudomonadota; class Alphaproteobacteria; order Sphingomonadales; family Erythrobacteraceae; genus Qipengyuania; species Qipengyuania flava. The sequence goes on from NZ_CP080410.1 coordinate 823,177, forward strand.
GGTATCGGCTGGGGAGTGCCGCCGACGTGGTTGCTGTGGCCAACGACCACGGTCTTGCCGGTGACGATCATGCGCTCGGTTTCCAGCGCCTCGTCGGTCAGTTCGTCGATCAGCAGGACCGGGATCTCGGTAGCGTCGAAACCATAGTCGATGGAAAACTGCCCCGGCCGGATGTCGTTCACGCCGCCGATCGCAGCTCCGAGCGAGCGATAGGCGCGGCCTTCCACGACGTAGCTGTACCGCGATTCCCAGGCGAAGCCGAAGACGTTGCGATCGGTCTGATCGGCCAGAACGCGGTCGACATCACCGGCAATCCAGGGCGACGTGCTCCGCAAGGTCTTGCCCTTGGTGGAGGTGGGCGCCACCCGATCGACGAGGATAATGCGCGGCCCGAGATCGGCAATTGCCTTTGCGAGCCGCTGGTCGGCTGCGCTGTCCTCGGATGGCGCAAAGGTCACATCGAGGAACACCTTGCCCACGCCGAGGCGGTCGAGCTCGTCAAGCGCGCGGGCAACCTCGTAGCGGGTTTCGGGCTGGTCTGGGGCGTTAAGCGCTTCGTCGGACGTGACGAAGACCACTTCGCCCGACGGGCTGGATCCGGCGATGCGCGACTGAATCAGCCAGAGCAGCTGGTCGCCCGGCTGGAACAGCAGGATCGCATACATGCCGAGGCTGAGGAGACCGGCCCACAATACATGACGCACGCGCTCGAACAGGCGCCCGCTCAAGAGCGTGCGCGCACGGGCGAGGAACGGCCCGGTAGGCGTAGAGGTGCGTGTGTCACCCATCAGACGCCCTTATGGGGGCCTTAAACTTAAGAATTCTTTGATGCCGGGCGCGGAACCGCAACCCGTCCGGCGCTGGCGGCGGGTTTCGATGGTAAATTGCGGTTTAGAAATGAGAGTTAAGGGAAATCGGGCCGGATCCGCCGGCCGGGGCGGACAGCTACAGGTTTCTTGTTGCAATAGAGCGGGCTAGCGCAAAAACGCGCCCATGACCGGGCGTGGTTAACGCCGGTAAAAGACCGTATCAGGCCACCACACCGAAAAGGTCGTGCGCGTCGCTCTCTTCGACCACGACATCGACGATATCTCCGGCCGCCAGGTCCTGCGGCACGGTCCGCAGGTACACGGCCCCGTCGATTTCCGGTGCATCGGCCTGGCTGCGCCCGGTCGCGCCGATATCGCCGTCCTCGTCAGGCTCGCCGACTTCGTCGATGATGACGGGGATCGTCTTTCCGACCTTGGCCGCAAGCTTGGCGGCGCTGATCCGCTCGGTCACTTCCATGACGCGGGCGTAGCGCTCTTCCTTGACTTCTTCAGGGACCGGATCGGGCAGGGCGTTGGCCTGTGCGCCTTCGACGGGTTCGAAGCGGAAGGCACCGACGCGGTCGAGCTGGGCCTCTTCCAGCCAGTCGAGCAGGTACTGGAAGTCCTCTTCGGTCTCGCCCGGGAAGCCGACCACGAAGCTGGAACGGATGGCGATCTCCGGGCAAATCTCGCGCCAGCCCTTGAGGCGCTCGAGGACCTTGGCCTCGTTCGCCGGGCGCTTCATCGCGCGCAGCACTTTGGGACTGGCGTGCTGGAAGGGAATGTCGAGGTAGGGGGTCAGAAGCCCTTCCGCCATCAGGGGGATGACGGCGTCGACATGCGGATAGGGATAGACGTAGTGCAGCCGGACCCACGGGGGCGTGCCGCCGCCAATGTCGAGCTGGCCCAGTTCGCGTGCGAGGTCGGTCATGTGGGCGCGGACTTCGCGACCTTTCCAGCTGCGGCTCTCGTGGCGGGTGTCGACGCCATAAGCGCTCGTGTCCTGGCTGATCACGAGCAGTTCCTTCGTGCCCGCTGCAACCAGCTTTTCCGCTTCGCGCAGAACCGCGTCGATCCGGCGGCTGGCAAGCTTTCCGCGCAGGTCCGGGATGATGCAGAAGGCGCAGGAGTGATTGCAGCCCTCGGAAATCTTCAGGTAGCTGTAGTGGCGCGGCGTCAGCTTCACATCCGGTTGCGGGATCAGGTCGACAAACGGACCCTGGCTCGGCGGAGCGTGTTCGTGCACGGCCTCGACCACCTGCTCGTACTGGTGCGCGCCCGTCACCGCGAGGACCTGCGGGTGGGCAGCGCGGATCGCATCGGCCTCTTCGCCCATGCAGCCGGTCACGATGACGCGGCCGTTCTCCGAGATCGCCTCCCCGATCGCGGCCAGGCTCTCTTCCTTGGCGGAATCGAGAAAGCCGCAGGTGTTCACGAGCACGACGTCGGCGCCCGCGTAGTCGGGGCTCATGGCGTAGCCATCGGCGCGCAGGCGCGTGAGGATGCGCTCGGAATCGACGAGCGCCTTGGGGCAGCCGAGGGAAACCATGCCGACCTTCTTCTGGTCGGGGATCGGAGTGGTGGTGGTAGTCATGCCAATTGTCCGTGAATTGCGCGCGCCTCTACACCTGTCGGCGGCTTTTCGCTAGCGTGTCGGAGGGTCGTGGCCCTTTGGGGAGGGAAATCATGAACATATTCGATGTAAACTGGCTGGCTGTCGTCCTGGCAGCGCTGGCAGGCTTCGTAGTCGGCGGCATCTGGTACGGGCCGATCATGGGCAAGAAATGGATGGGCGCTGTCGGCCTTACCGAGGAGCAGATCAAGGAAGGAAGCATGGGCGCGATCTATGGCGGTGCCTTTGCCTTCTCGCTCCTCGCCAGCTGGACGCTGGCGCACACCTTCGCAACCTACGCGCAGGATCTGTCGCTGGTGGTGAAAGTGCTTACGGCCTTTGGCGTGGCGCTGGGCTTTATCGTCCCGGCTATCGGCACCAACTACCTGTTCAGCCAGAAGACCAAGACGCTGTTCTTCATCGACGCGGGCTACTGGCTGCTGTTCTACACGGCCATGGGGCTGGTCCACGGCCTGATGGGCTAGCGCCTCAAGCCTCTTGTTCGGTTAGGTCTTCGCGATCGTGCCCGTCGCCGCGGGTCTCCCCGTTGCGGGTGGGCACGATCTCGACCACGACGTCACCCGGCTGGAGGTTCTGGCATTCGTCTTCCCAGAAGCCGAGCGCCTTGCCATTGCGATAGATCCGAAGGCCCCGGCCGCCAGTGCGCAGCTCGCTGATCGCGCAGCCGCATTCCTCTTCGGTGATCTTGCGCTCGACCAGCTGGACGCGGCCCGAAACGCTGGCGAGATCGGCGAGGTATTCGGCGATGTGTTCGCCCTTGGCGCTGCCAGCCAGCAGCAGGCCGGTAAAGCGCACCGGGTTGATGACATTGTCGGCGCCTGCCTGCCGCGCGAGCGATTCGTTGTCGTCGGCGCGGACCACAGCGCTGATGGGCACGTTCGGTGCAAGGGCGCGGACAGTCAGCGTGATAAGTATCGTCGTGTCGTCGCGGCCTGCGGAAACGAGGACGTTCTGCGCTTCGGCAATGCGGACGGCTTTGAGCGTCTGGTCGCGCGTGGCGTCGGCAGCCATGACGTTGCAGCCCAGCGCCTCTGCCTCGGCGAGCCGCTCCTCGCTCGGGTCGATCACGACGATGCAGGACGGGTCGGTCCCGCGCTCGATCAGCTCGCCGACCGCTTCGGAGCCGGAGATGCCATAGCCGAGCACCACGATGTGACCGGATAGCTGTTCCTGGATGCGGGCCATGCGCCATTTCTCCCAGCTGCGCTTGATGATGAAATTGTAGGCCGTGCCGACGAAAATGAAAAAGACGGCAAAGCGGATGGGGGTCACGATGACCGCTTCGACCAGCCGCGCGCGGTCGGAAATCGGGGCGATATCGCCGAAACCCGTGGTCGTGATCGAAATCATGGTGAAATAGATGACGTCGAGGAAGCTGACCTCGCCATCGAGATTGTCGACCAGCCCTTCGCGGTCCCACCAGTGGATCATGACCACGATGGAGATGAGGAACAGGGCGGCGCCCAGGCGGATGCCGAGATCGCCCCAGACCGGCAGCTTGACGGCCCGGCGCAGCGGCTGGAACCGCGGGCCGCGGTACGCGCGTGGCGGGGCGCTGGGCGCGATCCGGTCGACCTGCTTGTCGCTGCTCATCGCGCGAATAGGTGCGCGCGGAACCCCGCCGGGTCAATAGGATAGCGCGTCCTCACCCCTCGTAGCGCTCTGCCAGAGCGCCGAGCGAGGCGTGGTGCGTCAGGTCGAGCTGGAGCGGCGTAACCGAGATAAAGCCCTCGTCGACCGCCTCCAGATCGGTGCCGTGGTCGAGCGTGTGTTCGATCGCCTCGAGGCCGAACCAGTAATACTGGAAGCCGCGCGGATCGCGCCCTTCGACCACCGTGCCGCGCGAATAATCGTGGAAGCCCTGGCGCACCGCGCGGATGCCCTTGACCTCGCTTGCCGGCAGCGGCGGGAAGTTCACATTGACCAGCGTGCGCTTGGGCAGCGGGGCATCGAGCAGCGGGGCGAGAACCTTGGCGCCCCATTCGATGGCGGCATCGAAGGGCACGTTCTCACCAGCGCCTTCCTTGGCGTAGACCTGGCTCAGCGCGATCGAGCGAACCCCTGCCAGCGCGCCTTCGATCGCCGCCGAGACCGTGCCCGAATAGGTGATGTCATCGGCTAGGTTCGCGCCGCGGTTGACGCCGGAGAGGATCACGTCGGGCGTGCCGTCCATGACCTTGCGCAGGCCCATGGTGACCGAATCCGTCGGCGTGCCGGTGACCGAGAACCGGCGCTCGCCATGCTTGCGCAGGCGCACCGGGCGGGTCAGCGTGAGCGCATGGCCCATGCCGGACTGTTCTTCATCCGGCGCGCAGATCCAGATGTCGTCGGAAAACTGGCGTGCAATGCCTTCGAGAACCTCGAGACCCTGTGCGCGGATACCATCGTCGTTGGTAAGCAGAATGCGCATCAGGCGGCAGGCTCCAGCTTGGTGACGCCGCCCATGTAGGTGGCGAGGGCTTGGGGAACGGTCACGCTGCCGTCCGCTTCCTGATAGTTTTCCATCACCGCGACCAGCGTGCGGCCCACGGCGAGGCCCGAGCCGTTCAGCGTGTGCACGAAGCGGGTCTTTTTCTCGCCTTCGGGGCGATAGCGCGCGTTCATCCGGCGGGCCTGGAAGTCGCCCGTGTTGGAGCAGGACGAAATCTCGCGCCAGGCGCCCTGGCCGGGCAGCCACACCTCGAGGTCGAAGGTCTTCTTCGCGCCGAAACCCATGTCGCCGGTGCACAGCAGCATGCGGCGATAGGGCAGGCCCAGCGCTTCGAGGATGCCTTCGGCGCATTTGGTCATACGCTCGTGCTCGGCCTCGCTGTCTTCCGGGCGACAGACGCTGACCAGCTCGACCTTTTCGAACTGGTGCTGGCGGATGAAACCGCGCGTATCGCGGCCCGCCGAGCCTGCTTCCGAACGGAAGCAAAGCGTGTGCGCGGTCATGCGGATCGGCTGGTCGAGGTCAGTCAGGATCTCGCCGGCGACCGAATAGGTGAGGGGGACTTCCGAGGTCGGCACGAGCCAGCGGTCGTCGGTCGTGCGGAAGCTATCTTCGGCAAACTTGGGCAGCTTGTCCGTGCCATACATGGCATCGTCGCCGACCAGCACCGGCGGGTTGCATTCGGTGTAGCCGTTCTCGCGCGTCTGCTGGTCGAGCATGAACTGGGCAAGCGCGCGGTGGAGCCGGGCGATATCGCCGCGCAGGAAGGTGAAGCGCGCGCCGGAAAGCTTGGCGCCGGTTTCGAATTCCATGCCCAGCGCAGGGCCGATATCGGCGTGCTCCTTGGGCTCGAAGTCGAAGGTGCGTTTAGTGCCCCACTGGTGGAGCTCGACATTGCCTTCTTCGTCCGCGCCTTCCGGCACGTCTTCGGCGGGCAGGTTGGGCAGGCGGGCAAGCATGTCGTCGAGCGCGGCGCCGGCTTCGGCAGCGGCGGCCTCCCATTCGGGCATCGAGGCCTTGATTTCGGCTACTTCGGCCTTGAGCGCTTCGGCCTTGTCCTTGTCGCCCTGGCCCATGGCCTGGCCGATCGCCTTGGAGGCTTCGTTGCGGCGGCTCTGCGCTTCCTGGACCTTGGTGGTTGCCTCGCGCTTCTTCGCGTCGAGAGCGACGATCTGGTCGGCAACAGGCTCGGCCCCGCGGCGGGCAAGGCCGGCGTCGAAGGCTTCGGGATTGGCGCGGATGAAAGCGATATCGTGCATGGCGCGGCCTATGCCTTTTCGCATGGCGCTTGGCCAGTGGCTTCGCTCCTGCGTGGTCCTGCGTATTCGGGCACCAATTCAGCGCGGGCCCGTTAGTGAACAAATCCAAGGCGTTGAAAGGTCCAGCCTTCGTGAACGATCACCCCATCAAGCCCCCGCGCCGTACACGCTTCATCGATATCGCCGACAGCGTGATCCGGGGCGGGCGACGAATGGGTTGGATCGGCAAGGCCAATCTCGACAAGGATTTCCTGCTCGACCAGGCAGTCGAAGCGACCGGCCTGTGCGATTTCGGCGACCACTGGTTCGAGCGGCCCTTCGAAGCCCTGCTCGACAGCGTGAAGCGCGAGGCGCGGCTAAACGCGGCGGGCGATTTCTCCGCCGTGAAGCAGTTTCACCACGTGCTGCGAGACCGGCTTTATGCGCAGATGTGGTTCGGTCGGCATCCGGAAATCCTCGAGCGTCCCTTGCGCGCTCCGGTGGTCATCGTCGGCCCCATGCGCTCGGGCACCACGCGGCTTCATCGCTTGCTGGCGAGCGACAAGCGCTTTGCCTTCCTGCGCAGTTTCGAGACGATCAGCCCCGTACCGCGGCCCGAATTCGAGGCAGTGCTGGCGGGCGAGAAGAAGGACTTCCGGCCCAAGCTCGCCGCGCGCATCATGAAAGTCGCGCGGCTGGCCAACCCGCGCACGCTCTCGATCCACCCCACCGGGCCGTATGAGCCCGAAGAGGAACTTGGACTTCTGGTGGCGAGCATGTGGAGCATGAAGCACGACGCGCAGTGGCACGTGCCGTCCTACGCCCAGTGGTGCGAGGGCGAGAGCGCGGTGCCTGCTTATCGCCACATGGCGAACCTCCTGCGCCTGATCGGCTGGTCGCAGCAGGAAAGCTCGCTGCGCCCATGGATTCTCAAGACGCCGCAGCACATGCTCGACCTGCCCGCGCTGCTCGAAGTGTTCCCCGATGCGCGTCTGATTTTCACGCACCGCGATCCTGAGAAGATCGTTGGTAGCGCCGCCTCGCTCGCCTGGAACCAGACGATCATCTATTCCGACTACCACGACCCGCAGCGCACCGGGCGCGAGTGGCTGGAGAAGACATCCACCATGATCGAACGGATGCGCGCAGCGCGAGACAGCATTCCGCGCGAGCGCATGATCGACGTGCAGTATGACGACATGGAGCGCGACTGGCGCGGCACGATGGAGCGTGTCTACCGCTTCCTGAAGCTCGATATGGAGCCCGCGGTCGATGGCATGCAGCGCTATCTCGACCGCTCGGCAAAGCTCAAGCGGACGCCGCACCAATACAGTCTCGAAGAATTCGGCTTGAGCCAGGGCGAGGTTGCCGAACGCTTTGCCGACTACATCGACACATACAGCATCCCGGTCGAAAGCGAGAACCTTCCTCAGCGGCGCCGCTTCCGGCGCTGACACGAAAAGGGGGTGCGGAAGGCCAGCCCCCGCACCCCCTCACTCGCGGTTTGCGATCAGTAGGAGAAGGTGACCGTCGCAAACACCTGGCGCGGGTTGCCGTAGAAGGCGGTCAGCGTGCCTTCGGGCCCCAGCGTCGGAATGGGGAAACCGTTGGCCCCGTTGACGATCGCACCCGTCACCGGATCGGTGGCGACAAAGGTATAGCCGCTCGTCTTGTATTCCTTGTCCAGCAGGTTCTTGCCGTAGATGCCGAAGCTCCAGCGATCATCGGCCGTGGTGTAGACGATGCTCGCGTCGAGCAGCGCGAAGCCGTCCTGGTCAAGGAAGGGGTTCGGGATTTCGAATTGGCTGGTCTTGCTGCGGTAGGAAACCGTCGCGCCCAGGTAGAGATCCCCGTCGCCCAGCGGCGTATCGTAGCTGGCAGTCAAGCTGCCGGTGACCTCCGGCGTGTTCTGCACGACGCGGAAGGCGGCAACATCGGTCGGAGTTGCGCCGATGTTGGTGATGTACTCGTCGTACTGCGCGTCGATGTAGCCGAAGGAACCGGCCAGGCCGAAGCCGCTGTCGAAGCGCAGGTTGGCTTCCAGCTCGACACCCTTGAAGGTCGCTTTGCCCGCGTTGGTCACCACGCCGCAGAAGGTCGGAAGGCCGGCAACCTGGCAGGCGACCGAACCGGGGATCTGCACATCGCTGTAATCGGCATAGAAGGCTGCCGCGGCGAGGTTCAGGATCCCGATCACGCCCTTGTAGCCGATCTCGTAGCTGTCGACCTCTTCCGGAGCGAAGCTCAGGAAGGCCGCCACTTCGGCATCGGTCGGCGCGCCCGGGACGGCAGCCGGTGCGTTTGCGCCCACGCCGCGCGGGTCGAAGCCGCCACCCTTGAAGCCCTTGGAATAGCTTGCGTAGATGTTGTGGTCGGGCGTCGGCATGAAGCTGATCGACGCGCGCGGGGTGAATTTCTTGAACTTGCGACTGCCGTCGAAATCGGTGCTCGGACCGCCGAAGGGCACGCCGGCGCCGCCGAAGATGGGCGAACCGCCGCCAAGATAGTTCTGACGCAGGATTTCCGCGCTGCGTTCATCCCAGGTGTAGCGCCCGCCGACCGACAGGCTCAGCTGTTCGGTGATGTCGTAGGTGAAGTCGCCGAAGATCGCGTAGGTCTCGGTATCGACATTGGCCTGCGTGAACGCGGTCAGCCCGGGGAAGGTGGTGAAGATGCGCACGTCGAACAGAGTGTCCGCCTTGGCGTCGAGATAGTAGAAGCCGAGCAGGCCGCTGAACGGGCCGCCATCGTCCCACAGGAGCTGCACTTCCTGGCTGAGCTGCTCGTTCAGGTAGGCGCCCGGCACGTCCAGGTCGACAGCGGGCAGGGCGTCGAAATCGATCGGCGTGAAGCTCTCATCCTTGCGCCAGGCCGAGATGGAACGGAGCGTCAGCGCGTCGCTCACCTCGATTTCAGCGTGGAGCGACAGGCCGTAGCTTTCCACGTCCTGTTCGGGATCGTTGAGCGCGCCGCGCGTGTCGAAGACATTGTCCAGCACCGGCGCGCCCGAGGCGAGGCCGGGGATCAGACGGTGACCGCCGCGCGGGTTGCTCTTGTCCTTGGTGTAATCGCCCTGCACCCGGATGAACACCGGTTCGCCATAGCCGCCGACCTCCAGGCTGGCGCGGCCGGCCCAGATGTCCTTGTTGTAATTCTCCAGCCCCGTGGTGAGATTGTCGCCGAAGCCGCCGCGGGACAGGCGCGCAAAGCTCGCGCCGAGGCGGGCGAGGTCGCCGAGCGGGGTGGACGCGGTCACGACGCCTTCGGCCTGATCGTAAGTGCCGTAGGTGGCGCGCGCCTTGACCGAGGTTTCGAGCGGCAGGCGCTTGGTCACATATTTGACCGCGCCGCCGATCGTGTTGCGACCATAGAGCGTGCCTTGCGGCCCGCGCAGCACCTCGATCCGCTCGACGTCGTAGATATCGAGCACCGCGGCTTGCGGACGGTTGAGGTAGACATCGTCGAGATAGATGCCGACGCCCTGTTCGAAGCCTGAAACCGGGTCCTGCTGGCCGATGCCGCGGATGAAGGCTGAGAGGGTCGAGTTGGTCGCGCGGCTGGCTTCCAACGTCACGTTGGGAACGGTCTGGCCGACATCGGTGATGTCGAGCGCGCCGCGCTGCGAGAGTTCGTCGCCGCTCAGCGCTGTGACGGCGAGCGGCACGTCGACCAGCCGTTCCTCGCGGCGACGCGCGGTGACGATGATGGTGTTGCCCTGCGCCTGCTCACCGGCGTCCGCAGCCTCTGCGGCGGTGGACTGCGCGCTGGCCGGTGCGGCCCAAAGAGCCAGCGCGGCGGTCGAGCACAGCAGGCCGGCTGACAGAATGGATGTCTCACGCATGTTGGGTTTCTCCCTCCCGAATTCCCTTGTTTCGACTCCGATACTGAAACCTGAACCACCTTTCAAGTTACATGTTGCTTGCATGCGACGTATTGCTTAGGCAGCAGGGGTCGGGGGGATGGATTATGGCTGCACCGCAGGTATCGGGTGACAAGACGCCGCGCACGGAACGCGGGCGCAAAACCCTGCGCAAGCTGCTCGACGCAGCGGCGCAGGAGTTTGCCGAAAAGGGATTTCACGAAGCCTCGATCAGCGGGATCACCCGTTCGGCCGGCGTCGCGCTGGGCTCGTTCTACACCTATTTCGACAGCAAGGATGCCATCTTCCGGGCCTTAGTGAGCGACATGAGCAACGGCGTGGCGGCCGCCGCGCGCGAGGCGCTCGATCCGGCCATGGATGCCCTCGAGATAGAGCGCGAGGCCCTGCGCGCCTTCCTCGAGTTTGCGGGGGAGCACAAGGAAATCTACCGGATCATCGATGAAGCCGAGTTCGTCGATCCGGAAAGCTACCGGACGCACTATGAGACGATCGGCCTGCGCATCGAGGAGCGCCTGCAGCGCGGCGGCGAGAGCGGCGCGCTTGCCCCGGGCCTCGGTACGCCCGAAGCCTGGGCGCTGATGGGCATGAACGTCTTTCTCGGCCTCCGCTACGTCATCTGGGCGCGCGAAGGAGACCCCGATTTTGCGGAAATCGCGCGGCGCGCCAACGCCTTGCTGGCCACGGGCATCGCGCCGGGGCCCAAGAGCTGAGCGGAACCCTTGCCGCCCCTTGTCGTTGGTTTGGCAAAGGAGATTTCAATATGATCGGCAAGGTTATCGGAGCATTCGTGGGCGACAGGATCGCCAAGCAGACCAAGGGCATCGGCGGCGCAAGCGGCGCGGCGCTGGGCGTCATTGCGACCAGCGTCCTGCGGCGGATGAGCCTGCCCGCCATGATCGCGCTTGGTGTCGGCGGCTACGTCGCCAAGAAGGTGATCGACAAGAACACCTCGGGTGCTGATACGACGCCGGAATCGACCTCTGCCAAGGAAACCTCCGGCACGACTTCGGCGAAGCCCTCGAAGGCAGCCTGACACGCACCCAATCGGGTTTTGAGGGCCGTCCGTCACGGGCGGCCCTTTTGCGTTCCGGGGTGCGCGTTGCAATGTGGCGAGCCTTCCCTATGCTGGCCGCCACGCACCTTCCGAAAGAACCATAACGCAAACGCCCGGCGACAAAACCCGGGTCAGGAGAGACAATGACAGCCGAGACCGATGCACCGATCGAGCCTCCGCTGATTGAATTGCCCATCAAGACCGCCGAGCGCGGCTTTTACGACGGCTTTAGCCGCGAGGTGACGATCCCTTCGAAGATCATCGTCTCGCTGATCATCATGTGGGCGATCTTCTTTCCGGTCAGCGCCAGCGAAACTCTCTCGGCCGCCAACTCCAGCATCATTGCATCGTTCTCCGGCTGGTACGTCTACCTCGTGGCCTTCCTAATGCTGGCCTGCTTCATCCTTGCTGTGATCCCGCAATCGGGATCATTGAGGATCGGAAATCCTGGCGAGAAGCCCGAATTCGGGCGGTTCTCCTGGTTCGCCATGCTGTTTGGCGCGGGCATCGGGATTGGCATGCTGACCTATTCCACGGGCGAGCCGCTGGCGCATTTCTCGAACAATCCGGACATTATTCGCGGCACGATCGAAGCGCGCTCGGCCGAGGCTGTTCGGCCGGCCTATATCTACACCTTCCTGCACTGGGGCTTTGCCGCCTGGGGCACCTACGCGCTGGTCGGCCTGTCGATCGGTTACGTCGCCTACCGCCGCAATTTGCCGCTGACGATCCGCTCGGGCCTGGCGCCGCTCTTCGGCCTGCGCCTGTCGGGCATCTGGGGGCATGTGGTCGACATCGTTGCCGTTGTCGCCACCATTCTCGGCGTCGCGGTCACCATGGGGTTCGGGGTCGAGCAATTCGTTGCGGGCCTCGCCAGACTGGGCCTTGGCGACTGGCTGCTCGATGAGGACGGGTCTTCCAGCGCTGCGGCCGTCATCCTTGCCCTCGTCGTGCTGGTGGGTGCCTCGACGCTCAGCGCGCTCTCCGGCGTGGGGCGGGGCATCAAGTGGCTCTCCAACCTGAATATGGGTCTGTCGTTTGCGCTCCTCGCGCTCTTCGTTCTTGTTGGCTCGGGCCTCTACGGCCTCCAGCTGCTTGGCGTGGGCCTGTGGGATTACGTGCGTACGCTGGTGCCCAATTCGCTGAGCCTGTTTGACCGCAATGAACCCTTTGGCGAGGCGCTGGTGCAGTGGCAGCTCGACTGGTCGGTGTTCTACTGGGCCTGGTGGATCGCCTTTGCGCCCTTCGTAGGCATGTTCATCGCCCGCATCTCGCGCGGGCGCACGATCCGCGAGTACGTCTTCGGCGTCATCCTCGTGCCCTCGCTCATGTGCTTCGTGTGGATGACAATCGTTGGCGGGACGGCGATCGACCTGGAACTCAGTGGCGTGGCGCAGGGCGCCATCGTCGACACCGGCATTTCCGACCAGCTCTTCGCGACTCTCGCGGTCCTGCTTGACCCTGCTGTGGCTAGCCTCGTCTCGGGCCTCGTCGTCCTGCTGCTGATGACCTACCTCATCACGTCTGCCGACAGCGCGATCCTGATCGTCAATACCATCAACGGTGCGGGCGAGAGCGAAGGCGAGCGGCGCCATCACATCCTGTTCTGGGGCGCCGCGCTGGCCTTCGTGGTCGGCAGTATGCTGATCCTGGGCGGTATCGATGCGATCCGCATCACCATGATCATCGGCGCGCTGCCGTTCAGCTTCGTGGTGGCCATCATGGCTGTCGCGATCCTGAAGGCCGTGGCCTTCGACCTGCGCCGCAAGCACCACGGCGTACCGACAACTGCGCAGGGCTGCGCTGAGCTGGATGCGGCCAAGTAACCGATTTCCTAGTGCTTTCCTAAATCGGTTGCGCGTTGAAATGGATAGGCGCGGGCACTTGCTCGCCACTTACGAAGCGTGGATGTAAAAAATCTCGAACACTTCGAAAAACAAGTCCCCAAACTGAATATTTTTCGATTACATCGCCTTTTCTTTAAATAAGGTTCGATGCGCATTTGAATGTTGTTTCCCTGCAACATAACAACAATCAATCCCCTGTTGTGTATCGGAGTCCGGTGGTGAGTCCTCACTTCAATTGTTAAGGCTCTCACAGGCGGAAATTCCCACTCGAATTTGCGTCGTGATTATGTCGGGCGCTTTCGGGTCTGGTTGCGCGCCTGCGAAGAATTTGAACTGAGGCAGAGGGGCTTCCCAGTATGAAATATCTTGTAAGCGGCGCGTCGCTTGGCGCGCTGGCTGTGGCAACGGCAGTACCCGCCGCTGCGCAGGATGCCGCGCCGGCGACAGAAGAGCGTCGCGGCGGCGTCAACGTCATCATCGTGACGGCACAAAAGCGCAGCGAAGATCTGCAGGACGTGCCGGTTTCGGTCTCCGCCATCGGTGAAGAGCAGCTCGAAGAGCTCGCCATCGACACTTTCGAGGACTACCTCGAACAGCTTCCCACGGTCACCGCGGGCGGCAGCGGTCCGGGCCAGAGCACGATCTACATCCGCGGCCTCGCCTCGACCACGCCGAACCTCACCACTGCCGGTGTCGCAGGCCTCGCGCCCAACGTCGCCATGTATCTCGACGAGCAGCCGCTGGCGCAGCCGGGCCGGAACCTTGACGTCTACGCTGCCGACCTGGCGCGTATCGAGGTGCTGTCCGGTCCGCAAGGTACGCTCTTCGGCGCCAGCTCGCAGGCGGGCGTGGTTCGCCTCATCACCAACAAGCCCGACCTGTCGGGTTTCGACGCCGGCTTCAACGCGGGCGTGTCCTTCACCAAGGGCGGCGAGACCAGCTACAAGGTCGACGCCATGGTCAACGTGCCGGTTACCGACAGCTTCGCGCTGCGCGGTGTCGTCTACCTCGACGACCAGGGCGGCTACATCGACAACATCGCCGGAACCCGCAGCGCCCGCGAAAGCGCGCGCTTCCGCCCGGCTGGCACTGTCCGTTCAAACGGTGTCCCCGTCAGTGCGCTGCGCGGCGGCTTCCAATCGACGGCGACCGAGCGTGCGCAGCTTGATGCAAACGTGACCTTCCTGCAGGCCGACAACGCCGGCCTCGTCGAGGACGACTTCAACGATACGCAATACGCCGGTTTCCGCGCCACCGCGCTGTGGGAAATCAGCCCCGACTGGACGGTTACCGTCGCCCACTCGCGCCAGAGCGTGGAAAGCGACGGGGTGTTCTTCGCCGATCCCAACCTTGGCGGGCTCGACGATCTGGAAATCCAGCGCTTCGAGGAAGACCGCCTGGAAGACGATTTCTCGAACACCAGCTGGACGGTCGAAGGCCGCCTGGCGATGCTCGATGTGGTCTACACCGGTGCCTACACCGACCGCGAGACCGAGCAGCGGGTGGATTACACCGACTACCTCTTCGTCGGCCAGTACCTGCCCTACTACATCTGCGATGGCAGCGTGACCTACCCCGGGGCCGGCGGCCCGACCGGGACCTGCCAGGCGCCGAACCTCTATGTGAACTCGGTCAGCAAGACGACCGTGTTCACGCAGGAGCTGCGGTTCAGCACCCCGTCGGAAAACCGCTGGCGCGTGACCGCAGGCGGGTTCTACTCGGATCTTGAACTGAAGGAGCGCAACGACTTTGCCTATCCGGGCAATGTGATCGCGCAGCCCTTCGGTCCGTTCAAGCCGAACTTCCCGCAGGCCGGTTTCATCACCGATCCGGGCCCGTTCCCGGCCGATACGATCTTCCGCAACGACATTCGCCGCACGGACGAGCAGTACGGCATCTTCGGGGAAGCCAGCTTCGACATCGTGCCGGACCTGCTGACGATCACGCTGGGCGCGCGTTACTACGATATCGAAGTCGATTTCGAAGGCAGCGCCAACGGCTCGTTCTGTAACTCGTTCAGTGCGGATGACCAGAACGCCTTCGGTACGAACATCAACGACCTGTATGACGGGGACGGCCAGTTCACCTTCATCGGATCGTGTTCGGCGGCCCTGCGCCAGACCTTCGACACCAGCGATACGCTGGCGACGATCCAGGCGGCGGGCCTCTCGGCCACGCAGGCGCAGCAGGTGTTCAACGCCATCCGCGCGCCCGATGTCGCCCAGACCGACGGGTTCATCTACAAGGGTACGGTCACCGTCACCCCGACCGAGGACCTGCTGTTCTACGCGACCTATTCGGAAGGCTTCCGTCCGGGCCTGCTGAACCGTCCCGGTGGCGCGACCAACGGCGCGGGCTTCACTGTCCCGTTCGAGCTCGAAACCGACGAGGTGAAGAACTACGAACTGGGCTGGAAGCTTGATCTTGCCGATGGCCAGTTCCGCTTCAACGGCAGCGCCTTCTATGTCGACATCAGCCGTCTGCAAACGACGATCTTCGATCCCTCGATCACCAACCTGTTCTTCTCCGCAAACGCGGCGGATGCGCGGATCAAGGGCGTCGAGGCCGACTTCACCTTTGCGCCCTATTCGGCGCCGGGGCTGACGATCGCTGGTGCCTTCTCGATCCTCGACACCGAGATCACCGAGGTGCTGATCCCGACGAACGACGTGCTGGTGGGCTCCGACCTTGCCTTCGCTCCGTCGTTCCAGGGGAACCTGCGAGTGCGCTACGAGTGGGACCTGACCGACACGCTGGAAGCCTATGTCCAGCCGCAGGTCAGCCACTCGGCTTCGAAGTTCACCGACGTGATCGAGATCAACAAGCTCAAACTCGACAGCTACACGATCGTCGATTTTGCTGCCGGCATCCGGTCGGACAACTGGAAGTTCGAAATCTTCGGCGACAACCTCTTCGACGAGCGTGCGCAGATTTCGGGCAACTACGTCAACGACCGCGAGCGGATCGCCACCAACCGTCCGCTGACGGTGGGTATCCGGGTCGGCTACGACTACTAAGCGTAGCAACGCGAAAAACGGGCGGCGGGGGCGAACAGGGGTTCGCCTCCGCCGTTTCCCTTTGTTAGGGCGCTTTGGATGAGCAATCGCGACGAAATTCTGGCGCGCGCGCAAAAGGCTTTGCAGGCGAGCGACTTTGCCGGCGGGCTTGCGCTGGTCGAGCCGCTGGTGGCGGCCGATCCGGCGGATGGCGACGCGCTCTACATGGCCGCCGT
This sequence comes from Qipengyuania flava, assembly GCF_019448255.1. Classification (NCBI taxonomy): domain Bacteria; kingdom Pseudomonadati; phylum Pseudomonadota; class Alphaproteobacteria; order Sphingomonadales; family Erythrobacteraceae; genus Qipengyuania; species Qipengyuania flava. The sequence goes on from NZ_CP080410.1 coordinate 839,301, forward strand.
CGCGGCCCGCTATCTCAAGCGCTATCCGGAAGCCGAGCGCCATCTAGCCGCGCTCCACGCCGCTATGCCCGAATACGGCAGGGCCTGGCAGGAGGCGGGGCATCTGGCGCGTGCGCGGGGAGACAACGCGGCGGCTGTTGCCGCCTATGGCCGGGCCGCACGTTTCAACCCCGCGCTCGAGGCGAGCTGGCGTGCTCTGGCCGAGCTGGAAACGGCGGCGGGACATAGCGCGCAGGCGCAGGCCGCCAGCGCGCAGGCCCAGCGCATTGCCCAGCTCCCGCGCGAGCTGGTGGCGGTGACGCACCACCTGCACGAAGGGCGCCTGCTCCGCGCCGAGGAAATCTGCCGCCACTTCCTGCGCGCCAATCCGAAGAATGTGGAAGGCATGCGGCTGCTGGCGCAGATCGGCATCAAGCTCGGCATTCTCGATGATGCGGAGTTCCTGCTCGACAGCGCCAAGACTTTCGAGCCGGACAACGTCCAGGTGCGGCTCGATTACATCGATGCGCTGCGCCGGAGGCAGAAGTTCGAAACCGCACGGGGCGAGGCCGAGGCGCTGTACGCGCGCGATCCCGAAAACCCCCTGTTCCAGTCGCACCTGGCAATCGAGAGCATGCAGACAGGCGACTACGACCAGGCCTTCACGCTGTTCGACGCGATCCTCGAAAAGCTGCCAGACGATCCCGCGACTCTGACCAGCAGGGGCCATGCGCTTAAGACCACCGGCGCGCAGGAGGATGCGGTTGCCAGCTACCGCGCGGCCGTGGCAGCCAAGCCCGACCATGGCGATGCCTGGTACGCGCTGGCAAATCTCAAGACTTATCGGTTCGAGGACGGGGAGATCGCCCGGATGCGCGCCGAGGTCGAACGCGCAGACCTGGCGTTCATGGACCGGGTCCATCTCAGCTTCGCACTTGGTAAGGCTCTTGAAGACCGGGGCGAATACGAGGAAAGCTTCGCGCAGTACGAGCGCGGCAACGACCTCAAGCGCGCGCAGACCCGCTACAGCGCCGATGCGATGAGCGCGGAGCTCGCCAAGCAGAAGACTGAATGCACGCCGGAGCTGTTCGAGCGGCATGCAGGGGCCGGGCATGCGGCGTCCGATCCCATCTTCATCCTCGGCCTCCCGCGCGCTGGATCCACGCTGCTGGAGCAGATCCTTGCCAGCCACAGCCAGATCGATGGCACGCTCGAACTGCCCAACATCCTCGCGCTTGCCCACCGCTTGCGCGGGCGCAAGGCTGGGCAGTCACGCTATCCCGAAATCTTGCACAATCTCACTGCCGAACAGCTGACCGCCTTTGGCGCGAAATTCATCGAGGACACCCGCATCCATCGCCAGGACGCGCCTTTCTTCATCGACAAGATGCCGAACAACTTCCGGCATATCGGCCTCATTCACCTGATCTTGCCCAACGCCAAGATCATCGATGCGCGCCGCGCGCCCATGGATTGCTGTTTCTCGGGCTTCAAACAGCTTTTCGCCGAAGGGCAGGAGTTCACTTACGGCCTCACCGAGATCGGTCGCTATTACGCGGACTATGTCGACCTGATGGACCAATGGGACACGGTCCTGCCGGGCAAGGTCCTGCGTGTTCAGCACGAGGACGTGCTTGATGATCTCGAAGGACAGACGCGGCGGATGCTCGATTACCTCGGCCTGCCCTTCGAGGAGCAGTGCCTGGCGTTCCACAAAACCGAACGTGCGGTGAGGACCGCGAGCAGCGAGCAGGTGCGCCAACCGATCAACCGCAGCGGGCAGGATGCCTGGAAGCCTTACGATCCCTGGCTTGGCCCTCTGCGCGAGGCGCTAGGCAATCTGGCTGGCCCAGTCTCGGCATCCTAGACCCAACTCTCATTCGAATCTCGAGATCCCTTCCATGATGTCATTCCTCCTCCTTGCCAGCGCCCCCTTGTCCCTCGGGGTGGAAGCGCAAATCGATGCGCACGATGCCATCGTGGTTCGAGCGGATTCGGGGCTGTCGTCAGAGAGCCAGTTCCAGGCGGGCAGCCTGGCGAAATACGCGTGCACCCTGACCGTGCTAAAACTGGCCGAAGAAGGGCACCTTTCGCTCGACGATCGGATCGGCGATCTTCTACCGGACTATTCGGGCCCCGATGCGCAGAATATCCTCCAGCGCGACCTGCTCGCCAACCGATCGGGCCTGCCGGATGACTTGCTTCCCGCCTTTCGGGCCGATCCGACGATCGCCCGCGCGCATTTGAGCGCGCTCGAAGCGTCAAATCGCTTCGCTGCCGGATCGATCGATGGCGCCAAGGAATGGTCCTACGACCTGGGAAACTGGATACTGGTGCAGGCCGCGATCGAGCAGGTCACCGGCGCTTCGCTGGAAAGCGTGATGGCGGAGAAGCTGCTTGTTCCGGCCGGACTGGAGCACACGCGGCTGTCGTTCGGCATACCGGACCTCGTCAACTCGCCCGAACCGGCCGCGCCTGTGCGGCCCCTGCCGCCGTTCCTCAAGTGCTCCGGCGGGCTGGTATCGACACCGGCGGACCTCTTGCGGCTTGTCGACTGGGCGTATTCGGGCGGCCTTGCGCAGGAGAGCCTGGCAGCCCTTCACCAGGTCACCACCGAGGAGGAGGGGTACACGCTCGGCGGGCGCGTGCGCCAGGTCGGTGGCCGCATGCTCAGCTGGCAGACGGGATCGAACGGTCCCTACAAGACGCAGCTCGTATATGATCCGGCAACGGGCGAGGGATGGGCCGCCATGACCGCGTCGAACAGCGCCGAACACATGGCCAAGCTGCGTTCGGAGTGGCTTGAACGCCTGGGGGAACAGGACCGCGCTAGCGGGGTGCCATTGCCGAGATTGCGGGAGAATGGTGGGCGCGGCAAGGATTGAACTTGCGACCCCACCCGTGTGAAGGGTGGGAGAACGGACATTTCCGGCTATACACGGACGATAAAATCCAATAAAAACAGTCATGGGCGTTCGGACGTGTCCGCCTATGTTTTTCATGTTTTTTTCATGGATTTTGGAGTGCCGCGAAAATGCCCGATCTGAGCCGGATTGGAGAACGCGAAAAGCTGAAGCCCAAGGCCGGGGATGAGCCGCATTGGCAACGCCTGCGCCAAGGGGTCTATCTCGGGTATCGGCCTTCGAAGAAGAAGGCGGGCGGAACATGGTTTGCGCGGTTCTACGACTCCGAAGCTAATCGCAACTCCCGCAAGCGGCTGGGCGATTATGGCACACTCACTGGCCATGACGTTTTCAAGCAGGCCAAAGCCGATGCGGAAAGCTGGGCTGAGACCGTCGAAAGCGGTGGCGAGCGCGCCCGCGATTTGGTTACAGTCAAGGACGCCTGTGAAGCGTATCTGGAACAAAAGCCCGGATCGATTGCGGAAGGTGTATTTCGCCGCCACGTCTATTCCGATCCGATTTCCAAGGTGAAGCTCGACAAGTTGAGGCGGCACCATCTGGAGGCTTGGCGCAAACGTCTGGAACAGGCACCGGCCTTGCTCACGCGCAGCAAGAACGGCGAGAAGCGTTGGAAGGAACGCGCCAAATCGACCGTCAACCGGGATATGGTTCCCCTACGCGCCGCTCTGGGCATGGTGCTGAAGTCCGGTGCCCCTAATACCGATGCGGCATGGCAAGAGGCGTTGAAGCCCTTTAAGGGAGCCGACAAGCGCCGCGAGCTGTATCTTGACCGGGATGAGCGCCGGAAACTGATCGATGAGACTGGAGACGAGGCGCGGCCCTTCGTGAAAGCGCTTTGCCTTTTGCCGCTTCGCCCCGGCGCACTCGCAGGTCTGACCGTGCGCGACTTCGAGAAGCGCACCCGCTCGCTCACAATCGGCAAGGACAAGAACGGCAACCCGCGCCAGATTTCCTTGCCGCCAGTGATTGCCGATTTCTTCTCCGAACAGGTAAAGGGCAAACTGCCAGCCGCGCCGATCTTCGCCCGCGCTGGCGGCGAGGCGTGGAACAAGGACGCTTGGAAATATCCGATCAAGGAAGCGGTGAAGGCGGCCGGTGTGCCCGGTGCTGCGTCTGCCTATACATTGCGTCATAGCGTCATCACCGATCTGATACGCGCTCGCTTGCCGATTCTGACTGTCGCTCAGCTATCGGGCACAAGCGTCGCCATGATCGAAAGACATTACGGCCATCTGGTTCGGGATGATGCCGAAGAGGCGCTGGCAAGCATCGCAATCTAAAGCAACGCCTTGTCAAATCTCAACCTAGTTCTCCTTTGCAGGTCGTGTGCTAGGGCGGGCTTATGAAGCTAATATCATCTCGTGATGCGGTCGTTTTTCTGTCACAGGCAGCGCCCCGAGCTTGGGTCCAGAGGGTGCTCAAATGCATGATCGTTGACGGGGAGATAGTCGCCTATTTTTCGGACGGGCGTATCCAACCCTACACCCATGCTTTCGCATTGACGCTGGGGCTTCGCGATGATGCAGGCGAGTTCACAGGTAAGAGGATGGATGCAGCTATCCGCAATCATTTCGATCCAGAACTTGCTGCCAAGTTGGTTGGCAAGGACCGTATGGATCGAGTGGATGACGAGCCAATCGTTTGGCAGTCAGAGGATGGCCATGACGCTATCGATCTCGGGTGGATATTTTTTGCTGATGAGATCGATTGGGACCAAGGTAAAGTTCGGGTTAGCTGGGTGCCGACAGATCGTGACACGGCTGATTGGATGTTTCCAAGCGGTGAGTTCTTTGTTTCAGAGTTCGACCGGGCCGACTATGAAGCGGAGTTCGGCGGTATGTCATTCAGCTTTTCGGCGATTGAAATGCTCTTGCCGAGTTCAAATTTAGAACTGGTATCGAGCGGCATTGACAGAGATGTTGGCAGGACCGCTCGTGTCGGGCGTCCCCAAAAATGGGATTGGGAGGGCGCAATTTCTCATGTGGTGGCAAGAGCACAAACTCCGGATGGCTTGCCGACCGGTCATGGGGCGCAGGCAAGGATCGAGGAAATGATCGCTGACTGGTTTGTCAGCCAGAAAGGCGACGCTCCCGCTTCAAGCCAAGTTCGCGAGCGCGCCGCAAAAATCATTCGTTCGCTGGAAACGCCTGAAACGCCGGATAAGAATTAGAGGTCTTTCCGGCCATTCTCGGCCGAACGAACAAGCCCAAGACTGCATATGTTCCCGCATCCGCTAGCGTTCGCTGGCACAATGCAGGGACCTCTCGCATGGAACAGCTTCTCGTTTCGATCCCCGATGCCGCCAACGCACTGAGCGTCGGCCGCACAACTATTTATGAGCTGATGCGCTCCGGCCAGCTTGACACACGCAAGATGGGGCGGCGGCGCTTGGTCACGGCGGAATCGCTCCGGCGGTTGGTCGACAGGCAGGACTAGGGGCAGCGCGATGAAGCGGATCAACCCGCGCCGTGCCAAGCTGCATCGATCCTACAGCGTCACTGAACTGGCCGAACGGCTGGACGTGCATAAGCACACTGTGCGCGGCTGGATCGGTAAAGGCTTGCCCGTGATCGACGGCGCTAAACCCGTCCTGATCCTTGGGAGTGAATTTCAGGCGTGGTGGGGCAAGAGGCGCAAGGCAGCGAAGCGACGCTGCCAGCCGGGGCAGCTCTACTGCTTCAAATGCAGGGAGCCGAAAGCACCTGCCTTGGGCACGGTCGAATATGCCGCCACGAATGCCGCTACAGGCAATCTCAGGGCGCTTTGCGAGACGTGCGGCACCATGATGCACCGGCGGACCCGGCTGGCCGATCTTTCCCGCCTAATGCCCGGATTGGACGTGAAGCGCACGAGGGCAGCTCCAAGCATAGTTGAGCGCACACATCCCTCCCCAAACACTGACAATCCGGCAGGAGCCTAGACCATGGCAAAACACAATGCGGCAAACACACGGATCAAGCGCGACTATTTCGACTATCTGAAGGAAGCGATGCGCAGGGACGAAGCATCGATCGATCAGGTGGCCAAGGCGCTTGCCCGGTTCGAAGAGTCGACCGGGCATAAGGACTTCAAGAAGTTTCACCGGGAGCAGGCCAAGGCCTTCAAGCACCGGCTGGACAAGGAAAAGAACGCTCGCACCGGCAGACCGCTCGCACGGGCAACGGTGCATTCCACGCTATCGGCCCTCCGCGCATTCTTCATCTGGCTTGCTGGCCAGCCGGGTTACAAGAGCAAGATTGCCTATGCGGACGCGGACTATTTCAACCTGAGCGAGAAGGATGTCCGCATCGCCAAGGCTATCCGGGAAAAACCGGTGCCCACCCTGGAGCAGGTGCATCACGTTCTCGCCACCATGCCAGCCGAAACCGATATTGATCGGCGCAATCGTGCGCTGATTGCACTTGCCTTGCTCACCGGGGCACGAGCGGCGGCGCTGGCCAGCCTGAAGCTAAAGCACATCGATATCGAGCAAGGCTGCATCTATCAGGACGCCCGCGAAGTTAGAACGAAGGCCAGCAAGACGTTCAACACGTGGTTTTTCCCGGTCGGCGGCGATGCACTTCCGATTGTCAACGACTGGTGCGAGTATCTTCGCAATGACTCGCTCTGGGGTGAAGACGACCCGCTTTTTCCGAAGACCCAGATTGGCCTAGGCGAGCAGGGCTGCTTTGCAGCGACAGGTCTGGCGCGGGAGCACTGGAGCGGCACCGGGCCAATCCGGGATATTTACAAGCATGCCTTCGCAGCGGCTGGTCTGCCCTACTTCAACCCGCATTGCTTCAGGGATGCGCTGGTGCAGCTTGGAGAGCGGCTCTGCACCACCCCTGAGCAGTTCAAGGCATGGTCGCAGAATATCGGGCACGAGCGGGTGCTCACCACCCTGACGAGCTACGGCAAGGTGCCAGCGGCACGACAAGCGGACCTTATCCGAGGTCTTGGTAAGCCGAAAACTGACAGAGAGGACGAGCGACTGGCAGCGATGATTGCGGACACCGTGCGCAAATACCAAGCTGGAAATTAAGGCGAGCTTGCTGGGAGGGGTGCACATATCTCTGGCAGCGCTGCTGATGAAACCGGACGGGCATGGCCGTTACATTGCTAACCCAGTTTCTGTCGAGCACTTGCGCTAGATAAGGCCTTCCAGCCGCGCTTGTTTTCCTGTTAGGTGCGCGGCCTACAGGGGAGCAATCGAGTGTCTGAGAATCCATGTCGCGCCTGACTGATCTGATTGCGAAGGCGAAGTCCAAGGATGCCGATCTGGGGCGGGAGCTGGAGCGCGAGTTCAAGGCACTTTCATCGCGCCGGTCGTTTGGCCTCAACTTCGAGCGGCACCGCCCGGAGAATGTCGAGCTTCCCGGTCGCCCGATCCGCAAAGGTGACAAAGTGCGCATCCTCCCTGAACGTGGCTCGACAAAGAAGGGCGATCAACGCCTTTGGAAGGTGGTGAGCCTTGCGGGCAAGGGTGCTGAGCGCATGGCCAGCCTGTCCCTACTATACGCAGATGAGCCGGAGCAGGCCGAAGCGCCAGTTGCCGATCTGTGCGTGGTGGCCGAGTTTCGGGACTACATCTATCCCGGCCTTGTTAGCACCGGGAAGGTCGAGCGCGGCGGCGACAAGCCGTATCACACGGTGATCAATGGCGAGAATTTCCATGCGCTGGAGGCGTTGACCTTTACTCATCGTGGCAAGGTGGATGCGATCTATATCGACCCGCCATACAACACCGGCGCGAAAGACTGGAAATACAACAACGATTACGTGGAAGGCGACGATCAGTATCGCCATTCTAAGTGGCTGGCGATGATGGAACGACGCCTAATTATTGCGCGTCAGCTACTCAACCCAGAAGATTCAATTCTCATCCTGACTATCGATGAGAAGGAAGTGCATCGAACAGGAATCTTGCTTGAGCAGCTTCTACCCGATGCCGACATTCAAATGTGCACGATTGTGATTAATCCAAGCGGCACGTCTCGAGGATTGTTGTCGAGAGTCGAGGAGTATGCATTCTTCGCATTTCTGGGAAAGCGCACGCCTAGCAGGGTTCCCGACAATTTGCTTACCGAACAAGCAGGGAAACCGAAGGCGTTACCATGGGAATCTTTGTTGCGGCGAGGGAACACATGGTATCGGCATATGCGACCGAACCTCTGCTACCCGGTCTTTATCGATCCAGAAACGCGAAAAATTAAAGGGGTCGGTGATCCCTTCGACGGTGAAGATGAAAATGCGCGTATCAGGTCGAAGGACGGCTTCGATGCTGCATGGCCCATTCGCTCAGACGGGAAGCTTGGCATCTGGCGCAAAGATGGACGGGGCTTGTTGAAGCTGTCTGAGCAAGGATACGCGACAGCAACCCAGCCAGACACAAAGCGAGGCACTTGGACGATAAAATACCTTATGGCTGGTGCTACCAAGGCAATAGCAAGCGGCGACCTTTCTGTTGAAAGGCCGGACGAAGATGGGCCTGTCCGGTTGCTTGATGGGATGGGCATGGGGTCGATCATCAAGACGGTTTGGAACCGATCTGCGCACAATGCGGGCATGCACGGGAGTGCTCTGTTGCGTGCAATTATTCCCGGACGATCCTTTCCGTTCCCCAAGTCGCTCTATGCGGTTGAAGACGCGATCCGCTCAGTCTTGCTCGACAAACCAGATGCCGTCATTCTCGACTTCTTTTCGGGTTCCGGCACCACGGCACACGGTGTGATGCGCCTCAACAAGCAGGACGGCGGCAGGCGGCAATGCATCTCGGTCACCAACAACGAAGTTGGCGCAGATGAGCAAGCCAAGCTGCGCAAGGACGGTCTGCGTCCCGGCGATCCCGATTGGGAGCAATGGGGCATTTGTGACTACATCACCAAGCCCCGGATCAAGGCTGCTATCACTGGCGAAACCCCTGAAGGCCAGCCGATCAAGGGTGATTACAAGTTCACGGACGAGTTCCCTATGGCCGATGGCTTTGAGGAAAACGCCGAGTTCTTCACGCTTACCTATGAAACCCCGATAGCGGTCAGCCACAATCGAGCCTTCGAGCGCATCGCGCCGCTGCTTTGGATGCGCGCCGGAAGCGAGGGAAGTCGGATTGATACTTTACCGGAAGGCGGCTGGGCGGTGACCGATTGCTATGGCCTGCTCACCGATCTGGATCAGGCAGCAAGCTTTGCTGAGGCGATCCTAGGCAAGGACAGCATCAGCATCGCCTATATCGTCACTGATGATGAGCGGCGATTCCAATCGGTCGTGAGACAATTGCCCGACACGGTTGAGCCGGTTCGGTTGTACGAATCCTATCTCACCAATTTCCGCTTTTCGATGGGTCGCTGAGCCATGAAGTTCACACTGAAGGATTATCAGGAAGAAGCCGTTGGCGACGTTCTCGACCGGCTGGATGAGGCGCGAGAAGATTGGCACGGCAAAAGGAAACGCATCAGCGCCTTTTCGCTCACCGCCACGACCGGCGCGGGCAAGACCGTCATGGCAGCAGCTGTTTTTGAGGCGTTGTTCTACGGCAATGACGATCACGAGTTTGAAGCCGATCCCGGCGCGGTTGTGATTTGGTTCAGCGATGATCCGTCATTGAACGAGCAATCCAAGTGGCGGCTGCATCAAGCTTCAGACAAGCTCACCGTTTCCGATCTGGTGACGGTCGAAAACACTTTTAGCCGCGAGAAGTTCGAGCCGGGGAAGGTCTATTTTCTCAACACGCAGAAGCTCCGTTCGGGCAGCATTCTTGTGCGGGGGCACGATCCCGATGATGAGTCTCTAGAGAAGACCGCAACGGGCGAGCGGCTGATGCCTGATCTGCGCTCGCACACGATCTGGGATACGATCCAGAACACAATCGAAGACCCGGACTTGACGCTCTATCTGGTGCTCGATGAAGCTCACCGGGGGATGCGTGATGGCGGCAACACGGGTGAGCGGGGCAGGCCCACCATCGTGAAGCAGCTTATCAATGGCACCGGCACTGTTCCTGGCATTCCGATTGTCTGGGGTATCTCTGCGACCGTGAAGCGGTTCAACGATGCTATGCAGGGCATGCAGGACCGCATCAAACTTCCCGACGTAGTGGTGGATTCCAAGAAGGTGCAGGACAGCGGCTTGATCAAGGACACGATCAAGCTCGACGTGCCTGATGAGGCAGGCGACTTCGCAACCGTGCTCTTGCGGCGCGGGACGGAGCGCCTGCGTGCCATGACGAATGCGTGGGCAGATTACAGTTCGGCTCAGGGGCAGGGCGAGTCGGTCCAGCCGCTCATGGTGCTTCAGGTGCCGAACAATCCCGATCCCGATGAAATTGGACGCTGGCTCGACACGATCTTCGAGACGTGGCCAGAATTGCCGCAAGACTGCGTTGCAAATGTGCTGGGTGAGCACCGGACGGAGCAGCTCGGAAGCTACTCTGTGCCCTATGTCGAGCCGGAAAGGGTGCAGGAGCGCGAGGACATTCGCATTTTGATTGCCAAGGATGCGATCAGCACCGGCTGGGATTGCCCGCGTGCTGAAGTGATGGTTTCCTTCAGGGCGGCGAGCGACCGCACGCATATCACGCAGCTATTGGGCCGGATGGTGCGCTCCCCATTGGCGCGGCGCATTCCCGGCAATGATCAGCTCAACGCGGTCGATTGCCTCTTGCCCAAGTTCGACAAGGTGGCGGTCGAAGCCGTTGCCAATGCGATTATGTCCGGAAGCGATGCCGAGGGCGATACGCCGCTGAAGCGGGTGCTGATCCAGCCGGTCGACCTGTTGCCCAATCCAGCGATGCCGCAAGCACTGTGGGACAAGTTCGTTTCCCTCCCATCGCAATCCTTGCCCAAGAAGTCTGCTCGCCCAGTTAAGCGGCTCACGGCCTTGGCGCACGAAATGGCGCATGATGGTATTTTGCCGGATGCCGGAAAGAAGGCTCACGCGGCGATGCACAAGGTGCTGGATAGGCTGCGCGCTGATCTCGCGGGTGACATTGCCAAGGCGCGCAAGGACGTGCTCACAGTCGAAGGCAAGACACTGACAGCCGACATTGCGACCGGCGGCACCAGCTTCGATGATTTTGTGGAAGCGGCTGACTACGCCGTGATCGAGGATGCCTATCGGCGGGCTGGGCGGATCATCAGCCCCGATCTGGCTACAAGCTATAGCGAGCATCTAGCGGCGCAGAATGAGGATGCAGAAGATGAAGAAGAGGCGCTGATCGATGCGCACACCGACATTGCGGCATTGGGGCTGATCGATGCGGTGAAGGTGCGGCTGGAGCAAGCAGCCGAAGACTTGGCGAATGATTGGCTAAGCGAGTATCAGGAGGCAATCGCAAAGTTGAGCGACAAGCGGCGCGATGCGTATCGTGAGATAAGCGAATTGAGCGCGACACCCTTTGACGTGAAGCTGGAGAAGCCAGCGTTGCGCGTCCAGCCGACGCGGGTGCTGGAAGGTGGGCAAGAAACCGTCCTTCCCTGCTTCCCCGATCATCTTCTTTGTGATCCTGATGGCATGTGCCCGGATGAATTGAACGGATTGGAAACGAAGGTGCAGGCGGTCGAGATGGACCGGGAAGGGCGCGTTGGGTGGTATCGAAACCCATCGCGCACCAGTCAGGATTCACTTGGGATTGTTTATGACTATGCAGGGGACACGTTGCTCCTGCATCCCGACTTTCTGTTTTTCAGCATGGATGAGGGCGGCGCGGTTATTGCGGACATAGTCGATCCGCACGGGGACTTCCTTGCGGATGGCGCATCGAAGCTGCGCGGGCTGGCTGACTATGCGGAAAAGCATGGAGCCAACTTTGAGCGTATCGAAGCTGTTGCCGAAGTCGATGGCAATGTTCTTATGCTCGATCTGAAGAAACAAGACGTGCGGGACATGGTGCGCAGCGTGGCTACCTCGAAAGAGGCTTATCGGAGCGAATTGAGCAAGCCTTACGGCTGATCCTCACACCCCGTTTTCCATGTTTTTTTCATGGAAATGCAAACCATCTTCCATAAGTCATTGAAAAGATGGTGGGCGCGGCAAGGATTGAACTTGCGACCCCACCCGTGTGAAGGGTGTGCTCTACCACTGAGCTACGCGCCCGCCCGATGCTGCGGGCTCTCAGGCAAACCGCAGGGCAGGGGCGCGCCTTTACTGTGCGAATCGCACGCTGGCAAGCGCCTCAGCCGATAAGCCGCATGAAGATCCGCGCGAGCCATCCCTTCGGTGCGACGGAGGAGGCAGGAGCTGTCTCGGGAGCCGGGCAGGCGAGGCAGTAGGCCTGCGCCCCGCGAGCGTCCAGAAGACGCTCCGCATCGGCCGCGATCTGGGTGACGAGAGCCGCTTCGCTGCGCGCGATGCGGGCGAAGACATCCCCGCCGCTCCCGGCGCTTTCGCTATCGCTCACCAGCCAGCGGCGCAGCAGCGTGTCGTAGGTCGAGGGCTGCGTCCCGAGGTAGCGCGCATGCCACTCGTCGCCGAGTTCGGCCTGCGCCGCGACCCAGGCGAGCGCTTCTTCCATGCCGCCGTATTCGTCCACCAGCTTGAGCTGGCGCGCGGTGCCGCCGTCCCAGACACGGCCCTGGCCCACGGCGTCGGCCTGGTCGCGGGTCATGCCGCGCGCCTCACCAACGCGCGCGAGGAAGTCGTTGTACCCGTCCTCGATCGAGGCCTGCAGGATGGCATCGGTTTCCGGCGTGAAGCCGCCGATCAGGTCCGGCTGGCCCGACAGCGGGGTGGTGCGCACCCCGTCGCTGGTGACACCGACCATGGCCGCCGTTTCCTCGAAGGTCGGAATGACCGCGAAAATGCCGATGGAACCGGTGATGGTTTCCGGTTCTGCAAAGATGCGATCGGCCGGGGTCGATACCCAGTACCCGCCGCTTGCCGCGACATTGGCCATCGATACCGCGATCGGGATATCGCGCGCCTTGTGGCGCAGCACCGCCTCGCGGATGAGTTCGCTTGCGAGGACCGAGCCGCCGGGCGAATCCACCCGTACGACGAGGCCGGCAAGTTCATCGTCGAGCGCGTCGTCGAGGAGTTCGGCAATCCGGTCGCCGCCGGCAAGGCCCGGGCCGGCATCGCCATCGACGATTTCGCCGGCCACGGTGATGACGCCTATTGCCTGCCCGTCGCTCGAGCGCGGAGTGCCCTGCAGCCAGGCTGCAAGTTCGGTGTGGGGATAGGCGTGGGGGCTGTCGCTCCAGCTGTCTTCGCCGACCAGCTCCACGACCCGCGCGTCGAACTCGGCGCGGTTGCCGAGCGTGTCGACGAGGCCTGCCTGCAACGCAGCAGTCGCAAGGTCGCCTTCGGCCTCGGCAATCCATTCGACCGGCTGGCCGGTGACCCGCTCGATCTCGGCGCCGGGGCGGGCCTTCTTCAGGTTCGCCTGGTATTCTTCCCACAGCGTTTCGTAGAGCGCCCGCGCGTTCTCGCGAGCCGCGTCTGACATGCCCGCGCGGCTATAGGGTTCGACCGCGCTCTTGTATTCGCCGACCTTGTAAACCCGCGCGTTGACCTTCAGCTGTTCAAGCAGGCCCGCATAGTAGAGCCGCTGGCCGCCGGGACCTGCGACAAAGGCCCCGCCGAGCGGGTTGAGCCACACTTCGCTGGCGTGGGCGGCAAGCACCATCGCATCGTCGCCATAGGCCGTCGCGTAGGTGAGGACCGGCTTGTCTGCGGCGCGTACGCGTTCCAGCGCCTCGCCGACTTCCTGCATGTGGACCTGCCCGCCGCCGACAAAGCGGTCGAGGTCGAGCACTACCGCGCTGATGCGCGCATCGCTGGCTGCCTCGTCAAGCGCGTGGACGAGGTCGCGGGCCTGGTACTCGGCCATCGGTGCTTCGCCAGAAAGCAGCGCATCGATCGGATCGACCCGGGTGCGTTCTTCCACGATCACGCCGTTGAGCTCGATCAGCAGCGCGCCGTCGCGCACGGCAGCGGGGCTCGGCCGGGCGGTCAGCACGGCGAAGAGGGCAGTGAAAAACAGCAGCATGAACACGAGCACCAGCCCGTCCTTGATGCCGACCAGAAGGCGCCAGACTTTCCCAGCGAATTTCATGCAAATATTCTCCTGTTATCGCCGAGGTAGGGAAGGGCGCGGCGGTTTGCCACTGGAAAGCGCTTGAGCGTAGGATACCACTCCACTAAGGGCATGGCTTCAATGACATCGACGCCTTCCTCGCCGCACGCGGCCCGCTATCCTGCGGGCGGCCTCGCTTTCCCGCACCGGGACCTCATCGGTATCGGCCAGCTCGAACGCCACGAGATCCTGTTCCTGCTCGACGAGGCGGAACAATGGGTGGCTCTCAACCGCCAGGCGACCAAGCACGAGAACCTGCTGTCGGGCCTCACCGTCATCAACGCCTTCTTCGAAAACTCCACTCGCACGCTGCTGAGCTTCGAGATTGCGGGCAAGCGGCTGGGGGCGGACGTGGTCAACATGCACGCCGCGCAGTCGAGCGTGAAGAAGGGCGAGACGCTGATCGATACCGCGATCACGCTGAACGCCATGCGCGCCGACGCCATCGTCATCCGCCACGGATCGAGCGGGGCGACTCAGCTTATCGCGGACAAGGTCGATTGCCCGGTTCTGAACGCAGGCGATGGGCAGCACGAACATCCCACCCAGGCGCTGCTCGACGCGCTGGCGCTGCGCCATGCCCTGCGCGACCGGGGCGAAGCAGCGGACGATTTCACCGGCCTCACCATCGTGATCTGCGGCGATATCCTACACAGCCGCGTCGCGCGCTCCAACCTGCTCTGCCTGCAGGCGCTTGGCGCAACCGTCCGCCTCTGCGCGCCCCCGGCGCTGATGCCGACCGGGATCGAGGCCATGGGCGCCGAGGTGTTCCACGATTTCGATGCCGCGCTCGAGGGGGCGGATGTCGCCATGATGCTGCGCTTGCAGACCGAAAGGATGAGCGGGCAGTTCATTCCCTCGGCGCGCGAGTACCATCACCTTTATGGCCTCACGAAAGCCCGGCTGGCCAAGGCAGCCGAGGGCGCGCTGGTCATGCACCCGGGGCCGATGAACCGCGGGGTCGAGATCGACAGCGAGGTGGCCGACATGATCGATCGCTCGATTATCACCCGACAGGTCGAGATGGGCGTAGCGATCCGCATGGCGGCGCTCGACGTGCTCACCCGCCGCGCCCGCGGGGTCGAAGGATGGGGAGACGCAGCATGAAGCAGCAACGCCCCCTGACGATCACCGGCGGCCGCCTGCTTGGGCCCGATGGCCTTGCCGAAGGTGCGATCCGCCTTGCCGACGGCCTGATCGATGCGATCGGCGGCGCGCCGCAGGACGGAGACGACACGCTTGATGCGAAGGGGCTGATCGTTGCGCCCGGGCTCGTGGACCTGGGTGTCTTCGCTATCGACAAGCCTGCGTTCCACTTCGGCGGGATCACCCGCGCCGCGCTGATGCCTGACCAGTCGCCCGCCTTGGACCTGCCGAGCCGGGTTTCCTACATTGCCAAGAGCGGCAAACCTGATTTCTGGGTCCACCCGCTGGCCGCCGCAACGCGCGGGCTGGAAGGTAAGGAAATCGCCGAGCTTGCCCTCATGCGCGAAGCCGGGGCGCGGGGCGTTGCCACCGGCCGCCGCTGGATTTCCGATTCCGGTGCCATGCTGCGCCTGCTGAAATACGCAGCGATGCTCGACATGGTCGTGATTGCCCATGCCGAGGACGCCGCGCTGGTCGGCGAGGCTGTCGCTACTGCAGGCGAGATCGCCACGCGGCGCGGCTTGCCGAGCGCTCCGGCCGAAGCCGAGACGATCGCACTGGCGCGCGACATCGCGCTTGCCGAAATGGCCGGTGCGCACATTCATTTCCGCCAGGTGACCACGCGGGCAGGGCTCGAAACCGTGCGCCGCGCGAAGGAGCGGGGCGCCAGGGTTACCTGCGGCGTGACGCCGGCACACTTCATGCTGTCGGATCTTGCGACGGTCGACTTCCGAACCTTCGCCCGCCTGTCCCCGCCGCTGCGCAGCGAGGATGACCGGCAGGCCGTGCGCGAGGCTTTGGCCGACGGCACGATCGATGTTGTCGCAAGCGGTCACGATCCGCGCGGTCCGGAAGACAAGCGCTTGCCGTTCTCCGACGCAGAGCCGGGCATGGCCGGGGCCGAAACGCTGCTTGCGATGACCCTTTCGCTGGTGCGCGACGGGGTTGTCTCCATGGAGCGCGCCTTCGAGCTGGTGGCTACGGCCCCTGCGCGCATCCTCGGTGTCGAAGCGGGCGCACTGCGCGAAGGTTATGAGGCGGACATTGCCCTTGTCGATCCCGAACGCCCGTGGATCATACAGAGCGCCAAAATGGCCGCGACCGCCGGTAACACGCCTTTCGATGGCCAGCCTACGCAGGGCCGCGTGACCGCGCTCTACAAGGGCGGCGTGACGATCGACCTCTAAGCGAAAAAAGACCCCGCCCGGATCGCTCCGGACGGGGTCACTCGATGGTTTGTGAAGTGCGCTTTGTGTTGTGTCTTATCGCGCAGCAACCCGTACTTCGCTCGAGACCACGTCGATCGCGCCCGGCAGCGGACGGCTCGATGCGTAGGCGATGCAGCCTCCGCCCTTGCCCTTGACCGTGCGGCACATCGACTGCGCCGAAGCCTTGGCAAAGCCGGCGGCGGCAACGCGGTAATAGATCTTGCCGTTCACGCGCGCCTTGGTGATCACGCGCTCGGCATCGCCAAGCTCGGGATAGCGGCGCTGGAACTGCTTCCAGGCTTCGTTGGCGTCCGACATCGAGAAGTAGGAGCCAAGCTGGACGTTGTATTCGCCGCCGCGAGCAAGCGTTGCGGGCGCTGCAGCGCCGGCGACACGCGGGGCGACCGGACGGCGGGCCGAAACCGGCGTGTCCTGGACGACTTCCTTCGAAACGAAGCGGATGCCGCCGACATTGGGCGCAACCGGGCCATCGGCGAGCGCGGCGTCGCCGGCATCGGCAAACACCGGTGCATCGGCAGGCGGCGCGGTGTCTACCGGCGGCAGTTCTTCGGCAAAGGCGAAATCGCTCTTCGGCGCGTCGGCGACCGGAGCGAGCTCAACAGGCGCTTCGACCTCCTGCGAGGCGAGCATGTCGACGCTCGGGTGGTTCGACAGGGCCAGCATCTGCGGCTGACCCGGGTCGACCTGCGGCTGGACGCCAAGCAGGCCGGCCACGCGGGCGGTGAAGGCTTCGGGGCGCACGACGGCGGCCCATTCGGCCATCCGGTTGCCCACTTCGCCAGCCGGCACATCTTCAGCAGCCATGACGCGCGCGGCGCGCCAGTTGCCCTGCATCGCGTAGCTGTAGGCGAGGTTCTGGCGAACCTTCGGCGTGTTCTGACCCGAACGCAGCGCGTTGCTCAGCACGTGGACGCCCTGGTCGGGGCGGCCGGCGAGTGCAATAGCAAGGCCGTAATCGGCCGGATCGAGAGCGGCTTCGAAACGCTCGAGCGTAGCCAGCGCACCGACCTGGTTGCCGGTAGCGATCTGTGCGAGCGCGAAGCTGATGATCGTGCGCGGGGCGGTGTCACCCAGCTCGACTGCCTCGGCAAAGGTGGTGGCGGCCGATGCGAAGCGGCCTTCTTCGAGATAGGCGTTGCCCAGCAGAGTGCGAGTGTAAGCGTCGCGCGGTGCGGCCAGCACGGCGGCTTCGGCATGCTGCACGGCCTTGCCGGCCTTGCCCTTTACCAGCGCCTTTTCGGCGTGTTCGGCCGAATAGGCGTGGGACGGGGCTACCTTGCCCGTGCACGCGGTGAGTGCTGTGGTCGCCAGCGCCGTGGTGACGGCGAGCTGGACGAACCGCTTGTTCCTGGCTTTCGTCTCGGTGCTCATTATTACCCCCTTGAAGGCGATCCCACGTCGTTAGAGTTACTTGTCGCCGTGCTGCACTTGGGCAGCCAGGCTTGCGATTTCCGGCATGTCGGCGAGCAACGCGTCTAGCGCGTCGGTCACCAGTTGCTGAGCACTGCGGCCGCGTACGGTGCAGGCGAGGCGCAGCATCAGATGGCGTTCCTGGTCGAGGCGCAGCGTGAAGGCGGCGCGCTTGCCCTGGGCAGCGGCCGACTTGCGGACGACCGGCTTGGCCTTGGGCTGAGCCGGCTTGTCGAGCTGGGCCTGGATCTTGTCGAGCGAGGCGCGCACCTGGTTGGGAGCGCCGCTCTCGTTGGCTGCCTTGGGCGCTTCGGGCTGCGGCGAAAGTGCCACCACCGTCTTGCCTTCGGGGCCTCCTGCGGGCTGTTCGTCGCCCATGTCGTTCCAGCCCAGGTCTTCCAGGTTGGCGGCGGCTTCCTTGCCGTCGACCGGTCCCGGGATACCCGACTGCGGGCGCATGGCAGGCTTTGCGCCGCCCTTGCGTGCCAGCAGGGTGGAGGAAAGAGAGGCGAAATTGGCGTCAGACATCCGGCAGTCTCCGCCCTAGCGTTCTTACTGTGCCACGCGGCGGCCAAAGCCACCGGCGGGACGATGAGCACCGGGAACCGCGCTCTGCGTGTTCGGTGCGGCGAAGACCGTGCGGCGGAAGTTCTTTTCCAGACGGTCGGCGATGTACTTCCACAGCGCGGTGACCTCGGCAGCCGAGCGGCTTTCGGGGTCCACTTCCATGACCGTGCGGCCGTCGATCATCGAGGCGGCGAAGTCGGTGCGGTGGTGGAGAGTGATCGGAGCGACGGTGCCGTGCTGCGAGAGCGCGACGGCGGCTTCCGAGGTGATCTTGGCCTTGGGCGTTGCTGCGTTGACCACGAAGACCAGCGGCTTGCCGGCGCGTTCGCACAGGTCGACCGTGGCGCCGACAGCGCGCAGGTCGTGCGGGCTCGGACGGGTCGGGACCACAATCAGCTCGGCAACCGAGATGACCGACTGGATCGCCATGGTAATGGCCGGCGGCGTGTCGAGCACGGCCAGCTTGAAGCCCTGCTGGCGCAGGATGGCGAGGTCGTTTGCAAGGCGAGCAACAGTGGTCTGGGCGAAGGCGGGATATTCATCCTCGCGTTCGTTCCACCAGTCTGCGAGCGAACCCTGCGGGTCGATGTCGATCAGGACGACGGGACCGGCGCCTGCGCGCTGGGCCTGAACGGCCAGATGTCCCGAAAGCGTGGTCTTACCCGATCCACCCTTCTGCGATGCCAATGCCAGTACACGCAAGGTTTGGTCCCCCTGGTTTGCGCTCGTGTCCAATTCAATCGTGCTGCAGCTGTTTGCAGCGGTCTTGGCATGGCAATCGCAGACCAGCCCTAATTTTAGGTTAACCGGATGGGAGATAGGTGGCGGAGGAGACGGAAATCCGCAGGGCAACACTTTGCTAACGCGCGATTTACTATAGGATGACCTCAAACCGGCGCATCTACCGGCGCCGCGGCAAGGGAAGGGCTAGGCAATGCGACGAGTGGCCAGATCAGCGTTCATGGCGGGAGTTTTGGTGGCCGGGGGCCTCATGACGTCGCCTGCACTTGCCGATGTGAAGGCCGGGGTCGACGCCTGGACCGCGGGCGATTTCGCGACCGCCGTGCGCGAATGGGCGGGGCCCGCCGCGCAAGGCGATCCCGATGCCCAGTTCAACATGGCGCAGGCCTACCGGCTGGGCCGGGGCGTCGAAACCAATCTCGACCAGGCCGAGGCGCTCTACGCGCGCGCGGCTGATCAGGGGCATGTGAAGGCCGCCGACAATTTCGGCTTGCTGCTGTTCCAGCGCGGCGCGCGCGAACAGGCCATGCCCTATGTCGAAGCGGCCGCAATGCGCGGCGATCCGCGCGCGCAATACGTGCTCGGCATCGCGCATTTCAACGGCGACCTCGTCGCCAAGGACTGGCGCCGCGCCTATGCCCTGCTGACGCTCGCCAATTCGGCGGGCCTGCCGCAGGCGCGCGGCGCGCTGGCGCAGATGGACGATTACATCCCGCTCGCTGATCGCGAAGCGGCCCAGCCGCTTGCCGCATCGCTCAAGGCCGAGGCCGAGGCAGCGCGCGCGCGCCAGCTTGCCGCGGTCGACCTTGCCACCGGCGGCACCGATGCGCCCAGCGTGCCTGCTACCGTCCGCGCGCCCGCCCCACGGCCATCGGGAACTCCGCGTGTCGCGGGAAGCGCGCCGCGCACCACTACCGCACCCGGGGCCGACTATACACTGCCGGCCGCCCAGCCGACCGTTGTCGCCCGGCGCGAGGAAACACTAAGCCGCGAAGCCGTGGCCGCCGCAACTCGCCCGGCTGCGCCCGTGGCAGCCGCCCCGGCGTCTGCGCCCGCCGCGGCAACCCGCACCGCGCCGTCGAGTGGGCCGTGGAAAGTCCAGCTGGGCGCCTTCGGCGTTGCCGGCAATGCGGAGCGGCTTTGGAACAGCCTGTCGGGGCGCAGCGAGATCGCCGGCCGCCAGCGCCTTCTGGTGAAGTCCGGCAATCTGACCAAGCTGCTGGCCGGAGGCTACGCCAGCCGGGACCAGGCTGCCGCTGCCTGCGCCTCGCTGAAGCGCAGCGGGCAAGGATGCCTCGTCACCCGCTGAGTGACCCGCCCGCGCCTTTCGGGTTGACCGTGTTATCGACCTGATACACACGGTCTGGCATGGACACATCCGAAACGAGCACGCCCGATAGCCCCGCACAGCCGATCGCGGCTGGCACCGGCACGCGGATCGGCAGCCTCGACTTCATTCGCGGGATAGCCGTCATGGGTATCCTGGCCGCCAATATCGTGGCCTTCGGGCAGCCGATGACGGCCTATATGTACCCCGATGCCTTCACCGTGCCCCACAGCGCTGCGGAAGACTGGATGTGGGTCGGCCAGTTCGTCCTGATCGACAGCAAGATGCGCGGGCTGTTCTCGCTCCTGTTCGGGGCCGGCATGTATCTCTTCCTCGAGAAAGCCTGGGCGCGGGGGCAGGGCAGCTGGCTGCAAGCGCAGCGGCTCTTGTGGCTCGGCCTGTTCGGCCTGCTGCACTATTTCTTCATCTGGCGCGGCGACATCCTCTTCCTCTACGCCTGTGCCGGGCTCGCCGGATTGCTCTTCGTGGGTCTTTCGCGCCGCAATCAGCTGGTGCTCGGTGTCCTTGGCTATATCGGCGGCGTGCTGCTTTACGCCGGCTTTGTAGGACTGCTGCCGATGGTCGCCGATGGCGAGATGGGCGAGCGCGCCGCGTTTGCGGAGATGGCCGAGGAGCTGGAAGCCTCCAAGCAGGAAGACCTTGCCGACGGACGTCTGGAGACCGAGCTCATTTCGAACGGCGATTATGCAGGCTGGGTTGCACATAACATCGAGGTGCATGCGCAGGAACTGCCGTTCTACCTCTTCATGTTCTGGTTCGAGACGTTGCCGCTGATGCTGATCGGCATGGCCGCCTATCGCTACGGCCTGTTCGATGGAGGGCTGGACCCGGGACGCCAGCGCGCGTGGGGCTGGGGCCTGGTCCTTGTCGGCACGGCGTTGACAATCCCTGTTGCGCTGTGGGCCAAGGATGGCGGGCTCACCTATTACGGCACGCTCGCGGCGATGGTTGGCTTCTCGATGCTGCCGCGCGGACTGGTGATCCTCGGCCTTGCTGCGCTGCTGGCGCTGTGGGGCATGCGCGCGAGCGGCTGGCTGGCGGAACGGGTTTCGGCTGCCGGGCGGGCGGCCTTCACCAACTACCTCGGCACATCGGTGCTGATGCTGTTCGTGTTCCACGGCTGGGCAGGCGGCCTGTTCGGCGAGCTGGGCCGGAGCGAGCTTTACCTTGTGGCGATCGCCGCCTGGGCGCTGATGCTGCTGTGGTCGAAACCATGGCTCCAGCGGTACCGATTCGGCCCACTCGAATGGCTGTGGCGCTGCCTGACCTACCGCAGGCTGTTCCCGCTCAAACGGTAAATCGCGCCTCCGGCACTTGCTATTGAGAACGAGTCGCACTAAATCTGCTCTTGCGAATCAATCGCAGGAGTTCGGAAGTGTACGTCTGTATCTGCAACGCCATCAGGGAAAGCGAACTGCGCCGCGCCGCGCGTCACGTGTCCGGCGATGCGGAAGCGTGCTACGCTGCGATGGGCAAGCCGGCGTGCTGCGGCACCTGCCTCGAAGAGGCCGACGGCATCCTGCAGGAGGAACGCGAGCTGGGATACGTGCCCGCCGCTGCCTGATTTTTCGCTAACGCAAATCGCTCGCAACTGACGGATTTCCGCCGTTTTTTCGCATTTCCGCTCTTGCCAAGCGCGCGCTTGCGCGCCCATATCCGCAGCCGGTTCCAAGCAAAGGAGAACGGGCCGTGAAGGGTGATCCGAAAGTCATCGAGTTCCTCAACAAGGCGCTCACCAACGAGCTGACGGCGATCAACCAGTACTGGCTCCACTACCGTGTGCTGGCCGACTGGGGCGTGACCAAGCTCGCTGAGTACGAGCGGCACGAATCGATCGACGAGATGAAGCACGCCGACATCCTGGCCGAGCGCATCCTGTTCCTGAACGGCCTTCCCAACTTCCAGGCAATCCACAAGCTGAAGGTCGGCGAGACGGTCGAGGAAATTCTCAAGGCCGACCTCGCGGTCGAATACGAAGCCATCCCGCTGCTGCGCGACGCCATCGAATATTGCGAAAGCGTGCGCGACTACACCACGCGCGAGATCTTCGAACGCATCCTCGAAAGCGAGGAAGAGCACGTCGACTTCCTCGAAACCCAGTTCGACATGATCGAGCGTATGGGGCTGGAAAACTACGTCCAGCTCAACAGCAAGCCCGCGGGCGAAGGCGAAGAGGGCTAGCCTACAGGCGGGTCATTCGCAGCCACGTCGCATCGCCTTGCCAGACCTCGTCGAGCTTGGCTTTCGCGGCTGTGGCTTCGAGCCGCCGTCCCGCTTTCGCTTCGGACTTTGACAGACCGTAGAGCGCCCAGCCGTTGTTGGGTGCCTGGAACAGCGCCTTGCGGAAAGCGGCGCTCGCCTGGTCGTGGCGCCCCATCGCGTAAAGCGCGGCGCCGCGCGACTGCGCCACCGGATAATACCAATAGGGCGGCTCGTTGTAGCGGATCGTAGCCTCGATCGCCTCGGCCGCCTCGAAGGCCCTGACCGCCGCCGCGGGGTCGCCATTGGCCAGCGCAAAACGGCCATGCGCAACATGGGCCGCCAGTTTGGCGAGATCGGGAGCCGGGAAGCCCTGTTCGCTCATGGCGGCCAAATCGTCCGACACGGCTGCGGCTTCGAGTGCGGCGACTTCCCGCTCGAAGGCCGCCTCGTCACCCTGCAGCGAATAGGCGACCGAACGCGCGTAGCGGCGCATTGTCTCGACATAGGCGAGGTCGGTCGGCTCCGCCGTGAGCGCGAGGATCGCTTCGGGCGATCCATACTGCGCCAGCGCAAAGGCGGGGGCCGCGTGGATTGCCTGCACCCAGGGCATCTGCCGCGCGATGTCCTCGTTGAGGATCGACTTCAGCCGCTCGGTCTCGCCAGCAACCGCGTTGAGATTGCCGATCATCTGGGCCGAGGTCAGCAGGAAGTGCACATTGTGCGGATAATAGCCGTAGCGGTAGAGCCCGTCGTCGCCCGCAATGGCGAGATACTCTTCATCCGCGCGGGCAGCTTCGATGTTGGCTTCCATCGAATCCGCGTAGCGACCGATGCGGTAGTAGATATGCGCGGGCATGTGGACGAGGTGGCCTAATGATCCCGGGCCGCTGCGCGCCAGCTCGTCGGCTGCCGCCTCTGCCCGCTTGGGTTCGGGGCCGTTCTCCATCAGGTGGATGTAGAGGTGGGAGGCCTGCGGGTGCTGCGGGTTGCGCGCGATCACCGTCTCGATCAGCGCGACCGCCTCGCCAATGCGGGGCTGGGCTTGCTTGTCGTCAGTCCAGTAATCCCACGGCCGTGTGTTCATCGCCGATTCCGCTGCAAGGATCAGCAAATCATCATTCGCCGGATTGGCCTTGGCCAGCGCCATCATCGCGTCGGCGTACTGCGCGTCGAGCGCCGCCCTGTCGGCATCGCCCGAAGCCGAGTAGCGCATCTTCTGCGCCGCAATCAGTTCGCGCTCGAGCGGTGACAGCGCACTGCCTTGCGCCTCGGCCTGCTCCAGCGCCTCGAGCGCGGCCTGGTTGGCCTTGTCGTCCATTCCGGCGTTGATGTTCGGCCCATTGGCCAGCGCGATGCCCCACCAGCACATGGCGCAGCCCGGATCGATCCGCGCGGCCTGCGCAAAGCTGCGGATCGCCGCCTTGTGATTGAAGCCGTAGACGAGCGCCACGCCCTGGTCGAAATAGCGCCGCGCTTCCGGGGAAAGCCCGGTGGCCGGGATCTGGTTGGGACCGATCTGGTCGAACAGCTTGATCGGTCCGCCCGTCGCGCCGAGCCGGGTGGCGTAATCCTGGGCGAGCGCGAGGCGCCGGTCGAGCGCTGCGGCGGATGTGAACTGGCCCCTGCACGCGAGGCGCCCCGGCCGGGTCGGATCGAGCGCGTCGAGCGTCGCCTGCGAAATGCCGGCTTCCGCCGTGGCCGTCATCGGGCCGACAAACGCGGTGCTTCCCGCCACCAGCGCGGCGTAGATCAGAGTCTTGTGCATGTTCCATCTCCCCAGCCGGGGAGGGTATCATGGGGCCGTGAGTCGCCGCAAAGGCCTGGCTAGTCGCTTGCGCCGCGCCGCTCGCGCATGCGCTCGCGATTGCGGTGGGCGGCGGTGCGGGTTTCCATCAGGAACGAGCCGAGGCCGGCTACCAGCAGCCCCATGCAAATGACCCAGGTCGCCGCGACCAGTGTGCCCAGCGGGGTGCGGACGAAGGCGCTCACGAAGAGGAGCACGATCACCACGCTGATGGCGAGCGCCGATGCGGTGCTGAACATGACCGCGCGCTGGGCGTAGATGCGGCGCAGTTCGAGTGCCGGCAGCTCCGCCCGCATGGCAGCGACATCGCCCTCATCGCCTGCATCGAGGATGCGTTCGATCTTGTTGGCCACCCAGATCAACCGGTTGGTCATGACATTCATGACCGCGCCGATCCCGGCGAGCAGGAAGGCCGGGGCAAGGCTGAGCTGGACGACCTGCTGCACGCGCAGGGTCGAGCTCGTGCGCTCGAGGATTTCGATACCGGGCAGGGCGCTGAGGATATCGAGCACCATCGCCGCCTAGTCTTTCTGGTAAGGGTTCTTCGGGCTCTTCAGCACCACGCGCACGGGCACAGCGTCGAAGCCCAGCTTGTCGCGAATGCCGTTTACCAGATAGCGCTCGTAGCTCTTGGGCAGCATTTCGAGCCGCGTCCCGAAGACCACGAAACGGGGCGGGCGGATGCTCGCCTGCGTGATGTAGCGCAGCTTGATCCGCTTGCCCTTGGGCGCGGGCGGAGGGTTGGCTTCCAGCGCATCGTCGAACCAGCGGTTGAGCGCGGCGGTCGGGACGCGGCGGCTCCACGCCTCGCGCAGCTGGTAGGCACCGCCCAGCATCTGGTCGAGGCCCTTGCCGGTCTTGGCGCTGACCGCGAACAGCGGCACGCCGCGCACCTGTGCCAGGCCTTCGTTCAGCGCTTCGCGAATACCGTTGAACAGCGAGCTGGCGTCTTCGGCCACGTCCCACTTGTTGATCGCAATCATCAGAGCGCGGCCTTCTTCGAGCACCATGTTGGCGATCTTGAGGTCCTGCGCTTCTAGGCCGCGGGTCGCATCAAGGAGCAGCACGACCACTTCGGCAAAGTCCACCGCGCGGCGCGCATCGGCGACCGAGAGTTTCTCCAGCTTGTCGACCACCTGCGCCTTCTTGCGCATGCCGGCGGTGTCGATCAGGCGGATCTCGCGCGCTTCGCCGCTCTTGGGGTCGGTCCACTCCCAGTCGATTGCAATCGAATCGCGGGTGATGCCGGCTTCGGGGCCGGTCAGCAGGCGGTCTTCGCCGAGCAGGCGATTGATGAGCGTGGACTTGCCCGCATTCGGGCGTCCGACGATCGCCAGCTTCATCGGGCCGGCGAGGAGGGCCTCTTCGTCTTCCTCGTCGATCTGGGCTTCGATCTCGGCGGCTTCGGCCTTGGCGCCGATGATCGGCCACAGGTGACCGAACAGGTCGGCAATGCCTTCACCATGTTCGGCGCTGATCGCCGCCGGTTCGCCGAAGCCCAGCGAGAAACTTTCGTAAATGCCCGCATCGCCCTGGCTGCCTTCGGCCTTGTTGGCGACGAGCACGACAGGCACTTCCTGACCGCGCAGCCAGCGCGCGATTTCCTCGTCCAGCGGCGTGAGGCCGAGGCGCGAATCGAAAACGAACAGCGCCGCGTCCGCCCCTTCGAGGCTGACTTCGGTCTGCTTGCGCATCCGGCCCGGCAGGCTTTCCGGATCGTCGTCTTCCCAGCCGGCGGTGTCGACTACCTGGAATTCGAGCCCCGCGATCTCGGCATCGCCGAAACGGCGATCGCGCGTCACGCCCGGCTGGTCGTCGACCAGCGCGAGACGTTTGCCGACAAGCCGGTTGAACAGCGTCGACTTGCCGACATTGGGCCGGCCGATGATGATCACCGTGGGTTTGGAGGAGGAGGGCACCATGATGGCGCGGCAAGTGGCGCTTTACGCCGCGCTTTGCAAGCCGAAGCGCGGTTCATGGTGAATTCGCGTTAACCCTAAACCGAAGGGTGGCGACAAGGTTAACGGGTCTATCCGCCCTTTTCATGAAGGGACCACTAGCAGCTCTCACCCTCCTCGCCTGCGCCACCCCGGCGCTGGCCGAAGACTATGCAGGCTATCCGCAGCCCAGCGCCGAACTCGACGCCTACCTGCAATGCGTGCCCTACGCGCGCCAGGTTTCAGGGATAGAGATCTATGGCGATGCCCACACCTGGTGGGGCCAGGCGCAGGGCCGCTACGCGACCGGCAACGAGCCGCGCGTGGGCGCGGTCATGGCCTTTCGCCCGCATCGCAGCATGACCCGCGGCCATGTCGCCGCGGTCAGCCGCGTGCTCGATTCGCGCCGCGTGCTGCTCGACCATGCGAACTGGTCGCCGATCAACGGGCGCCGGGGGCAGATCGAGAAGGATGTGCTGGCCGTGGACGTCTCGCCCGCAAACGACTGGAGCGAGGTCCGCGTCTGGTACGCGCCGCTCGGCGATGTCGGGCGCACCGCGTGGCCGGTTTCCGGATTTATCTATGGCGAGGGCCGCGCGGCCCCGCAGCCGCGCGTGCAGATCGCACAGGCGCCGGCGCGCAAGGAAACCTCGCGCCGCTTCCTCAGCGCCTTTGCCGATTTCGCCGACTGATAGCTACGCCTTGGCGACCGGCGGGTTGTCGCCGAGGTCTTCGTACCACGCCTCAACCGGACCGGTAAGCTTGAGCGTCAGGGGGTTGCCCTTGCGATCGACGGTCTTGCCGGCCTGAACGCGCACCCAGCCTTCGGAAATGCAATATTCCTCGATGTCGGTGCGCTGCTTGCCCTTGAAGCGGATGCCGACGCCGCGCTTGAGCACTTCGACGTCGAAATGCTCGCTCTTCGGATTGACCGAGAGGTGGTCGGGCGGGGTCTGGCTTGTGGTTTCTTCGCTCATGGCGCGCCGATAATGCGGCTCGGACCAGCGGGCAAGGTCAATCGGGCGGCGGCGGCGTTTCCAGCGGATGCTGGCCGGGATCGTCGGTGTCGGGCGAAGGCGGCTCGAAGCCGGGCGGTTCCTCCATCGGAGCTTCGTTTGGAGGGGCTGCCGGAGGTATTTCCTGCGGTGCACCTGGCTCCACGGTATCGGGGTCTGGCTGGCCGTTCATGCTCATCCTCCTCGGAGCTGTTGCACCACTTCAAACGGTCCAGCGTGGCCGGTCGTTCCATCCATCCTCGCCGCGCTTGCGCTAAGCGCCGCTCTCTACTAGAGGCACGCGCCTACACGTGAAGGGCCTTGCGCCTTTCGCGCAGCTTCGTTCGGGTTAGCGGGCGTGGCGGAACTGGTAGACGCGCTGGTTTTAGGTACCAGTATCGAAAGATGTGGGGGTTCGAGTCCCTTCGCCCGCACCAGTGCCGCCGCTGCAAGCAATCCCACCGCACATATCGCTTTTGGAAAGTCACGAGTTTCAACCCATGCAGATCAAAGAGACCGCCAACGAAGGCCTCAAGCGCGCCTACACCGTCACCATCACGGCTGCGGAAATCGAAGAGCGCGTTACCGGCGAAGTGAAGAAGATCGCTCCGCAGGTGAAAATGCCGGGCTTCCGCCCCGGCAAGGTTCCGGCCAACCTCGTGCGCAAGATGCATGGCGAACAGCTGCACGGCCAGACGGTCAACGACATGATCCGCGAATCGGTCGACCAGGTGATGACTGAAAACAAGCTGCGTCCGGCGATGCAGCCGAAGGTCGAGCTCGCTGAAGGCTACGAAGAAGGCAAGGACGCCGAACTGACCGTCGACGTCGAAGTGCTTCCCGAAATCGAAGCGCCCGACACCGATGGCCTCACGCTCGAGCGCCTGACCGTTCCGGTCACCGACGAGCAGGTCGACGAAGCGGTCGAGCGCATCGCGTCGAACAACAAGGCCTACAAGGATGCTGCCAAGACCAAGAAGGCGGGCGACGGCGACCAGCTGATCATCGACTTCGTCGGCAGCATCGACGGTGTCGAATTCGAAGGCGGCAAGGCCGAGAACACCCCGCTCGTCATCGGCTCGGGCCAGTTCATCCCCGGCTTCGAAGAGCAGCTCACCGGCGTGAAGACCGGCGACAAGAAGACCATCACCGTGACCTTCCCCGAGGACTATCCGGCGGAAAACCTCAAGGGCAAGGACGCGCAGTTCGACATCACCGTCCAGCAGGTGAAGGTCCCGACCGACACCAAGATCGACGACGAATTCGCCAAGAACCTCGGCCTCGAAAACCTCGACAAGCTGAAGGAACTGCTGCGCGGCCAGCTCGAGCAGGAAACTGCCGGCCTCACCCGCACGCAGATGAAGCGCCAGCTGCTCGACGCGCTGGCTGCTGGCCACGACTTCGCCGT
The DNA here is from genome assembly GCF_019448255.1 of Qipengyuania flava. NCBI lineage: Bacteria > Pseudomonadati > Pseudomonadota > Alphaproteobacteria > Sphingomonadales > Erythrobacteraceae > Qipengyuania > Qipengyuania flava. The sequence continues at coordinate 868,041 of NZ_CP080410.1, forward strand.
GCCGCAGGGCATGGTCGACGCCGAGTTCGAACAGATCTGGGCCCAGCTCCAGCAGGAAGCCGCGCAGTCGGACGACGCCGAAGCCATGCTCAAGGAAATGGAAGACGAGAAGGACGATTACCGCTCGATCGCCGAGCGTCGCGTCCGCCTTGGCCTGCTGCTGTCGGAAATCGGCCAGAAGAACGGCGTCGAAGTCAACGCCAACGAAATGAACATGCTCATCCAGCAGGCTGCCCAGCAGTACCGCGCGGAAGATCGTGAGCGTTTCGTCCAGTACGTCCAGCAGGACCCGATGGCTGCCGCTCAGCTGCGCGCGCCGCTGTACGAAGACAAGGTCGTCGACTTCCTCTTCGACAAGGCCGAGATCACCGACCGCGAAGTGACGCGCGAGGAACTCGAAGCTGCGATCGAAGCGGAAGAGACCACCGAAGAGAAGCCGAAGAAGAAGGCTCCGGCCAAGAAGAAGGCCCCGGCAAAGAAGGCCGCTTCGAAGAAGGCCGACGACAAGCCGGCTGCGAAGAAGGCTCCGGCCAAGAAGCCCGCCGCCAAGAAGGCCCCGGCCAAGAAGGCTGCCGACGACAAGGCACCCGCCAAGAAGCCGGCTGCCAAGAAGCCTGCGGCGAAGAAGGCTCCGGCCAAGAAGGCCGCTGCCAAGAAGTAAGCCTCGCTTACCGGCAACGCACAAGGGGGCGGCGGACTTCGGTTCGCCGCCCCTTTGCGTATAGGGCTGCGGCCCTCGCTAGCCGGGTTTGGTCGGCTCTTCGATCTCGATATCGGTGCCGCCAGGCGACAGCGAGGCCATGCTGGTATCCTGGCCGGTGTGGACATGCGCTCGCCGGTTCTCGACGTGGCGGATGAAGGGGCCGGAAACGATACCGTGCACCACGATCGAAAGCAGGATCGTGAAACTCACGGTCGCCCACAGCAATTCGATCTGGTCGAAATCGGCGCTGTTCTGGCCATAGGCCAGGTAATAGATCGAGCCCATCCCGCGCACGCCCAGGAATGCCACGGCCAGCTTGCCGATCATCGGCAGGTCGCAATTGAGCTCGGCCAGCAGGCCGGAGAGCGGGCGGATCAGGAACACGAGCGCGATGCCCACGAGCGCCGCCGGCCAGGTCAGCGCGCCCAGCACGCCGCTTGCCAGCATCGCCCCGAACCCGAAGAGCACTGCGACCAGCACGATCTGTTCGATCTGGTCGATGAAGTGGTGGCTGATCTTGTGATAGCGGCTGCGGTTCTCCTGCTGGCGCGCGGTCACGGCGCCGACGAAGACGGCAAGGAAACCGTAGCCCTCGACGATCTCGGCAAGTCCATAGGCCAGCAGCAGCGTGCCGAGCACGATCAGGCCTTCGCTGGTTGAATAGACAGGGCGGCCTGACGTTTCGCTATCCTCGTCGATGTCCTCCATCGGCGCATCGGCTTCGCGCTCGAACACGTACCAGGCGCCCACCCGGCCGACGAACCAGCCAACGACGCAGCCCGCCGCGATCCGCCAGACGAGGTCGAAGGCCGCCCATTCGAGCGTCCAGTCGCCCAGCGCGGTCATGCCCACTGCGGCAATGGCGAGGTAGGTGAAGGGGAAGGCAAGGCCATCGTTTAGGCCGGCTTCGACGGTCAGGCTGAAACGCACATCGTGGCGTTCGTCCTCACCGGGCGGACCCACCTGCACGCTGCGCGCAAGCACCGGATCGGTGGGGGCTAGCGCAGCGCCGAGCAGCATGGCGCTTGCCGGGGCGAGGCCCAGCGCCCACCAGCCGAGCAGGGCCACGGCGGCGATGGTGAGCGGCATGGCAATCACCAGCAGGGGCCAGATCTGGCCCCAGTTCTTCCAGCTCACCGGACGGTCGATCGCAATCCCCGCCGCCATCAGCGAGGCGATGACGATGAACTCGGTGATGTATTCGAGCGTCAGGGCGTCGAAGCCATCGGTGGTCGGGTTGATGCTGGGAAGGCCCAGGGGCAGCGACCACAGTGCGTAGCCGACGGCGACGTAGAGGATGGGCAGCGACAGCCAGACCTTCGCCAGCCAGCGTTCGAGCGTCACGGCGAGGGTCAGCCCCGCGCCGAACACGATGAACATCACAATGCGTGGATCGAGTTCCAAATCCTGCCCCCTTTGCGCATCCAACGCGCGTGGGGCCCGCTTGGGTCCTGCGCGTTAGAAGTCGCCGCTGACGGTCAGGCGGAAAATCGGGCCGATGCGGCGATTCCGGTCCTCGTTGAACAGCACCGCGCCATTGGGGCGGGGTCCGTCGAAGACCGTGCGCTGCCAGCGGTTGCGGGCGCCCAGCAGGTTCATCGCGCGCGCCCTCACGGTCAGGCCGAAGACGTCCTTGTGCTCGATGAAGAGCATGCCCCACAGCGGTCCTTCCCAGTCACGGCCTGCTTCGAAGCGGCGCGAATAGGGCGCGTTGTCGAAGTGGCTGAGGTTTGCGCCCCAGGCCCAGTCGGTCGAGGGAATGTCGTGCCGGAAGTCGATCTCGAACATCCCTTCCTGGTCGTAGGAGAAGGGACGGGTCTCGCCGGTGAAGGGATCGGTCACGTTCATCCAGCGCTTGACCGCTTCGATGTCGAGCCGCGCGCCCTTGAATCCGATCGGGTCGAGATTGATGGTGGCGTTCGCCTGCAGGTGCAGCCGGTCCGCATCGCCGATATTGCCGCGCGCCTCGCCGCCATTGGCAAGCGGGAACCAGTCGATGAAATCCTCGAACCAGGCCTGGCGGGCCTGGAGCTGGATCGAACCCCATTCGCCAAGCGTCTTGTTCGCCTCGATCTCCACGTTCCAGCTCTGGTAGGGCACCAGCTCGTTGTTGCCGCCGTTGCTGTTGTCGTTGTTGAGGTTCACGCTGGCGAGGAAATCGCCGAAGGACAGCTGGCTTACGCGGCGCGCGACCGTGACCGAGATGTCGAAATCGTCGGCCGGCTTCCAGGTGGCAGCGAACGAGCCCTTGGGGCGCTTGAAACTGCGCGAATTCGCGGCCGATCCGGTCTGCTCGATCTTTGAAAATTCCATCGCGCCGATGAGCTGGACCGAGAAGGTGTCGGAAAGCTCGCGCGAGATGCTGAGGCTGCCTTCATAGCGGTCTTCGGTCACGCCGCCGATGCCGGCGGGGAAGGGGATCTGGTCGAACTCTCCGGCGCTGTTCAGCACGAACAGGCTGGAGACGCGGTCCAGGCGGTTGAACGCGGCCTCGCCCGAGAGCTGCCAGTCGGCGTTGAGCATCCCCCAGCCGTATTCGAAGCGACCGATCCGTTCGCCCGCCTCGTTGACCTGTGCAAAGCGCGAGCCCCTGCTGGCGCTGCCGTCGGAAAAGCTGTCGACGACGGTGGAAACGAAATTGTCGCGCTCGAAACGTTCGAGACCGATCAGCTTCAGCTTGCCGGGGCCGAGCGGGAATTCGATGTCGGCGCCGATCTCGTATTCGGGGCCGTCTTCCTCGATGTAGAAATCGCGGGTGCGGACGGGACCGTTGACCGGCGTGCCGATCTCCGGTTCGCTACGCTTGAAGTAATCCTCGCGGTAGCTGAGGTTGAGGTTGGCCACCACGCCGCCGCCGAAATCATAGCCGAAGATGGTTGCGAGCTTGGGGTTGTCGAACTTGCCCGACAGCTTGGTGTACTGCTCCTCGATCAGAGCGCCCGTGCCGTCCGTGATGATGGTCGGACCGTCGGCGCCGAAGCGGTTGTTGTCGTTCGAAATCGAGATTGTGTAGTCGAGCGCGCCGCTGCTGCCGGTGATCGAGGCCTCGCCCCCGAAGAGTTGCGCTTCGGTGTTGTGTGCGCGGAAGCCGGTCTCCCAGCGGAACTGGCCGGAGGTCTCGCTGCGGGTGTAGACGACGTTGGCGACCTGGCCGGTGAGGCCTGGCACGTTGGTGGAGTTGCCGTCGAGGATCTCGATGCGGATGACATCGCTCGCGGGGATCCGGCGAAGCTGGTCGCGCAGGCTGTCGGACTTGCTCGAGAAACGCTCGCCGTTGACGATGACGTTTTGGTTGGCCTGGCCGAGGCCGCGCTGGCCTTGGTCGTTGCCGCCGCTAATGGTGAAGCCGGGGATGCGGCTGACCATGTCGAGCGCGTTGCGCGGGGCGAACTGGGCGAAATAGGCCGGCTCGAAGACCTGCGCGCCATCGGAAGGCGGCGGTGCCAGGACGGCGTTGGCCTCGCTATCGCCGGCCTCGTCCTGGGCGTGGGCAGGAGCCGCGAAAGAAGCGGCCAGGGCGAGGGTGGATACGGCGAGGGGGGCAAAGCGTAAGGTCATGGAATTGCAGTCTTCCGTTGTTTTCTTGCGCTTCGTCTACGCTTGTAGGCAGTAATCCCAATCCCGCTTCGACCGATGCCATTCGAAGCCCGACAAACGGATTCGTCCCTTCGACCGACGACATGTGTGGTCCATTAGTCCCGCAAGGCTGCCCCGATATTGGTCATCTCCGACATATCCGGTGCATTGCTTGGTAAAGCCCCTTGAACATCGCGGGGGCCATGGCGACATAGGCGGCCAAACGATCCGGCAAGAGGAATATTCATGATCAACCTGTTCGGCAGCGATGCACACGGCACCCAGGGCCAGTTCACCACCGACCCCGTTACCGGCGCGCTCGTGCCCGTGGTTGTGGAGCAGACCAGCCGCGGCGAACGCAGCTTCGACATCTTCAGCCGCCTGCTGCGCGAACGAATCGTGTTCGTGACCGGCCAGGTGGAAGACGGCATGGCTTCGCTCATCACCGCCCAGCTGCTGTTCCTGGAAAGCGAAAACCCCTCCAAGCCGATCAGCATGTACATCAACTCGCCCGGCGGCGTGGTGACGGCCGGCATGGCGATCCATGACACCATGCAGTACATCAAGCCGCGCGTTTCGACCGTGTGCATGGGCCAGGCGGCCTCGATGGGCAGCTTCCTGCTCGCCGCCGGTGAGCCGGGCATGCGCATTGCGCTGCCGAACGCGCGCATCATGGTCCACCAGCCTTCGGGCGGCGCGCGCGGCATGGCCTCGGACATCGAAATCCAGGCGCGCGAAATCCTGCGCATCAAGAAGCGCATGAACGACCTTTATGTGAAATACACCGGCCAGAGCCTCGAAGAGATCGAAAAGGCGATGGACCGCGACACCTTCCTCGAAGCCGAGGAAGCGATGAAGTTCGGCCTCGTCGACAAGGTCTTCGAGACCCGCCCCGAAAGTGAAGGCGGCGATGCCGAAGGATCGGGCGGCGCGCCCGAGTGATCCAGCAGTTTACCCCGCGCACGGAACCTGTTCCTGCGCGGGACTGTTGCAAGAATGTCGTAGGAATTGGGCAACCTTGCCGCTTCAGCTTGTGGCAAGGGGTGCGCGATACCTAGGATATTGACCCATGTCCCATGCGCCCTACAGTCGGGAATCTTCCGACGGGAGCGCGGGGAAGACGTTTAGGATATGACCAAGTTGAGCGGTACCGACAGCAAATCGACCCTTTATTGCAGCTTCTGCGGCAAGTCGCAGCACGAGGTGAGGAAACTCATCGCGGGCCCGACCGTGTTCATCTGCGACGAATGCGTCGAGCTGTGCAACGACATCATCCGTGAAGAGACCAAGGCGGGACTGACCGGCAAGAAGGAAGGCGATGTTCCCACGCCCGCCGAAATCTGCGCCACGCTTGCCGACTACGTCATCGGGCAGGACCGTGCAAAGCGCGTCCTCTCGGTCGCGGTGCACAACCATTACAAGCGCCTGAAGCACGGCGCGAAGGCCGGCGATGTCGAGCTGGCGAAGTCGAACATCCTGCTCGTCGGCCCGACCGGTTCGGGCAAGACGCTGCTCGCCCAGACGCTTGCGCGCACCTTCGACGTGCCCTTCACCATGGCCGACGCCACCACGCTGACCGAAGCCGGTTACGTGGGCGAGGACGTGGAAAACATCATCCTCAAGCTGCTCCAGGCCTCCGACTACAATGTCGAGAAGGCCCAGCACGGCATCGTCTACATCGACGAAATCGACAAGATCACCCGCAAGGCGGAAAACCCCTCCATCACGCGCGACGTCTCGGGCGAGGGCGTGCAGCAGGCGCTGCTCAAGCTGATGGAAGGCACTACCGCTTCGGTCCCGCCGCAGGGCGGCCGCAAGCACCCGCAGCAGGAATTCCTGCAGGTCGACACCACGAACATCCTGTTCATCTGTGGCGGCGCCTTTGCCGGTCTCGACAAGATCATCGCCGACCGCCTGCAGAAGCGTTCGATCGGCTTCGGCGCGCATGTCGCCGATCCGGACAAGCGCCGCATCGGTGAGCTGCTGGAGAAGAGCGAGCCTGAGGATCTCCTCAAGTTCGGTCTGATCCCTGAATTCGTCGGCCGCCTGCCGGTCATCGCCACGCTGCACGACCTCGATGTCGATGCGCTGGTCACGATCCTTCAGGAACCGAAGAACGCCATTGCCAAGCAGTATCACAAGCTCTTCGAGCTCGAGGACGTGGAGCTGACCTTCACCGACGAAGCCCTGGTCGCGATTGCCGAGAGGGCGATCAAACGCAAGACCGGCGCGCGCGGCCTGCGTTCGATCGTCGAAGCGATCCTGCTCGACACGATGTTCGACCTGCCCGACATGGACGGCGTGACCGAGATCGTGATCGACAAGGACGTGGTCGAGGGCAAGAAGGAACCGATCCAGGTCCACGGCGGCAAGAAGGACGAGGAAGAGGCCGCTTAGGGCGAGCCCTCCCAGCCTTCCGAAATGGAAATCTGCTGAGGCCCTGACCGAACCCCGGTCAGGGCCTCAGTCCGTATTGGCCTAGCTCGGCTATGGCCCGCTTTGCGCCGTCCGAATAGCGCCGCCATTTCTCGACTGAGCTTGCGTAAATGGGCGAGCGCACCTGCACGGCGCTGGCCGTGGCCACGGGCTGGGCGTTGCGGTGGAATTCCATGCAGGCATCGTCCCATTCAAGCCCGCAGAACTCGAGCAGCCGTTCTGTCTGGCCGCGCTGGTCGGCGACCACATCCTCGTAGCGGACGGGCAGGAAGCGTTCGGGCGGCAAGCTCGCTTCGAGAGCGTCTGCCATACGCTCGAAACAGGCGACGAAATGCGCGGTGTCGCCGAAGTCGTAGGCGTAGCTGTAATAGCTGAAGCCGGTGGCGAAGAGCTGGCGGTAGTTTGCGAACAGCACGTCGAAGGGCGAACGGCGCAGGCAAATCACCCGCGCGCCCGGCAGCGCGCGCAGAATGGCGGGCGTGAAGAAGGCGTTGAAGGGCATCTTGTCGATGAAATGCGGTGTCTCGCCTGCCAGCTGGCCGACCCGGTCGAGATAGGCGGCTCCTACCTTGGAGAGGTCTTCCGCCGACTCGGCCGCTTCGAGGAGCGCGGGTTCCAGCACAAGCTGTCCCGGCGTCTTGAGGGCCTGCTTCAGGAGGATCGCAAAGTCGGACAGCTCGCCCACCGAGCGCACACGCGGGTGGGAGGACAGGATGCGTTCGACCAAAGTAGTCCCGCTGCGCGGCATGCCGACGATGAAGATAGGGCGCTCGTCGCCCTCGGGTCTCGGCGCAAAGTTTCCGGCTTTCCTGGCGGCGGTTGCTGCATCGGCCAGGGCGTCGGCGAAGCTGCGCGCATAGGCGACTTCCTGCGCCTTGGCGGCCTTGGCGCGGTCCAGCCATTCAAGCGAGCTGTCCCACTCCTCGCGGCCTTCGGCAAGGCGGGCGAGGGCATGGCCCAGCGTCAGGCGCGCCTCGACCTCTGTCGTTTCCTCGAACAGGCGCGCAAGGCGTTCGTCCCATTCGGGGGCCGGCGTGTCCGCCAGCTGGACAAGCGCGCCCCATCCTTTTGCATGGTCGGGGGCGAGGGCGACAAGCGCGTGAAATTCGGCTTCGGCGGCCTCAAGCTCGCCCGCAAACTGCAGAGCCACCGCGAGGTTGTAGCGGTAGTCCGCATGGTCAGGCACGCCGTCCACTGCCTGGCGGAAGGGGGCAACAGCCTCGGCGTGGCGGCCCGTGCGCGACAAGGCGACGCCCAGCTGATTGGCGATATGCGGGTCGTCCGTGCCCAGCGTGCTCGCCGCCAGCGCCCGTTCGCGCGCGCGTTCCTGGTCCTGCTTGAGCAACGCCACGCGCGCCTCGAGAACCGCCAGCCAGCAACTGGTATGACCGGTGCGCGCGGCGATGGCGCAGAGCCGCTCCGCGCCCGGGCCATTGCCGTGTTCCACGGCGATTGCAACCATGATCAGCACGGCCTCCACCGCCGAAGGATCGGCTTTCAGCGCCTGCTGCGCTGCAGCATGGGCTGCCTGGAAATTCCCGGCGAATAGTTGCTTTCGTGCACTTAGAAGATCGAAAATATCAGTTCGTCCCGTCGCGGCGTTGACAAATTTCGCCAACCTTGTCTCAAATCTGAAGCATGTTGCTTTGCAGCATGAGGGGCTGCTCCTCGAAACGCCCAATCATGAGGTAGTAAGATATGAAAAAGAGAACAACCGGTCACATCACCCGCGCGGCGCTGCTCAGCAGCACCATGATCGCAGCCGCTACGGCCGTCCCCGCCTTTGCGCAGGACGGCGGCGAAGCCGCGAGCGCGCCGACAGGCGATAACGTCATCGTCGTCACCGCAACCCGCCGCGAAGCGTCGGTCCAGGACATCCCGCTCAACATCGCGGCCGTGGGCGCCGAACAGATCGAGGAGCAGGGCCTTACCGAACTGTCGGACCTCCTGCCGTTCGTACCCGGCATCAACATCGTCGACCGTGGCGGCCGCCAGGGTAACCCGGTGATCGTGCGCGGCCTGAACGTCGACGCAATCGGCTCGGGCGACGGCAACAACGACGGCGGCGGCACGGTCGCCACCTACATCGGCGAAATCCCCGTGTTCGTTGACCTCAAGCTCAACGACCTCGAGCGCGTCGAAGTGCTGCTTGGCCCGCAAGGCACGCTCTACGGTGCCGGCACGCTGGGCGGCGCGATCCGCTACATCCCGCGCAAGCCGCAGTTCGGCGAAACCACCGGCTCGGTCCGCGGCGAAGTGTCGAAGTTCGATGAGGCATCGAGCCTCAGCTACGAAGCCGGCATGACGCTCAACGTCGGCCTGACGGACACCTTCGCGATCCGCGGCTCGCTCGACTGGACCGACAATTCGGGCTTCATCGATTACGTCAACGTGGTCGACCAGATCGGCGTCACGAACCCCGATACGGGTGCCGGCCTCAGCCGCGTCAAGGATGCCGATGGCGAGCAGACCCTGTCGGGCCGTATCGCGGCGCGCTGGGAACCGGCGCCCTGGTTCGATGCGACGCTGACCTACTATTACCAGGAAGCCGACATCGAAGGCCGCCGGGTTTCGCACTGGCGCAACAATGTGCCGGGCCTGCTTGACAGCACCGCCAGCGTCGGCCGCTACGAAGCCGCCTTCCGCGTGCGCGAACCCAACACCATCACCAACGACCTGATCGCGCTCGAAATGGTCGCCGACCTCGGCTTTGCCGAACTGACCTCGGCAACCGGCTGGAGCACCTTCAGCGACGATGGCCAGCGCGACCAGACCAACCTGCTGATCACGCTGGAATACAGCTACGAGCTGTTCCCGGGCTTCACCGCCTTCACCCGCGAAGTGGGCGAAGAAGAGCGGATCAACCAGGAAATCCGCCTCGTGTCGAAGGGCGATGGTCCATTCAACTGGATCCTCGGCGGCTATTACAACCGCTTCGATGCAGCCGGTTCCTCGTCGGAATTCGTTCCCAACTACGTCCAGTACGTGAACCAGCCGGCTCTGGGCTTCGGCCTGACCGACCGTCCGGACGCGCTGGAGTACTTCTCCACCGCGCGCAGCCGCCTGACGGAAGCCGCGGTCTTCGGTGAACTGGGCTACACCTTCTTTGACCAGCTGACCGTGACCCTGGGTGGCCGCTATTACGACTACAGCCTCAAGGCCGCCTCGACGGTGGACTTCCCGCTGTTCGAGCCGCTCAGCTACACCCCGCTTACGCTCGACCAGGTTGCGAGCCAGGCCTTCGATCCCGCGCTTGCGCAGTCGGACAATGGCTTCCTGTTCAAGGCCAACGTGTCCTGGCAGGCGAGCGACGATCTGCTGCTCTACGCAACGGTCAGCGAAGGCTACCGCATCGGCGGCGTGAACGGCCTCGGCGAATGCCCGGCATTCGATCCCAACGCCACGCAGGGCGCCTGTGCGCTGGCACCGGGCCAGCAGTTCGGCCCCAACCCGACCGATATCTCGGCGCGCGATGAACGCCAGTTCTCGCCCGACACCACCCGCAACTACGAAATCGGCTTCAAGTCGACGCTTGCGGACGGGGCGCTGACGTTCAACGGGGCGTTCTACTACATCGACTGGATCGATCCGCAGCTCGGCTCGGCAACGGTGAACGCGAACATCCCGATCACGGTCAACGGTTCGGGCGCAAGCTCGAAGGGTGTCGAGCTGTCGGCAAGCTGGCGGGCGACCGACCGCTTCCAGCTGCGCGGCAACTTCAGCTACACCGATTCGACGCTGACCGCGTTCACGCCGGACCTGATCCGCACGATCACGCCTCCGGGCTTCGGTTCGGGCTTCGAGGATGGCCAGGACGGCGATCGCCTGCCCGGTTCGCCGAAGACGCAGTTCTCGCTGTTCAGCGCCTACAACCTGCCGCTCGACAATGGCGATGGCCTCGTCTTCAACGGCAGCCTGACCTACCAGAGCAGCGTGCTGACGCGCGCCGGCGGGCGTGGGTCCAGCTTCACGCTGCCGGGATTCGCCGTTGCGAACGCAGCGGTGTCGTATGAAGCGGCGAACTGGACCGCGACGCTGTTCGTCGACAACCTGTTCGACAAGTTTGCGGAGACCGGTGCGATCGGTACGCCGCAGTTCAACCAGACCGTGACCGACTTCGAAGGCGGCACCGTGTATCCGCGGGCCTTCTCGACGCACATCCTGCCTCCGCGGCAGATCGGTCTGCGGTTCTCCTACAACTTCGGTCAGTAAACCGTCCGAAGACCCAAAAATCCCCGCCCGGCGAGAGTGTGCGCCGGGCGGGGACGAGTTGGGTGCCGCGCGGAGGATGGGGTGGCCCGGCCGGCACCCTGGGGGACAACCGGATCAACCGGGCAGGAAAACCCCGTCCGTGACATGGATCACGCCGTTGGTGGTCTTCACATCGGCCTGGACAACCTTGGTGGTGCGACCGGCATTGTCGGTCACGACGATGGTGTGGCCATCGAAGGCCGCGCTCAGCGTTTCACCCGCGACCGTCTGGAATTCGTAGGTACCGCCCGACTGGCGGATCGCCTGCGTCAGCGCTGCGGCCGGCACGCGGCCCGAGACGACATGGTAAGTGAGGACATTGGTCAGAGTGCCCTTGTTCTCCGGCTTCAGCAGCGTCGAAACCGTGCCATCCGGCAGGGCCGCAAAGGCATCATCGGTCGGGGCAAAGACGGTGAACGGGCCCGGCGAAGACAGCGTGTCCACGAGGTCCGCCGCCTTCACGGCAGCCACGAGCGTGTCGTGGACGCCAGTGCCGACAGCGGTTTCGACGATGTTGGGCTGGCTCTTGGCCGCCTTCATACCATGGTCGTGAGCGATAGCCGGGGCTCCGGTCGCAAGGGCGAAGGTGCCCATGGCCGCAAACGAAGCGAGGGCTGCGGCTTTGAACTTGGTGGAAATCGACATTCGTAACTCTCCTTTGCACAAGGCCCCGTCCTGCCTGTGCGATGAGTTACGAAGGCGGCTGCGCTGCGGATGCAGCGGGCTGCAAAAAAGTGGCTAAATCGTTGTAAACCGGGCTTCTGCGACCACCGGGCCTGCGTCGGCATCGGCCGGCTTGCCGCCCAGAGGCTCGCGCGTCAGCACCAGCTGGGATCCGCTTTCGAGCGCGCGGGCGACATCGGCGGGTACGGTATGCGCGACGACCTTGCCCGGCGTGACGATGCCAAGCGACACAAGGTCGCCCTCTGCCGGGACAAACCAGATCTCATGGTCGTGTACGCCATCAGCGGAAAGGCCGACCGCGCCGACCAGCAGGCTGTCGTCTTCGGGAAGATAGGTGAAGTCGAGGCTGAGCGGCGTGCCTTCGATAGGCATGTTCGCAGCAAGCAGCGGCAGGTTCTGGCCGGCGTTTGCCACCTGGGGCGCATCGGGGTCAGTCGGCCCGCCCAGCTGGGGCAGGGCGAGGAAGGCCAGCGCAACCGCGGCTGCGGCACTCAATCCGCCGGCCCATTGCCAGCGGCGCAGGCTGCGGCGCAGCGATATCACCTCGGCGCTTCCGCCATCATCGGCGAGCTCGGCCTCGATCCGCCGCCAGACTTCGGCGCGGGGCGTTCGCGGATCGACCGCATCGGCCAGCGGGGCCAGCCGCTCCTGCCACTGGGTCACCTGCGCGGCAAACGCGGGATCGCTCGCTTCGCGGGCGCGCGCGGCAAGCAGTTCCTCGCCTTCGAGGAGGCCGAGTGCGTATTCCGCGGCAAGGGTCTGCTCAGCCGTCATTCGCCCGCCTCCATACACCCTTTGAGCTTGGCAAGCCCGCGGCGGATCCAGCTTTTCATCGTCCCCAGGGGCACGTCCATGCGCTCTGCCAACTCGGCATAGGTGCGCCCTTCGAAGAAGGCGGTGCGGATCGCCTCGCGCGGGGTCTCGTCGAGCGTTTCAAGGCAAGTGTGCACGCGCGCGCTGCGTTCCTCGTCGATCATCATCGTGTCGGCGAGCGGCGCGCTGTCGGGAATGGGGGCGGCTTCATCCTCCGGCACGGCGCCGCGGCGCACCTTGCCCGTGCGCAGCCGGTCGACCGCGCGGTTGCGGGCAAAGGTCGCCAGCCACGAAATCGGGCTCGCCCGCTCGGGGTCGTAGCGGTCGGCACGGCGCCACAAGGTAAGGTAGACGTCCTGCAATGCGTCCTCGGCTTCTTTCTCGTCCCCCAAGATACGGTAGCAGATGCCGAATAGTTTCGCCGAGGTTGCACGGTAAACCTCTTCGAGCGCCGCGCGGTCGCCGCCTGCCAGCCGGCGCATGGCCGCCTTGAGCTTTTCGCGGGCTTCGGCGGAAGCGGCGCGCATCAGCAACCGCTCTCGCAATGGTGTTCGCGTTCGATCTGGATGGTTGAATGGCCAATTCCGTGATCGTGATCGAGCGCGTGCTGGATTTCGCGCAGCAGTGCATCGCCCGGATGGCCTTCCGGCATGATCAGATGCGCGGTCAGCGCGGTTTCGGTGGTGCTCATCGGCCAGATGTGGAGGTCATGGACCGCCGCTACGCCGGGAAGGCCTGTGAGATAGGTTCGTACGTCAGTCTCGGAGATGCCCTTGGGGACCGCCAGCATGCTCATGGCGATGGAATCCTTGAGCAGGCCCCAGGTGCCCCAGGCGATGACCGCCACGATCACGAGGCTGACGGCCGGGTCGATCCACGCGTTCCCGGTCCACAGGATCGCGAGCCCGGCGATAACCACGCCGAGGCTGACCAGCGCGTCCGCCGCCATATGGAGGAAGGCGCCGCGAATGTTGATGTCGTGCTGGCCGCGCAGGAAGAGCGCGGCGGTGCCGGCGTTGATGACGATGCCGATGCCCGCCACGATGGCCATGGTTTCGCCTTCGACGGGAGCCGGCTCGGCGATGCGGTGCAGTGTCTCGAACAGGATCGCGCCGATGGCGACCAGCAAAAGGCCCGCGTTGGCCAGCGCGGCAAGGATGGTCGAGCTCTTGTAGCCGTAGGTGAACCGCTGCGAGGGCGGGCGCTTGGCCGCGACGCTTGCCCCCCAGGCGAGCATCAGGGCGAGCACGTCGGACAGGTTGTGTCCCGCATCGGCAATCAGCGCCATCGAACCGGAAATCCAGCCGTAGACCGCCTCGACGATCACGAAGCCTGTGTTGAGGATGATCCCGATCAGGAAGGCGTTGCCGAAATCGGCCGGCGCGTGGCTGTGACCGTGGCCATGCCCGTGCCCATGGCTGTGCGTATGGTTGTGACCCGCGCCCATCTCGGTCCTAGCGATAGACGCAGGAATCGAGCCCGTCACGCGCGACGACGCCGATACGCGCGGAAATCGTGTTGCCGTGGCGCGCCAGCCAGCCGCCCGGGTTCTTCACCGACCGCTCCTTGGGCAGCGGCAGCGCGGCGGCCATCCGCGCGGCTTCCAGCTGGGTGAGCGAGGCCGCCGACTTGCCGAAATAGCGCCGCGCGCCCGCTTCGACGCCATAAGTGCCGATGCCGGTTTCCGCGACGTTGAGATAGACTTCCATGATCCGCCGCTTGCCCCAGATCTGCTCGATCAGCAGGGTGAACCAGGCCTCGAAACCCTTGCGGATGTAACCGCCGCCTTGCCACAGAAAGACGTTCTTCGCCGTCTGCTGGCTGATCGTGGAACCACCACGGAGGCGCCCGCCCTGGCGGTTGCTTTCAATCGCTTTCTCGATCGCCTCGCGGTCGAAGCCGTCGTGGGCACAGAATTTGCCGTCCTCGGCCGCGATCACCGCACGGACCATGGATCGGTCGATGTTCGATAGCGCGGTCCAGTCCTTGGTGATGCCGTTCGCGTCCATCAGCATCGTGGCGGTCACCGGAACCGGGACGAAGCGGAACAGCAACACAAGCAGGAGGCTGAGGCCAACGAAGCCGAGTAAGGCCTTGAACAGGAAGCGAACCAGCCAGCGCATGGCGCGCCTTTAGCCTTCGGCCGGGCATGGCGCAATCTGCCAGCTTGCCCGGCGCCGCGCGTCGTGCTTACGTCGCGGCCCGGCGAGGGGCCGTGAGGGAGTATTCAATGCGCAAGGCACTTTTGGGCACCGCCGCGTTCGCCGCGGCCCTTTCACTGGGCGCTGCGCCCGCAGCCGCGGATCCCGCGGCGATCAAGCAGGCCGTGGCGGCGGATTACGACAGCCACCTCGAAGCGCTGTTCAAGCATTTTCACGCCAATCCCGAACTCTCGTTCCTTGAAACCGAGACGGCCAAGCGCATGGCGAGCGAGCTGCGCGCTGCGGGTCTCGAGGTAACCGAAGGTGTGGGCGGCACCGGCGTTGTCGGCATCGTCCGCAACGGCGATGGTCCGCTGATCCTGCTGCGCGCCGATATGGACGGGCTGCCGATGCCGGAGAAATCGGGGCTCGATTACGCCTCCACGGCGACCCAGGTCGGGCTCGACGGGCAGGAGTACCCGGTCATGCATGCGTGCGGCCATGATGTGCACATCACCTCGATGGTGGGCACCGCGCGGCGCCTGATGGCGATGAAGGACCAGTGGTCGGGCACGCTCATGTTCATCGTCCAGCCAGCCGAGGAACGCGTGGGCGGGGCCAAGGCGATGCTCGATGATGGGCTCTACGAACGCTTCGGCAAGCCGGATTACGCGCTGGCGTTCCACGTCGCCTCGATCCTGCCCACCGGCAAGATCTCGGCTTCCGAATCCATCCAGTATTCGAGCGCGGATTCGGTCGACATCATGGTACCCGGGGTCGGCGCGCATGGCGCAAGCCCGCATATGGGCCGCGATCCGGTCTATATCGCATCGCAGATCGTCACGGCCATGCAGTCGGTCGTCAGTCGCGAGATCCAGCCGCTCTCGCCCGCAGTCATCACCGTGGGTGCCTTCCATTCGGGTACCAAGCACAACATCATTTCCGACCGCGCGGACCTTCAACTGACGGTGCGCGCCAATGACGAGGCGACCCGCGCGCAGCTGCTGGCCGCGATCGAGCGCATCGCTGTTGGTATCGGCAAGGCGCACGGCCTGCCTGACGAGCTGCCGGTGACGGTCACCGTGTCCGAAGGCACACCCGTCACCAACAACGATCCGGAGCTCGCGCGCCGCCTCAACGCGGTGATGAAGCGCGACCTTGGTGAAGATGTCTGGCAGCCCTGGGAGCAGCGCGGCATGGGCGCGGAGGACTTCGCCTATTTCGTCGCCGATGAATACGGTGTGCCGGGTTACTATTTCGCGGTCGGCGGTACGCCGCAGGAAGCCTTCGACGCAGAGGCTGCCGGCGGGCCCGCAGTACCCTCGCACCATTCGCCGCTCTTCAAGGTGGCGCCGCGCGAATCGGTGACGCTCGGCACCGAGGCGATGATCGCCGCGGTTCTCGACCTCGCGCCGCCCTCGTAACCGGGCGTTCCCGGCCTCCACTCCTTGTTTGCAATTAGCCGCTAGGTCCGCTGCATGGACATCCGCATACTCGTCGCTGTTGGAATCTCGGTCGTGCTCCTTGGGGCCGCATGGCTGGTGATGCGCGCGCGAGCCGCGCGCAGCGCGCGGTTGGATGAGCAGGCGCAGGTCGCATCGGAAAGCGACCGTGTCGCAAGCGAGCGCCTCTCCCGCCTGGCCGCCACGCGGCGGGAGCAGGAAGAGCGCGCGCACGAACAGGAAGAAGAGGCGGATCCGGAAAGCGAAACCGGCGAGCTGGTGTCGCCTGAATTCGCGGAGCAAGATCAGAGCGATCCGCCGCCCGCACCGGCGTACGAAGCGGAGCCGTACGCGCCTGCCGAAACTTTGGAGAAAACGGCCTCCGAGCCCGAGGGGCCGGAGCAATGGTCGACCCTGCTCGTACCCCAGGTCCCGATCGATCGCGACGCGCCCTTGCGCAGCTGGCTAGGCGGGCGCCCGCATTTGCCGTTCGGCGCGGAATGGCCGGAAGCGGACGGCAAGCGCTACGTGTTCTTTGCCGGCATATGCCTCGCCGATCTGGACGAGCGCATGTGGCACGGCGAAGGGCCGCGCGAGGGCTGGATGCTGGTGTTTCTTCATCCGGAGACAAACGCCCCCCACCTGATACACGTGGCCACGATCGGTACGGGCGAGGACGAACGACCGGACGCATTTGCTTTCGACTATTCCCTGTTCGGTCCGTTTGGCGGTTTCGCCGCCGATGAACCGCAAGGCCGGCGAATTCCGCGCTGCTTTGCCGAGTGGCCGGTAACACTCGAACTGCAGGACGAGACGGTGAAGGACGGATCAGGATCAGCTCCAACGCCCGGTCCTGACACGTTCGATTTTGCCAACCCCGCTCTGCACCCTGTCGACGAGTTTGCCATGCTGGCCCTGCTCGATGCCATCAACGACGATTTCGCCGCCGTGAGCGAAGCGCGCTATTCGGATAACGAAAGCGTTGCTGCGGAAAGCCGCAAGGCGGTGGATGAACTGCGCCGCAAGCTCACCCAGGCCCTCGAAGCGGAAAAGCCCGATCAGGACGCAGCGGCGAGCCTGCGGGCTGAACTGTCGCGGACCGAAACCCAACACAATAATTTCGTGAGTGAGGTCGATACCAACACGGCGGCGCAGGCGCACCTTCTGCAACTGGCCGAGATGGTCCGTGATCATGCGACCAAGAACGGGCTCAAGCCGGCCGAAATCGCGCAGATCATGGAGGGGCTTGCCGAAGTGCCGGTGGCGGCCCGCATGCGCGGCGGCAAGGACGGCGATCGCCGCCTGAAGCTGGTCGAACGTCCTCTGACGCAGGTGACCGCGGGGGACCCGCATCCCGGATCCTCCATGATCCCCGTTGCTATCGAGCACGCCAAGCAGGCCTATACGCGCCGACCGGACGTTCTCACCGACGAGCAGAACGCGTTCTGGAGCCAGTATCTTGCCGCGCAGGCGCGTGCGCCTCTGGGCAAGATCGGCGGGGCACCCACGGGCGCCGGCGCAGAGCTGGAGCAGCCGCAGGACGTGCTGCTTCTGGAGCTTGAAAGCGCGCGTCTGGTAGGGTGGACATTCGCCGATGGCGGCAGGATGCGGATCACGCTGGCGCGGTCCGACCTGCGCAGCGGCGCCTTCGACCAGGCCCGCGTGGACATGTCAGAGTCCTAGAACGAAACGGCGCGAGAAACCGGTTGGTCTCTCGCGCCGTCCTCGGTGATTGGTGAGCCGCCTCAGGCCATGCCGGGCAGCAGCCGTTCGCCAGCGATGGCCTTCATGGCCTTCTGCAGCTTTTCGAACGCGCGCACTTCGATCTGGCGAATGCGTTCGCGGCTGACGTTGTAGACCTGGCTCAACTCTTCGAGCGTCTGCGGGTTTTCCGTCAGGCGGCGCTCGGTGAGAATGTGTTTCTCACGGTCGTTGAGGCTGTCCATCGCTTCGACCAGCATGTCGTGGCGCACTTCGCTTTCCTGTGCGTCGGCGACGAGCTCGTCCTGCAAAGGACCATCGTCCTTCAGCCAGTCCTGCCATTCGCCTGAGCCGTCTTCGCCATTGCGCATCGGCACGTTGAGCGATCCGTCGCCGCCCATCAGCATGCGGCGGTTCATGTTGATCACTTCCTGCTCGGGCACGCCGAGATCGGTGGCGATCTTGGTCACGTCGTCGGGATGGAGATCGGTGTCTTCGTAGGCGTCGAGGTTCTTCTTCATCCGGCGAAGGTTGAAGAACAGCTTCTTCTGCGCGGCGGTGGTGCCCATCTTCACGAGGGACCAGCTGCGAAGGATGTATTCCTGGATGCTCGCCTTGATCCACCACATGGCATAGGTCGCGAGGCGGAAGCCGCGATCGGCTTCGAACTTCTTCACGCCCTGCATGAGGCCGACATTGCCTTCGGAGATGAGGTCCGAGACCGGCAAGCCGTAGCCGCGGTAACCCATTGCGATCTTCGCAACCAGGCGCAGGTGCGAGGTGACGAGCTGCGCAGCAGCTTCGGTATCGTCATGCTCCTCGTAGCGCTTGGCGAGCATGTATTCCTGCTCTTGCGTCAGCACGGGGTATTTCTTGATTTCGGAGAGATAGCGGTTGAGGCTCTGCTCGCCGCCGAGCGCCGGAACGCTCAAAGTTTTGGTGTTGCTCACTCGTACCCTGACCTTTCTTGCGTCGACCTCACTTGCCGGACCCCTGATGGGCATCCGACTCTCGGGCCACTGCGGTTACATATAGCGGACGCCGGCGAAATTGCACATGGCATTCGTCGATATCAACGTGCGGTTTGGTCGATCAGTTCCCGCATATCGGCGGGCAATTCGGCGCAGAAATCCAAGGTTTCTGCGCTGATAGGATGGCTGAATCCGAGCCGTGCAGCGTGGAGAGCCTGACGGGCAAAACCGAGTTCGTCGAGAAGGCCTTTGAGAGCCTTGGGAGTGCGTCCATAGACAGGGTCTCCCAATAGCGCATGGCCGATTGACGCACAGTGAACGCGGACCTGGTGTGTGCGGCCCGTTTCAAGCCGGCATTCGATCAGCGAGGCGTGATCGAGGCGCTGCAAGGTCTCGAAATGCGTGACCGCGTGCTTTCCGCGCGTCGCATCGTCCGGCAGGACCGCCATTTTCTTGCGATCCCGGTCCGAACGGCCGATCCGGCCTGAAATGGTCCGCGCTGGCGGGTTCGGATGACCAGCACACACGGCAAGGTAACGCCGGGTGATCGAATGGTCGGCAAATTGCCTCGCCAGGCCTTCATGCGCCGCGTCCGACTTGGCGACGACCAGCAGGCCCGAGGTGTCCTTGTCGATCCGGTGCACGATGCCCGGACGGGCGACCCCGTTGATGCCCGAAAGCTGTCCCTTGCAATGGTAGAGCAGGGCGTTGACCAAGGTGCCGTCCGGATTGCCTGCAGCCGGATGCACCACCATGCCCGCCGGCTTGTTGACGACGATGAGGTGCGCGTCTTCGAACACCACATCGAGCGGGATGTCCTGCGGCTCGGCCTCCAACGCTTCGGGTGGGGGCAGGGCGATCGAAAAGCGCGTGCCTGCCGCGACCTTGGCCGACCCGCTTTTCGCCAGCGTTTCGCCTACAGTCACCGCCCCGGCTGCAATCAGGCCCTTCACCCGCTCGCGCGACAAGTCGCTCGCCTCAGCCAACGCCTTGTCGAGGCGGCCCGCGCTTTCCAGCGTTCCGGTGATGATTTCGCCATCGGCCATGGTATGGGCCATGCGCGATGCCGGCCGAACTCTCAAGCGCAGTCGTGGAACGCCTCCTTGAAGAGGCCGCCTCGGCGCATCCTCAGGAATGCTGCGGCATCCTGCTGGGGGCGGACGACACAATCAAGGCGATCCGGCCCACAACCAACGTCCATCCCGCACCCGACCGCCATTTCGAAATCGACCCGCAGGCGCTGGTCGACGCGCACCGTGCGGCGCGGTCCGGCGGCCCTTCGGTGATCGGCTATTATCATTCGCACCCCAACGGCCGCGCCGAACCCTCAGCCACCGACCGCCAGCAGTCAGCCGGTGATGGGGCGATCTGGGCGATAATCGCGGCAGAGCGAATCACGCTGTGGCGTTCGGGGGATGCAGGGTTCGAAGCGCTTCCCTATGTGGTCGCCCCTCGCTAAGACCCTTCCCTGCATATTTACCATTCCGGGATCCCAATGGACGACCGTCAATCGATCGATCTTGCCGCGATGCTTTGTTCGCGCCTGTGTCATGACCTGCTCAGCCCCGTCGGAGCGCTTTCGAACGGCCTTGAGCTGCTGGCGATGGAAACCGACCCGGAAATGCGGGCCAACGTGATGCAGCTGCTCGAACAGAGCGCCCATACCAGCACCAACAAGCTCAAGTTCTTCCGCCTCGCCTTCGGCGCAGCCGGCGGTTTCGGAGAACGGGTCGATATCGAGGAGCCCAAGGCGCTCATCGAGGCGCTGATCGCCGAAAAGGCCAATGTCACGATCAATTGGGCGCTTGCCGATGCAACGCTGGGCAAGCCTGCGGTCAAGGTGCTGCTCAACTTTGCCCAGATCGCGATCGATGCACTGGTGCGCGGCGGCACGCTCGATATCGGTGCGGAAATGCGCGATGGGGCCTGCGAAATTGTGGTCCGCGCCGCCGGGCCCAAGATCGCGTTCGACGAGACCATCGGCAAGGCGCTCGACGGTTCGCTCGACCGCAGCGAGCTGACCAGCCGCACGGCCGCGGCCCACATGATCAACCTGCTCGCCGAACAGAGCGGCGGCGGGCTGCAGTATCATAAGGGCGCCGATGCGCTGGTTCTCGGTGCGGTCCTGCCGCAGGGCGAAGGGCTGATCGGTTGACCGGCACTGCGGGCGGAGGGGACGAACTGGTCCACCAGGAACGGCTTTCGCCCAATTTCGACGAGCGCAGCGGCGCGATCGATACGGTCGTCATCCACTACACCGAGATGCTCGGCCCCGAAGCGGCCCTCGAGCGTATGTGCGATCCTGAAGCCAAGGTTTCCGCCCACTACCTGATTGCCGAGGACGGGACGGTCACCCGCCTCGTGCCCGAAGAGAAGCGCGCCTGGCATGCGGGCGTTTCCTACTGGCGCGGCCAGAAGGATGTGAATTCGGTCAGCATCGGGATCGAGCTCGACCACCCCGGCCATCTTCACGGCTACCGCGACTTCAGCGAGGCGCAGTTCGAGGCGCTTGTGCCGCTCCTCGCCGCGATCATGAAGCGCCACGACGTGCCGCGCGCCAATGTGCTGGGCCATTCCGACATCGCCCCGCAGCGCAAGATCGATCCGGGCGAGCTGTTCCCATGGGAGCGGCTGGCTGAGTACGGCCTGTGCCTTCCGACGCCCAAGATCGAGCTCGGCGATCCGTTCGACAACGATGGGGCGTTCTACCTCGCGCTCGAACGCTTCGGCTACGACGTGACCGATGGCCACAAGGCGGTGGAGGCGTTCCAGCGCCGGTGGCGTCCGCGCAAGATCGACGGCGAGGTCGATGGCGAAATCCGGGCGATCCTGTTCCAGCTGCTGCTGGATCGGGACCGCGGCGCCCACCGCTAGGCGAGAGCCTGACCCTACGGAATCCTTGCGTTTCCCGCGCCAAAGTGCACTCTCCCCCGAAAACAAGGGGAGAGGGACAATGATGCGTAAGCTTTTTGCCGAGTTCTTCGGCACGTTCTGGCTGGTGTTCGGCGGGTGCGGCGCGGCGGTGCTGGCGGCCGGTTATCCCGAACTCGGTATTGGTTTTGTCGGTGTTTCCTTTGCTTTCGGCCTGACCGTTCTGACAATGGCCTATGCGGTCGGCGGCATTTCCGGCGGGCATTTCAATCCGGCGGTCTCGCTCGGCCTTGCGGTCGCCAAGCGGTTTTCCTGGAGCGAACTGGTGCCCTATTGGGCGGCGCAGGTCGTGGGCGCTTTCGCAGCGGCCGGAACGCTTTTCGTGATCGCTTCGGGCGCGGATGGCTTCGCGCCCGGCGGATTCGCCTCCAACGGTTTTGGCGAGCTGTCGCCGGGCGGCTATTCGATGCAGGCGGCACTCCTCATCGAGATCGTCCTGACCGCAGGCTTCCTGATCGTGATCCTCGGCTCGACCTCGTCCAAGGTGCCCGGCGGTTTCGCGCCCATCGCAATCGGCCTGGCGCTGACGCTGATCCACCTGATCTCGATCCCCGTCACCAACACTTCGGTGAACCCGGCGCGCTCGACCGGCGTCGCCTTCTACGCCGAGACCGCGGCGGTCGGGCAGTTGTGGCTGTTCTGGGTGGCACCGCTGATCGGCGGGGCAATCGGCGCGCTCATCTGGAGCTTCTTGCTGGCGCCCGACGAATCGCTCGAAGGTATCGGCGGCGAGGGCGAGTAACGCCGACGCTTGGCGAAACGCCGCTTTGCGCCTATCTGCGCCTTCGCCAGGGGGCCGGGCAGCCGCGTGATTTCGATCGCGAGGAAAGTCCGGGCTCCACGAAACGAGGGTGGCGGGTAACGCCCGCCCGGCGCAAGCCGAGGGAAAGTGCCACAGAGAGCATACCGCCGATGGCCCGTTTACGGGATCAGGCAAGGGTGAAAGGGTGCGGTAAGAGCGCACCGGGGCTTCGGTAACGCGGTCCGCATGGCAAACCCCACCCGGAGCAAGGCCGAATAGGGGCGGCGCGCTGCTTGCAGCAGGTGCGTTTCGCATCGACCGCCCGGGTTGGCTGCTTGAGCCATGGAGCAATCCATGGCCCAGACGAATGGCTGCCGCCGCAGATACGGTCCGCTTGTCGGATACCGTCTGTGGAGACAGAACCCGGCTTACAGGCCCCCTGGCGTTTCCGCATCCTGCCGAGTGTGGTAGCCCTCTGCCTCAAAAGGGGGATAGGGATGATCCGGAAAATTGCTGGCAGCCTTGCGGTCCTGAGCAGCGTGGGGCTGGCCGTGCCGGCCCATGCTGAGCCGGCGCCGCCGCTGACTGAGGACAGGGCCGAGGAGGTGCGAAGCGCCTGCGGCTACCCGCAAGCCGCCATCCTCGACGCGAGCGCGCTTGCATCAGTCGAGGACATGACTGCTCGCTTGCCCGATCGCGGGACCCCGCAGATCGTCTACGGCGCGCAGATTGCAGAGGCCGATTTCCGCGAGGCGGCCGCCAAGCTGGAGCGCACCTGTTTTCATTCGAGCGGCTTTCCGCGATCGAATTGGGACGGGGTTTCGGTTTCAGGTCTGTCTTTTGTGCGCTCGGACCTCTCGGGCGCGAGGATGCGCGGGGCGCGGCTGGATGCGCCGCGCTTTGTCGGCGTGAACCTGTCCGGCGCCAATCTTGCCGGGGCATCGCTGCGCGGTGGGCGTTGGGTCGGAGCCTATTGGGAAAGCTCGCTGGCAAGTACCCGGTTCACCGGCGCGCAGATGGAAAGCTTCGTTTTCGAATGCTCGATCGTAATGTCGGAAAGCTGCGGCACTGAAGCCACCACCTTTACCGGAGCGAGTTTCCGCGGGGCGGATCTCTCGCAGCTTTCCGTCTATGGCGGCGATGATTTCACCGGGGCCGAGTTCGATCGGACGGTGCTCGATTTGCGAGCCTTGGCCTACCTGCCGGCCTCCGCGCAATTCACCGGACCGGTCTATTTCTACCATGCATCGAACACCGATCCCGCGCAGCGCCAGGTGGAGGAATTCTCACCCGATGATATCGCCGAAATCCGGCGCAACATCGTCGATCCCCGCTCGCAGGACGCGCCCTCCTTCGATTGCGCGAAGGCTGGGACCCGGGCCGAACGCCTGATCTGCGGCGAATGGGCCCAGGGCTTGCGTGAAGCTGATCGGCTGCTGGCCGAAGTCTATGCTGAGGCGCGCGGCAAGGGCCTGACCACAGGGGCGGAGCAGAAGCGCTGGCTGGCCGAGCGCGACCGCTGCGAGGACAGCGACTGCATCGAGGCGGCCTATGCAGCGCGCACCGACGCCCTCCTAGGCAAGCTTGGTCCGAAAAGCACGCTTACGCCGGGGGCGACGAGAACCTACGTGGAGGCGGCGCTGCGCTTCGATCCGGCATTCCGCACGACACCGCTCTATCGCCGGCTCGCCGAGCCCCTGCGGGCCAGTGCGCTGCAGGGCGCCACGCTTACCATGCACGAGGACGGGTCGATCAGCGCATCGGGCGAAGCAATCGGCGGCAACGCGCATATGTGCAGCCTCGGCGTGGAGCGGGCCCGGTTCGATCCGGCCAATGGCTGGTACTCGGCGCAGGAGGATGACGGCACCCGCGTGCCCCTGTTCCGCCTGCTCGGGGACAGGCTGGAGTTCCGCTATTCGGGCAATATGGGCGACACTCCCGATGAAGCCTCGCGCTACCTCTCGTGCGGCGCCAGGGTCGGTTTCGGCCCGATGATCGCGCTTATGCCCTAAGCTTATTTGCCCTTGGGGAAATCGGCGTGCTCGACGGCGATAGTGCCGTCCTCTTCCCTTGCGTGGATCAACCGGCGCTGGGTGCCTTCGAGGACCAGGGCCGTCAGGTTGCCCGTGCGAAACGCGCCGGTGTCGATGCCGATTCGATAAGGCGTGTGCTCGATGTCTTCGAAGATCGTGTGGCCATGCACCACCACATGCGAGAACGGGTCGCGGTGCTTGAGGAAGCGTTCGCGAATCCAACGCATGTCCGATTGCTTCTGGTCGTCGAGCGGGCGCTTTGGGTTGATACCGGCGTGGACGAACACATAGTCCCCCGCGATCACCATATCTTCCATGCCCTCGAGGAACTTGCGGTGCTTCTTGGGCACCAGCTCGTGCAGCTCCGCCTGGAGCTCCTTCATGGTGAGCTCGGTGTAACGCTTCTTCTTGATGCCGTAGCTGAGCACGGTTTCCTTGCCGCCGTGCTTGAGGAAGTGCCGCAGCATTTCCTTGTCTTCGAAGCTTTCGAGGAACATTTCCTCGTGATTCCCGGCGATATAGCGCACGCGGCGCTGCTTGCCCCATTGGCGCGCCACATCGATCACACGCGCGCTTTCCGGGCCGCGATCAACGAGATCGCCGAGGAAGACGACGGTGCTTTCAGCAGGGCCGCTGGCCTTGTCATCCTCTTCGATCGCCTCGACCAGCGCGTCCAGCAGGTCACAGCGCCCGTGAATGTCCCCAATCACGTAATAGCGCTCCCCCTCGGGAATGCGGGGCTGCCATTTGCTGGCGGCGCTTTTCTTGAAGAGTTTGGCGAGCTTCATCATGGGTATTCAGGTGCGACCTAGTACGGGCCGACACAGATAGGCGTTTGCACCGGAGCGGGCAACAAACTGTGTCCCGCGTACCGTATTGCAGTTGCGAAAAAAGCACAGCTTTCGCTGCGTATGCGAAAAACATCGGAAGCGATCTTGCGTGAGTGGCTGACTCTGTGCAGGTTTATGCCCGTATCCGGACGAGGAGCCTAACAAAATGGCCCCGGCGGATTCGCAGGTGGGACGAAGCGACACTCGTACAGGAGTCTGTAATGCTCACGTCCTTTCGCGGCCTCATGGCCGTTTCGCTCGCTGCGGCGGGCCTCTCTCTCGCAACTCCGGCCATGGCCCAGGATGAAGAAGACATCGGCAGCGGCTTCACCGCGTCCGCCAATGTTGCCCTGACCACCGACTACCGCTTTCGCGGTGTCTCGCTGTCGGGCGGCGATCCGGCAGTCCAGGGCGGCTTCGATGTCGCCCATGACAGCGGTTTCTACATCGGCACCTGGGCCAGCTCCATCAAGGGCGGCGCGGCTTACGGCGACCTCGAAGTCGACATCTACGCCGGCTGGGGCGGAAACATCAGCGACGCAGTCAGCGTCGACATCGGTGTTCTCTACTACATCTACCCGACCGAAACGCTTGGCCTCGATACCGACTATATCGAGCCCTACGCCTCGATCGGCGTGAACTTCGGCCCGGCCGATGCGACCTTCGGCATTGCCTATGCACCCTCGCAGGATTCGCTCGGCAATCAGGACAACCTCTACCTCTACACCGATCTCGGCTTCGGCATTCCCGATACGCCGCTGACCGTCACCGGTCACCTCGGCTACACCGACGGTGCGCTGGCTCCGCCGCTGCTCGCCGGTACGGCTGACGACAGCGGTCTCGACTGGTCGCTCGGTGTCTCGGCATCGTCGGGCAATTTCGAATTTGGCGTTGCGTATGTCGGCACCGAAGGCCCGTCGATCGACGGCTTCACCGACGACGCCATCGTCGGAACGCTTTCCGCCAGTTTCTGAGAATTCGCTGGCGGGAAACACCTGGGGGGCGTGCTGTGCCGGCGCGCCCCCTTTTGCATGTCAATCGAGCGAGAAGTCGACGGTGGTCACCACCCGGACCTTCTTGAACGGCGTATCGCCCACGCCCCATCCGCCCGCTTCGCCATCGCGCGCGTCGATCGAGAAATACCCCTGCGTCGCCTTGCGGATGCTGCCCACATCGGCGCCGCTATCCTTGGCGAACTGCTCGGCCGCGGACCGCGCGTCGCGCGTGGCCTCGGCGACCATTTCGGGCTTGATCGCGTTGAGGCCGGTGAAGGTGTAGTTGATCCCGGAACCGTCCTCCAGGACGACACCCTGGCGCACCAGCTCGGCCTGGCGCCTCACCGCACTCTGCGCGCGTTCGATGTCCTTGGTGCGCAGGATCAACCGCTGGCGAACCGTGTAGAACACGCGGCCGTCGTTGGTGTAGTTGGAGACATTGACCCCGCCCGGGGTCAGCGCGTCATCGGGAAAGCCGAGCTCGTCGAAAAACTCGCGCACCGCCTCGGCGTCGCGGTCGGTGCTGGATTGCGCCTGCTGGAGGCTGAGGGCGGTCGAGGCGAAGGACAGGGTCCAGGTGGCGAGATCCGCAGTAACCTCGCGCTCGGCAAGGCCGCGCACGGTCACGCTGCGTTCGGCCGCCTTCATGCGCACCAGACCATCGCCAAGGACGAAGCCACCGACGATCAGCCCGATCGCGATAACTCCCGAACTGGCAAGCCAGCGTTTGAGCGTTGCATCGCCCGTGTTCGGCGTGGCACCATTGGCGGTGTCGGCGGTTTCGTCGGTCATGATCGCGGTCCTCTCAGCAATGTGCCTCCCGAGGATTGCGTAGTATCGCGGCGATGAACCGTGCTTGAATAGCGATGAATGGAGTTACCTTTGGTCAAATACCTGCACAGCATGATCCGCGTCGAAGACCCCGACGCGACGGTCGATTTCTTGAAGCTTATCGGACTTGAGGAGGTGCGCCGCTTCGACGTGGAAGCGGGCCGTTTCACGCTCATCTTCCTCGCAGCCCCGGGCCAAGAGGGCGTTGCGGAGGTCGAGCTGACCTACAACTGGCCCGCCGAAGACGGCACGCCTGCTGAGAAATACGATGGCGGGCGCAATTTCGGTCACCTGGCCTACCGCGTCGACGACATCTACGCGACCTGCCAGCGGATCATGGACGCAGGCCACACCATCCATCGCCCGCCGCGCGACGGTCACATGGCTTTCGTCAAGACGCCCGACGGCATCTCGATCGAGCTGTTGCAGGAAGGCTATCTCGACCCGCAAGAACCCTGGGCGAGCATGGAGAACACCGGTAGCTGGTAACGCCGCTGCCTAGTCGATGTAGGGCGATTTGGCGTCGTCCGGGTGCGTGGCCGAGAAACGCAGGATCAGGTACCCGGCGACCGCCGAGATCAGCGAACCCAGCAGGATGCCGATCTTGGCCTCGTTGATCAGCAGCTGGTCGCCCGTGAAGGCAAGCCCGCTGATGAACAGCGACATGGTGAAGCCGATACCGCACAGGATCGAAACGCCCCAGATCTCCTGCCAGCTTGCCTGGTCGGGTCGCGGGGCGAAGCCGATCTTGTCGGCGATCCAGATCGCGGTGAAGATGCCAAGCTGCTTGCCGAGGAACAGGCCAGCGGCAATCGCCAGCGGCAGCGGGGCGAGGATTTGCTCCACGCCCATGCCGGCCAGAGGAACGCCCGCATTGGCAAAGCCGAATACCGGCACGACAAGATAGGCGCTCCAGGGCGCAAGGCCGTGCTCGAGATGTTCGAGCATGGTGTCGTCGTCCTTGCCGCGCATCGGGATGCACAGCGCTGCGACAACGCCGGCGATGGTTGCGTGGATGCCGGTGTTGAGGACGAAGTACCACAGTACCAGCGCCAGCAGGATGAACGGCCAGTAGGACGACACGCGCATGCGGTTCAGCACCAGCATCAGCGCAACGACGCCGGCCGCGGCTGCCAGCCACAGCAGCTTGATGTTGGCGGTGTAGAACAGCGCGATGACCATGACCGCGCCGATGTCGTCGACGATGGCCACAGTCAGCAGGAACAGGCGCAGCGAGGCGGGGCAGCGGTTGCCGAGCAGGCCGAGCACGCCCATCGCAAAGGCGATATCGGTCGCTGCCGGGATCGCCCAGCCGCGCAGCAGCTGAGCATCGCCGCCAACCACGCCGACATAGACCAGCGCGGGGATCGCCATGCCGGCGATGGCGGCCAGGATCGGCAGCCGGCGCGATTGCGCGGTCGAAAGCTGCCCTTCGATCCATTCGCGCTTCACTTCGAGCCCGACGACGAAGAAGAAGATCGCCATCAGACCATCGTTGATCCACAGGTGCAGGTCGTAAAGCTTCGGGATCGGGGTCCAGGGCAGCTTCCCGTAGAACAATTGCTCGTACTCGCCGGCCAGCGGCGAGTTGGCCGCTATCATGGCGGCGGCAGCCACGAGGATGAGCAGGATGCCTGCCGAAGCGTCGCTGACGAAGAGCGCGCGGACCGGGGCAAAGACGAGGCGGAAAGCTGAAGGACGTTCGTTCATCTTGGGGACGCTCTCTTTCGCAAAGCGGCCCACGTTGCAAGTCTTGAAACTCGCGGTTATCCAGAAAGTCAGGGGGTGCCGCTTGGTACTAGGGTCGTTTACCATCGCGGAATGGTTCGTGCTGGTTCAGCACGAGTTGCTGCTGTTCGCAGCGGCGTTCTTCGCACTCGGCCTGATCGACGAATTCGCGCTCGACTGCAGCTACCTGTGGCTCCGCCTCCGCGGGCGCATCCGCACCGCCCGTCTTGAAGAGGGCGACCCCAACCAGATCACGCACCTTGCAGGCGCAGCTGCTGTCTTCATTCCCGCGTGGAAGGAAGCCAGCGTCATCGGTGCGACCGTGGGCCACATGCTCCAGGTGTGGCCGCAGGACGAACTGCGGATCTACGTTGGCTGCTATCGCAATGACCCGGAGACCATGGCTTCGGTCGTCGCCGCTGCCCGGGGCGACACGCGCGTACGGCTGGTCGTGCACGGCCGCGACGGACCCACATCGAAAGCCGATTGCCTCAACCGCCTGCACCAGGCGCTGGGCGAGGACGAATACCGCAGCGGGACAAAGGCGCGCATGGTCGTGCTTCACGATGCGGAGGACATGGTCGATCCCGCGGCGCTGGCGGTGCTGGACCAGGCCCTGTGGCACGCCGATTTCGTCCAGTTGCCCGTGCTGGCCCTGCCGCAGCACGGCTCGCGCCTCGTAGGCTCGCACTATTGCGACGAGTTCGCCGAATCCCACGCCAAGGCGCTGGTGGTGCGTGACGCTCTGGGCGCGGCCATTCCGGGGGCTGGCGTGGGCTGCGCCATTGCGCGCGCCTCGCTCGACAAGCTGGCGATCCGGCAGGGCGGCAAGCCCTTCGCCGAGGAATCGCTCACCGAAGACTACGAACTCGGCCTCAAGATAGTGGAGGCGGGCGGACGTGGACGGTTCCTGCGTATACGCGGCGCCGACAACCGCCTGATTGCAACGCGGGCGTTCTTCCCCGCGCGGCTCGATGCCTCGGTCCGTCAGAAGACCCGCTGGATGCACGGCATCGCGCTGCAGGGATGGGACCGGCTCGGCTGGGGCAAGCAGCCGGTCGATCTGTGGATGCAATTGCGCGACCGGCGCGGTCCGCTGGCCGCCATTCTGCTGGTCATGGCTTACGGGCTGGTGGCCCTATCCGCGATCGGGCTCGGTCTCGAACAGCTTGGCCTGGTCGATCCCCCGCCGCCCACACCGCTTCTCAAGGCACTTCTGGTCATCAACATGGCAGGGCTCGCCATGCGCTTTGCCGTGCGCGCCGTGTTCACCGCGCGCGAGCACGGCTGGCGCCAGGGCTTGCTCGCGATCCCGCGCACCTTCGTATCGAACATCATCGCGATCATGGCGGGGCGCCGGGCGCTGGCGGCCTATGTCGGCACGCTGCGCGGTGCACCCATCATCTGGGACAAGACCGAGCATCGCGACCACCCGGCGCTGGCCATCCCGCGTGAGGAACCGGCATGAACAACGCGATAGCCCGGAGGCAGGGCCAGCCGATCCTGTTCCTTGGCCTGCTGGCAACCGGCTGGCTGCTGCTGCGAATTGTGACATGGGAAAGCCCGCTGGCACCTGCGCCGCTCCTTGCCGAGCCTTTGCGGTTCGCAGGCACCGGCATGGAAGTGGAAGCCGCGCCGATCACGCCGGAAGAAAAGCCGGCTGCCGATGATCCGCCGCCAGCGCCTCTACTTCCCGCCCCATGGGGGCCAGTTCCGGCACCGGTCTCGCAAAACCCCGTCGCGCCGCCTCTCGCAGCGCCGCTTCCAGTTTCTCCGCCGCGGGAGGACGTTTTTGATCCGCATCGGCGCGGAGTTGGTCACGCGATGCTGTTCGCCGCGGGCATGGCCAGCCTGCCGCTGCCCGCCAGCGTTGCACGCATTATCGATGAGGAAGCGGAGAGCCGCGTTTCGGCTGAGGCATCAGTGCCAGCCCAGCCGACAAAGCGCTGGCGGTTCGACAGCTGGGTTGTCCTGCGCCAAGGGGGCGCCGGCCTGTCTGGAACAGGATCGCAGCCCGCCAGCTACGGGGCGAGCCAGATGGGCTCTGTGCTGGCCTACCGGCTTGCGCCGTCCAGTCGACGCCAACCCTCTGCTTACGCCCGCGCCAGCCAGGCTCTGGTCGCCGCAGGCGAGCGCGAGGTCGCCTTGGGCCTCAGCGCTCGCCCGCTTCCGCGCCTGCCGGTCAGCCTTCATCTTGAAGCACGGGTGACCGAGCGGCCCGGTGAAACCGAAGTCCGGCCCGCCGCCTTCCTTGCCGGGGGATTCGAGCGCGTGGACCTTCCTGCTGGCCTGCGTGCTCGTGGGTATGGCCAGGCGGGTTACGTCCATGGCGATTTCGCGACTGCCTTTGCCGATGGGAAGATCGTTGCCGATCGCGAGGTGGCCTCGTTCGATCTCGGCAAGGCTTCACTTGGCGTGGGCGCCTGGGGCGGGGCACAAAAGGGAGCACACCGGCTCGACATAGGCCCGACACTGTCGCTCGATATTCGCCTTGGCGAGACTCCGGCGCGGCTCGAAGCCGATTACCGCTGGCGGCTTGCAGGCAATGCGGAGCCGGGCAATGGCGGCGTTTTGACGCTTTCGACCGGCTTCTGACACGGTTCAGCTTTTATCCGTGACGAGCGTGCGATAGGGCGCTTCCATGGATGTCTATCTCCCCATTGCGAACCTGTCCGTGAACGGACTGTGGATCGTCGCGCTGGGCGGGCTGACGGGCATCCTTTCGGGTCTCTTTGGCGTGGGGGGAGGCTTCCTCACCACGCCGCTGCTGATCTTCTTCGGAATTCCGCCGACCGTTGCCGCCGCCTCGGCGTCGACACAGGTGACAGGCGCCAGCGTGACCGGCGTGCTCGCCCATGGCAGCCGCGGCGGGGTCGACTACCGCATGGGCCTCGTCATGGTCGCAGGCGGGGTGATCGGGGCGGGCTTCGGCGCGCTGCTGTTCCGGTTCTTCCGGTCGATCGGCCAGATCGACGTGGTGATCAGCGCGCTTTACGTGATCCTGCTCGGCACCATCGGAATGCTGATGGCACGCGAGGCGACGCAGGGCCTGCGCGGCACCGGCGGCGCGCAGGCTGCGCGCAGGCGACACCATCCACTCGTCGCCAGCCTGCCGATGCGCTGGCGCTTCTACCGCTCGGGTCTCTACATTTCGCCGATTGCCCCGCTGCTGGTCGGTGTGGCCGTCGGCATCCTGACCATGCTGATGGGCGTTGGCGGTGGCTTCATCCTCGTGCCAGCCATGCTCTACATCCTCGGCATGAGCGCGAATGTTGTCGTGGGCACCTCGCTCTACAACATCCTCTTCGTTACCATGGCGAGCACCATCATGCATTCGCTGACGACCAAGGCGGTCGACATCGTGCTGGTGTTCCTCCTGCTGCTCGGTTCGGTCTCGGGCGCGCAGATCGGCTCGCAGATCGCGGTCAAGGCCAAGCCGGAGATCCTGCGCCTGATCCTTGCCACGATCGTGCTGCTGGTGGCGTTCCGCATGTTCCTCGGCCTCTTCTACCAGCCGGATGAAATCTACACGGTGTACCCGCTGTGAGGGCGCTGCTGCTGATCCTCTTCGCCTTTGCGCTCATGGGCCAGCGCGACCCCATCCTTGTGCCCGAGGTCAGCCAGCACGAGGTGCAGGTGCGCCAGGGCTTCACCGGCACCGAATTGCTGCTGTTTGGGGCCGTGCTCGACCCGCAGGGGCGCGCGGCCGGGAACGACTACGACATCGTGGTGGTCCTCAAGGGCCCTTCCGAACCCGTCCGCTTGCGCGAGAAGGAGCGCTTCGCCGGTGTCTGGGTCAACGCGGCGAGCAGCGATTTCCGCTCGGTCCCCTCCTATTTCGCGGTCGCCTCGTCGAAGCCGATCACTGATATCGTGGATGAGAAAACCGCGGCGATCTACGAATTCGGCACGCGCTATATCCAGCTCTCGCCCAGCGGCGTGATCGACCCGGAAGAACAGGCCCGATTTGCCGCCGGCCTTGTCGATCTGAAAACCCGGCAGGAGCTCTACAGCGAGAATTTCGAAGGCGTGCAGATCAGCGAACAGGTGCTCTACCAAGCGCGCATCAACCTGCCGTCCAACGTTACCACCGGTACCTACACCGCCGAGACCTTCGCGGTGCGCGGTGGGCGCGTGATCGCCTCGGCCATGACCGAGGTCGAAGTCCAGAAAGTGGGCTTTGAAGGCAAGGTCGAGGAATATTCGCAGGATCTGGCGCTGATCTATGGCCTTCTGGCGGTCATGCTGTCGGTGGGCATGGGCTGGGCGGCGGGCCGGTTGTTCGCCCTTATCTAACCCCTCGCAGGGTCTATCGTTGACCACATGTTAAGCACTTTCGTGCAGGCAGGCTCTAAGCGCATCGGGCGCGCGTTTAACGGGGCACAGCCAGAACATGAACGATATGGGCAATCCGAACTACCGCACTTTCGACCCGTCCAAGGAAGACGGGGCGGAACCGCCGCAGCCGCGCAGCAATTCGCTGCGCGACCGGATTCGTCGCAGCGCCGAACAGACAGGCGCTAAGCCGTCCGTATCGCCCTCGGGCTATGTCCACCAGCAGCCAGAAGCCGCAGCGCCTGCCGCCGAACCGCGCCCGGCTGAACCCGCCAAATCCGCCAGCGAGGCCCCGGCGCAGAACGCGCCGTCCGCGCCCGCAAAGCAGCCCGTGGCCGAAGCGCCTGCGCAGCGCCCCGCAGCGCAGGCCCAGCCAGCTCCCAAGCTCGGCGAAGCGCCGCCGCGCCCCTCGGAACTGGCCGCCAAGCCCGTCGAAGAGAAGAAGCCCGAACCCAAGGCCGATCCTGACAGCGTCAGCGAAAACGCGCTGCAGCCGATCGGTGTCGTGCTGGAAATCGCCGGTTCGGGATCGATGATCGCCATCGACCTCCAGCGCCTCAACGAATGCGCCGAGGACGAGGACCCGTCGATCGCCATGGCCGGCCAGGTTGGCTCGCAGATCAAAATCCGCGTCGGCAACAGCTGGCTTCTCGCCAGCGTCCGCAACCAGAAACAGGACCGCAAGGCGGGCAGCATTCTGGCCAACATCGACTTCCTCGGCGAAGGGATCGAGGAAAAGCTCACTGGCAAGCTGCACGGCTTCCGCCGCGGTGTGACCCGCTATCCGACTCCTGGCGCCATGGTTTATCCCGCCTCGACGCCCGACCTCAAGCAGGTCTACGCCAGCGATGGCCGCAGCGCGGTGACGATCGGGCGCGTCTATCCGACCAAGGACATTCGCGCTGGCCTTTATGTCGACGCCATGCTCGGCAAGCACTTCGCGCTGCTGGGGTCGACCGGTACCGGTAAATCGACCAGTGCTGCGCTGATCCTGCACCGCATCTGCGAGGCCGCGCCTGAAGGTCACATCGTGATGATCGACCCGCACGGCGAATACTCGGCCGCCTTCCGCAATACGGGCGTCATTCTCGACGTCTCGAACCTGCAGATGCCGTACTGGATCATGAACTTCGAGGAACATTGCGAAGTCCTGCTGACCAGCAACGGCAACGACCGGCAGGTCGATGCCGACATTCTCGCCAAGGCGCTGCTCCATGCGCGCAGCAAGAGCCGGCTTGCCGAAAGCATGGGCAAGATCACGGTGGATTCGCCGATTCCCTACCTGCTGTCCGACCTGTCGAACGCGATCCAGGACGCGATGGGCAAGCTCGACAAGTCGACCACGTCGGCGCCCTACATGCGAATCAAGAACAAGCTCGAAGAGATCAAGGGCGATCCGCGCTACCAGTTCATGTTCTCCGGCATGCTCGTGGCCGACACCATGGCCGACTTCATCGGCAAGGTTTTCCGCATGCCGTCGAACGGCAAGCCGATCTCGATCATCGACGTCTCTGGCGTGCCTTCCGACATCACCGCGACCGTGGTCGCCGTGCTCAGCCGCCTGGTGTTCGATTTCGCCATCTGGGGCCGCGAGGAACGCACCTCGCCGATCCTGCTCGTGTGCGAGGAAGCCCACCGTTACGTGCCGAGCGAGAAGAACGCCGACGGCAACTCGGTCGGCACCATCCTGTCGCGTATCGCCAAGGAAGGCCGTAAATACGGCATCTCGCTAGGCCTGATCACGCAGCGTCCTTCCGACCTTGCCGAAGGCGTGCTGTCGCAGTGCGGTACGATCCTCTCGATGCGCCTCAACAACGACCGTGACCAGGAATTTGTGCGCGCAGCCATGCCCGAAGGCGCACGCGGCTTCCTCGATGCGATCCCGGCGCTGCGCAACCGCGAGGTCATCGTCTGCGGCGAAGGTGTCGCCATCCCGATCCGCGTGAGCTTCGACAACCTCGAGGAATCGAAACGTCCGGCCTCGGAAGACCCCAGCTTCGTCGAGCTGTGGAACAAGACCGGCGGTGAAGAGGATATCGTCCAGCGCACCGTGCAGCGCTGGCGGAGCCAAGGCTGATATCTTGCTTATCGAACCCGCATCCGCGGGTTCGTCCTCGCTAGATGTGCGGCAAGCCGCACCCGCTGCGGGCGGGCGGTCGCCCTTGCCGTTCGCTGATCGCGAACGGTACAGCCGCTTGCCGGCTAAGTTCCGCGCGTATCCCCGAAGAGGTGGATATGCAGGCGGTCACTCATTCGGAAACCGTGCTTCACGCATAGCTCGGCGAGCCATGCCTCGCGGTTGCGCAAGGTCGCGCTGTCGGTGCCTTCGGGCATCAGGAAGACGTGACCCGGCCTGAAGCGGTAGCGATCGCGCAAGAGCAGCACGTCATCCACGTCCGAAGGCTCGGCAATCACGAACTTGAACCACGCCCGCGGGTCGGTGGCGTAGGCGTCGAGCCGTTCGGGCAGCAGCGCCAGCTCGGCCGGGTTGCCGCTGTGTGCAAGCTTGGGGCTGACATTGAACTGGTCGATGCGGATATCGAGCGGCACGGGCGCCTTGGTGGTCCCATTGGTTTCGACTTCCACCGTCATATCGGGCAGCCGTTCGAGCAACTGGGCGAGGGCGGGCGCCTGCAGCAGCGGCTCGCCGCCGGTGATGACGAGCCGGTTTTGGCCGAGCGCCTCGATCCGCGCGGCCACCTCGGCCACCTCCAGCGTGACCTGATTGGCCTTGCGTTCGAACGTCACGCCATCACGGTGCGGCCGGTCGTCGCCCTCGAAATGCCAGGTGTAGGCCGTATCGCACCACACGCAGGCAAGGTTGCAGCGCGAGAGGCGCACGAAGGTGCAGGGCGAGCCCATGCTCGGCCCTTCGCCCTGGACGGAGGCAAAGATCTCTGGCCCGCCGCTGTCGTCGGTGGCAAGGATTAGGGGCATGGGTAGGCGTTTTGGATTGCGGTGGTCATGCTGCGCGGCCCTATGGCACGAAACGCCGACGTGGGAAATTCCTCTGCCCGGCGCTGCTCAGTGCCATTGCTCCGGGTCGATCGCCAGAAGCTTCTGGAGCTGAACGTACAGGGCAGGCTCTTCGCGGCGCAGCGCCTGCGGTTTCTCGAAAAACGTGACGATGGCCTCGGCGAAAAACTCCTGATGGTTTGTCGCGCCATAAGGGTCGATCAGCGTAGGCTCGCCGCGCTCGAGACGACCAATATGGTCCTCGTAGGCCTCGAGCATCGCCTGCTCCCACCCGGCATAGCGCTGGCCCTTGCTCAAGATTGGGATGCCGTTGACGTGGCCGCTCAGCCCGTCGAGTTGATGGGCGAATTCGTGGATCACCACATTGTGGCCGTCGCTCGTATCGAGTCCGCCGTGCAGCGCATCGTCCCATGACAGAACCACCGGACCATGCGCCCAGCTTTCGCCGAGGGTGGCATGATGGCTGTCGTGCACCAACTCGCCATCGGGCGTGCCACGCCCGGTGAGGAAGGCGGCGGGATAGACCAGCACGTTCCGCAAGGTATCGTACCACGCCGGACTGTTGACGATCAGCAGGCAGGCTTGCGCAGCGATCGAGAGGCGCATTTCCTCGGTCACTTCCAGCCCGTTGATGCCCCGGAAGGTCACTTGGTCGAAGAACAGGTTCATCTTCCCCTCGAGCGATGCGCGCAAAGGGGCGGGCAGGCGCGTGACAAGCGGCACAAGCCGCTCGACCACCGCGCGCTGCTCGGCGCCGAGCGGCGATGCCAGAAGCTTTGCGCGCCTCTGGCGCCGCCATAGCCAGCGTGCAGCCAGCAAAGCTGCGCCGAGCAGGAGCGCGCCAAGTACGATCCACGAGGTCATGCCTCAGAGGTAGGATGCACCTGCGCGATTGGTAGAGGCGTTCCTATCCCAGACGCTTAAGCGCCGCTTCGAGGCGTTCGACTTCGGCGGTGTGGTGCGCATGGTCGGCGCGGGCCTTCTCGACCGCTTCGGGTTTGGCGCGTTCCACGAAGTTGGCGTTGCCGAGACGCCCTTCGAGCGATTTGGCTTCCTTGCGCGAAGATTCGAGGGCTTTTTCTAGACGGGCCTTTTCCGCCGCAATGTCGATCACGCCTTCGAGCGGGATGACGAACTCGTCCTCGCCCGCCGCGATCTGCATGGCAGCACCGGCCGGAGCTTCGCCGAAGGTGACGGGCGTCAGGCGCGCGAGACGCTCTATCGCAGCCGCACTGGCACCCACCACCGATTTCGCCAGCGGGCTGGGCGCAGCACAGAAGGCTTCCAGTTTCGCGCCCGGCGAAATGCCGAGTTCGTTCTTGGCCGTACGCGTTGCGCTGGTGAGGGCGATCAGCCAGTCGATCTCGGCCTTGGCGTCGGCGTCCACGCTCGCGCCCGGCTCGGGCCACTTGGCGGTGATCAGCGGATAGTCCGCGCGGTCACCCTGCTTCGACCACAGCTCTTCGGTGATGAACGGCATGAAGGGGTGCAGCATGACGAAGATCTGGTCGAGCGCCCAGCCGGCGACAGCCTTGGTCTCCTCGTCGATCGAGCCCTTGATGAGCTCCAGGTACCAGTCGCAGAACCGGTCCCACACGAAGTGGTAGATCGTGTTCGCGGCGGCATCGAAGCGCAGTTCGGCGAGCGCGGCGTCGAGCGCATTCTTGGTCTCGACGACCTCGCCGATGATCCAGCGGTTGACCGCGTGGGAGGCGGCGGGCGCTTCCAGCGTGGTGCTCGCCCCGATGCCGTTCGATTGGCAGAAACGCGTGGCATTCCAGAGCTTGGTCGCAAAGTTACGATAGCCCTCGATGCGCTTGTCATCCATCTTGATGTCGCGGCCCTGGCTTTCCATCGCCGCCATGAAGAACCTGAGCGCATCGGCGCCGTACTGGTCGATGAGGCCGAGCGGATCGACGACATTGCCCTTGGACTTGGACATCTTCTGCCCGTCCGCCGCGCGCACCAGGCCGTGCAGGTAGAGCTTGGGCCAGGGCGCCTGGCCCATGTTGTACTGGCCCATCATCATCATGCGCGCATCCCAGAAGAACAGGATGTCGAAGCCGGAAATGAGCAAGTCGTTGGGGAAGTGCTTGTCCAGCAGGTCGGTGTTTTCCGGCCAGCCGAGCGTGGCGAAGGGCCACAGGGCGGACGAGAACCAGGTGTCGAGCACGTCGCTGTCACGGGTCAGTGCAACGCCGTCGCCGGCCTGGTCCTGCGCCTCTTCCTCGGTCATGGCGACATAGGCCTTGCCGGCCTCGTCGTACCACGCCGGGATCCGGTGACCCCACCAGAGCTGGCGGCTGACGCACCAGGGCTGGATGTTCTCCATCCAGTTGAAGAAGGTCTTTTCCCAGGCCTTGGGCACGATCTCGATCGCGCCGCTCTTCACCTGTTCGATCGGCGTTGCCGCGAGCTTCTCCGCATCAACATACCACTGGTCGGTCAGCCAGGGCTCGATGACCACGCCGCCGCGGTCGCCGAAGGGCGTGGCGATAGTGCGCGGTTCGGCGTCGAGTTCGATCTCTTCGCCCTTCTTGGTCTTGCTGATGTGCGGGATCAGGCAGCCGAGCTCCTTGAGGCGCGCCACGACCAGCTCGCGCGCGCCGTCCACGCCGTCGCGCTTGAAGCGGTGCAGGCCGAGGAATTCCTCCGGCACCAGCCCGTCGGCGGTCTGGCACACGTTCGCTTCGCCATCGAGCATGTTGAGCATGTCGGCCGCTGCGATGCCGGCGCGCTTGCCGACGTCGAAGTCGTTGAAATCGTGGCCCGGCGTGATCTTCACCGCGCCCGAGCCGAGTTCGGGATCGGCATGCTCGTCGGCCACGATCGGAACGCGGCGGCCGGTGATCGGCAGGACGACATGCTTGCCGACAACGCTTTTGTAGCGCTCGTCATCGGGATGTACGGCCACCGCCATGTCGGCGAGCATTGTTTCGGGGCGCGTGGTCGCAACCTCGATATAGTCGCGGCCATCATCCAGCGTGACGCCGTCTTCCAGCGGGTATTTGAAGTGCCAGAAATGGCCCTTCACATCGCTTGTCTCGACCTCGAGGTCGGAAATCGCGGTCTTGAGCTTGGGGTCCCAGTTCACCAGCCGCTTGTCGCGGTAGATCAGCCCGTCGTTGTAGAGATCCACGAAGACCTTGAGCACGGCGTCAGTGAAGTGCGGGTCCATCGTGAACTGCTCTCTCGACCAGTCCATCGAACAGCCAAGGCGGCGCAGCTGGCGGGTGATGGTGCCGCCGCTTTCTTCCTTCCACTCCCACACCTTCGCCACGAAATCCTCGCGGCTGTAGTTGGTGCGCTTGTCCTGCTTCGCCTCGAGCTGGCGTTCCACGACCATCTGCGTCGCGATGCCCGCGTGGTCGGTGCCCACGACCCACAGCGCGTCCTTGCCGCGCAGGCGTTCGTAGCGGACCATTACGTCCTGCAGAGTGTTGTCGAGCGCATGCCCGATGTGAAGGCTGCCAGTCACGTTGGGCGGCGGGTTCACGATCGTATAGGGCTGCGCGTCGGCGCGTTCCGGACGGAACAGGCCGTTCTCCTCCCAATGCGCGTACCAGCGCGCTTCGATATCGGCAGGGTCGAAAGTCTTGGGTAGCTCGGTGCTCATGTATCTCGTCGCTGACGCTTGTGTGCGGCACCGACCCTCTCCGCCCGCCCGGCCACCCACGGCACAGTAGTTTATGGGTGGCCGGGCGGGCGGAGAGGGCCGGCGCGGTGGTTCGGTTGGAAATCCCATGCCAGCGGGCATTGTGCGATGCAACGCCATTGGTGCCTTGGGGATATAGCCGCTTGGCAAGCGACTGATTTCCCCGCATACCGCATCGCAATGGGTGGTTTGGCCGGATACGAACTCGTCGAGGGGGACGACGGAGGCAAGGTGCTTGCCCTGACCGGCCCCTATCTGGTCTCCACAATCGGCTCCATCGACGACGATTTGCTGGCGCTCGACATACCCTTGTCGGAAGTCGACATTTCGGGTGTGAGCGAGATCGATACGGTCGGCGCGTGGATGGCGTGCAGCCTCGCCGAAGAACACGGAGCTGCCGTCACGGGCGCGACGGAACGAGCCAGCCGGCTGATCGAAGCACTCGACGGCATAGCCGCCACCGAACAGGTCGAGCCCGCTGAAGACCCGGTCTGGGAACGCGTACCCCTTGCCATGGGCGAACGGGTCTACGCCATGCGCGGCGGCATACTGGGCGTCCTGAGCTTCCTTGGCGCGCTGATCGTCGCCACTGGCAGCCTCATCCGCCATCCGCGCCGGTTTCGCTATCTCGCGCTGATCCGCCAGCTCGAGCTGGTCGGTGTCTCCGCTTTGCCGATCATCGGCTTGATGAGTTTCCTCATTGGGATCGTCATTGCCCAGCAGGGCGCGGTGCAGCTGGCGCAGTTCGGGGCCGAGACGCTGACCGTGAACCTCGTTGGCCGGATTACCCTGCGCGAACTGGGCGTGTTGATGACCGCGATCATGGTTGCAGGCCGTTCGGGCAGCGCCTTTGCTGCGCAGATCGGCACGATGAAGCTTACCGAAGAAGTCGACGCCATGCGCACCATCGGCATTTCACCGGTCGAAGCGCTGGTCATGCCGCGCATCCTGGCCGCGATTCTGATGATGCCGCTGCTCGGCTTCTATGCGGCAGGCGTAGCTATTGTCGGCGGCGCGGTGGTGGGTGACCTGATGCTGGGTATCCCCTTTTGGACCTTCCTTGCGCGCATCCAGGACGTGGTGCCGACCTACGATCTTTGGGTCGGGCTGATCAAGGCCCCGGTCTTCGGCCTGATCGTGGCGCTCGCAGGCTGCTACCATGGTATGCAGGTGAAGGGGAATTCCGAGGAGGTTGGCCTCAGGACCACCATGGCGGTGGTGACCGGCATTTTCGCGGTGATCGTGCTCGATGCGTTCTTCGCCGTCTTCTTCACCGAGATCGGGTGGGGCTGATGGCGCAGGACGACACCGGCCGCCCGCTCGACAAGCACGAACGCTATCGCGGCGAACACCCGATCGTGGTCGAAGGGCTCAAGAACCAGTTCGGCGAGCAGGTCGTTCACGAGCATCTCGACCTCAAGGTCCGGCGCGGCGAGATCATCGGCGTGGTCGGCGGCTCGGGTACGGGCAAGAGCGTGCTGATGCGCTCGATCATCGGCTTGCAGCCGCCCACCGCGGGCCAGATCAAGGTGTTCGGCAAGTCCATCGACGACATCGTGCCCGAAGAGGACGAAGGCATTCGCAACCGCTGGGGCGTTCTGTTCCAGGGCGGGGCGCTGTTCTCCACCCTGACGGTGGGCGAGAATGTCGAAGTGCCGCTCAAGCAGTTCTACCCGGATATCGCGCCCGAACTGCGCCACGAGATTGCACGCTACAAGGTCATGCTCTCGGGCCTGCCCGAGGAAGCGGTGCACAAATACCCGAGCGAGCTGTCGGGCGGCATGAAGAAGCGTGCCGGTCTTGCCCGCGCGCTGGCGCTCGATCCCGAACTGCTCTTCCTCGACGAACCAACGGCGGGGCTCGACCCGATTGGGGCTGCGGCCTTCGACCGGCTGACCGACGAATTGCAGGAAACGCTGGGCCTGACCGTATTCCTCATCACCCACGACCTCGATACGCTGCACGAGATTTGCGACCGCGTGGCGGTGCTGGCGGACAAGAGGGTGATCGCGGTTGATACCGTCCCCAATCTCATGGAACTCGACCATCCCTGGATACAGGAATACTTCAACGGGCCGCGCGGACGGGCGGCTCTCACGGCGCAGGCGCTCGACGAATTGCGCCAGCACATGGATAAGCCCATGGCGGCGCACGCGGTCAAAGCGTTGGACAAAGCGGACTTCAGCAAGGATAAGGCTTAGTACATGGAAACGCGGGCAAATCATGTGTGGGTGGGCGTTGTCACGCTGGCGATCCTCGGAGCGCTCGCCCTGTTCATCGTCTGGCTGGCGCGGCTGGGGGGCGGCGCCCAGAACGAATACGACATCTTCTTCAAGCAATCGGTCGCCGGCCTTGCCAATGGCAGCTCGGTGGATTTCGCTGGCGTTCCGGTGGGCCAGGTCACGCAGATCGTGCTGTGGGACAAGGACCCCGAATTCGTCCGCGTGCGCATCAAGGTTCAGGAAGAGGTCCCGATCCTCGTCGGCACCACCGCGACCATCCAAGGCAGCTTTACCGGCGTGTCGACCATCACGCTCGACGGCGCGCGCAGCGGCGCCCCGCCGATCAGCTGCGAGACCACGGCCTGCACCGAAGGCGTGCCGATCATTCCGCCGACCGCAGGCGGCGGTTTCGGCGCCGTGCTTGCCAGCGCCCCGCTGCTGCTCGAACGCCTCGCCACGCTGACCGAACGGCTGACGCTGCTGCTGTCGGACAAGAACCAGCAATCGCTCGAAGGCATTCTCGAAAACAGCGAGAAGATGACTGCGGACCTCGCGGCGGCAACGCCCAAGGTCGAACGGGTCCTCGACGAACTGCAGGTGACCTTGCGCGAATCGAGCGAAGCGCTCGACGCCTTCGAGAAGGTCACCGCATCCACCGACAAGCTGATCAATCAGGAAGGCGCGGAGCTCGCCAAGCAGCTGCGCGATACGCTGACCTCGGCCAGCGGCGCGGCCAAGGCGCTCGAAGCGACGCTGGAAGATGCACGCCCTGCGACAAAGCAGCTTGCTGAAAGCACGCTTCCGGCCGCCGAAGCCACGCTGAAGGACCTGCGCGCGACCAGCCAGGCTCTGCGTAGCGTAACCGAAAAACTGGACGAACAGGGCGCCGGCGCCCTGCTGTCGAGCCAGCCGCTGCCCGACTACAAGCCGTGAGAGGTAGAGCCATGACCAGCACACTGAAACTCGCGGCCCTGGCACCGGCCCTCCTGCTTGGCGGATGCCTCAGCCTGGGCGGCGAAGCGCCCGACAGCCTGCTGACCCTCACGCCCTCGACCATGGCGCCCGCTGGCACTGGCGGCTCGGGCGGACAGGAAAGCGCGCTCGCGATCGACGCGTTCGAAGTGCCCAAGGCGATCGACGTCACCCGCGTGCCGGTGCAGGTCACCGACACGCAGCTTGCCTATTTGCAGGACGCTGTCTGGGTAGAACGCCCGGGCCGCCTGTTCCGCAGCCTGCTGGCCGAGACCATCCGCACCCGCACGGGCCGCGTGGTGATCGATGGCGACACGTCTGGCCTTGCCGCAGCCGAACGCCTCCA
This sequence comes from Qipengyuania flava, assembly GCF_019448255.1. NCBI lineage: Bacteria > Pseudomonadati > Pseudomonadota > Alphaproteobacteria > Sphingomonadales > Erythrobacteraceae > Qipengyuania > Qipengyuania flava. The sequence goes on from NZ_CP080410.1 coordinate 911,355, forward strand.
GGGCTCGCTCCGCGCTTTCGGCTACGACGCCCGGACCCGCGAAGCGGTCGTCACGTTCGACGCCGTGCGCCGCGGCGATGGCGGCGCGGTGATGACCCAGCGCTTCGAATCGCGCGTGCCGGTGGCCGTGGCAGAGACGAACTTCGTCGGACCGGCGCTCAACCAGGCGGCCAACGAAGTTGCGGGCCAGGTCGCCGACTGGCTGGGGTAGGAGCCGTGCCGCGCCCGCTGACGGCGGCCTTTGTGCTTTTCCCCAATGTGACCCAGCTGGACCTGACCGGTCCGGTGCAAGTGCTAAACCATCTGGGCGACACGCGGATCGAACTGGTTGCGAGCCGGATGGACGCCGTGCCGACGGACTGCGGCTTCTCGATCAACCCGACCACGACCTACGCCGAGTGTTCCGGACCGGACATTATCTGCGTTCCGGGAGGGATGGGGGCCGACGACGCCATGGCGGACGAGGCACTACTCGACTGGTTGCGTGCTGCAGCCGAGCACGCCCATTGGATCACCAGTGTGTGCACCGGCGCCCTCGTGCTGGGAGCGGCGGGGCTGTTGCTTGGTCGGCGGGCAACGACCCATTGGCTGTCGCGCCCTTTGCTGGCCGAGTTTGGCGCCATTCCGGTCGAAGAGCGGGTCGTGTTTGACGGAAAGCTGGTCACAGGCGGCGGTGTGACGGCGGGTATCGACTTCGCGCTGGAGCTTTCCGCGCGCATTCGCGGCGAGGACCACGCGAGGCGTGTCCAGCTGGCCCTCGAATATGACCCCGCGCCGCCATTTGCGGACGGTTCGCCTGCAAGCGCCGATGCTCAAACCGTTGCGACTGTTCGCGCCGCGAGCGAAGCGCGTCAGGCAGAGCGCGCCCGTAAGGTTCGCGAAGCGGCGGCCAGATTGTCCTAGCGCTCTAGCGCCGGGCCAGCGCTACGAATTCCATAGCTTTCAGGAAACTGCCGAGCCGCCTTGCGCGGCGCTCGGCGGCCTCTTCATCCTCGCCCCATTGCTCGACCTGCCAGTCCTCTTCGAGATTGGCGGCCGCCCATAGCGTTTCGCCATCGGCCCCCTCTTCAAGGGCGGCAAGTCCGATGCACAGCGAGGCAGCGAGAGAGGTAAGCTGTTCGAGCGCGGCGAGGGCGAAAGCGTCGAGTGTTTCCAGCCGCGCCTGGAGCCGTGCCATGCTGTCCTTGGGATGCGGCTTTGCGACAATCCCGCTCACCCGTTCCAGCGTAATCCCTTCGCGCGCTTCGAGCGCCTCGACCAGAGGGTCCCAAACATCGCGCTGGCGGTGCCAGAGCGGCTCGTCCGGGTCCGCCCGGTAGCACAGCGTGTCGGTCTCGGCGTAGCGCAGCAGCTTGGCGACAAGCTCGTCGCGCGTGCCGGGTACGATGTCGAGCGCGTAGTCGGTCATGTCGCGAAACACGAACAGCGCGGGATCGATCTTCTCGCCCTGCGCGTCCCACTCCGCTGCCAGCGCCTCGGCCAGCGCTTTCGCGGCGACCACTTGCGGCCGGCCGCCTTGCGTTTTCATGGGGCGGCCATCGAGCGCGACGTGGTAGCCCGCCTCGCCCTCTTCGACCGTTACGGCCTTATAGAAACGTTTCACTCAGGAGTTCTCCAGCGCTTGGCGAGGACCAGCGGAAGGATGAAAATCTCGGCGGCGGCGATTGCCAGCAGGATGTAGCCGACGACCGGCGGGAAAGGCAGGATCTCGCCCAGCACCAGAGCGCCCAGGATACCCATTATGACGCCCGACAGGCGCACGCCTTGGATGGCGAAGAAACGGGCTTTGGCGGGATCATGCTGGTCCACGGATCATGTCTCCTAATTGCTGTGCTGTGTCGGCGACCGCGCTGGCGCCGGTGTCGAACAGTTCCTGCGCCTCGTGATAGCCCCAGGACACTCCGATCGCGCGCACCCCGGCGGCGACCGCCATTTCCATGTCGAAGCTGGTGTCGCCGATCATCACCGCATCGGCTGGTGAAACGCCGGCATCGACGAGGGCTGCTTCAAGCATCGCCGGATGCGGCTTCGAGGGATGACGGTCGGCGGTCTGGAGCGAGACGAAGCGGTGCTTGATGCCATGCGTGTCGAGGCAGGCGTGAAGGCCGCGATCGCTCTTGCCGGTGGCGACTGCCAGCAGCCAGCCTTCCGCATCGAGCTGCTCGATCAGCGCACCGATGCCATCGAACAGCGGTTCGCGCAGCGCGCCCGACAGGCGCAGGTCGCGAAAGCCCACCTTGTAGGCCTCCACAACCGCGTGGCGTTCATCGTCGGTGGCGTGCGGAGCCAGCTCGCGCAGGGCGTAAGGTAGCGAGAGGCCGACCATGCGGCGCACCAGGTGCCGGTCCGGCGCGGCAAGGCCGGCGCTGGCGAAGGCCTGTTCCATGGTCTCGCAGATCGCCGCCTGCCCGTCGACGAGCGTGCCGTCGCAATCGAATACGGCGAGGCGGCTCATGCGGCGTGCTCGTGCATGGCGGTCGCAAGGGCCGGATTGCCCGCATCGGCCAGTCCCGCAGCGATCGTCGCACGCTCGTCACGGTTCTTCTTTTGCGACAGCTTGAAGGTCGGGCGCCATTCGCGCACGTCGAGTTCGAAGCCGACGATCGCCTTGAACAACCCGTCCCACATGTCGCGGCTCGCTTCCTCGGCGTTCCAGCGTTTGCCGCCGAGACGCTCCTCATGTGTGTCGATCAAATCGTAGAGCAGCGTGTCCAACTCCTCGTCCGCCAGCCTTCGCACCGGGCCTTCGAGCTCGATTGCTACGTAGTCCCAGGTCGGCACGGTATCGCGATTGTCGTACCAACGCGGCGAGACATAGCCGTGCGGCCCTGTCACGGTCGCCAGCGCCGTCATGCCATCCAGATATCGCGTCAACGCATTGCTGCGCGCCAGGTGGAATTGCAGCGTGTCGTCACCGCGCAGCATCAGCGGGGTATGCGCAACGCGCGGACCGTCGGGCGTGGTCAGAAAAACCGATCCGAACGCAATCCCGCCGATCCATTCGCGCATCAGCGCGTGGTCCGAGCTGTGGAACAACGGATTGGGATGCATCAGCGCTTGCCCCGCGGTTTGCTTGGCCTGCCCTGCGCGCCGCCGCGGCCACGACGGGGGCCGCGCTGCGACTTGCGGTAGTTCTTCGCGTGCTGGCGGGCCTGCTGTTTCTTTTCCTCGCGGCTCTTTGGCGGCGGATCGTCGCGCATGGGCGTTGCGTCGCTCTTGCTTTCCTCAAAGCCCAATTGCTCCATCGAGGCTGCGAAATGCTCGGGGAGGTCTGCCGTGACATCGAGTTTGCCCGGACCGTCGGGACTGTCGATGATCAGCCGGCGCGCGTGGAGGTGCATCTTGCGGCTGATCGAGCCGGTCAGGAAGGCATCGCGCCCGCCGTACTTGCCGTCGCCCACGATCGGATGCCCCATCGCTGCACAGTGGACGCGCAGCTGGTGGGTGCGGCCGGTCATCGGTTGCAATTCCAGCCAGGCGGCTTTCTTTCCGACTGCATCGACCACGCGGTACTTGGTCTTGGCCGGCTGGCCGCCTTCGTGATCGACATGCATCTTCTCGCCGCCCGATCCGGGCTGCTTGGCGAGCGGGGCTTCGATCACCCCTTCCTTGATGTCGGGCACGCCGATGACCAGCGCCCAGTAGATCTTCTTGGCGCTGCGGCCAGAGAAACGCTTGGAGAAGAAGGCCGCGCTGCCCGGCGTGCGGGCGACGAGCAGCACGCCGCTCGTGTCCTTGTCGAGCCGGTGGACAAGGCGCGGGCGCACGTCTTCTTCGCCGGGCGCGAAGGCGTCGAGCAGGCCGTCGACATGGTTGAAGGTGTTGGTGCCGCCCTGCGTGGCAAGGCCCGGCGGCTTGTTCAGAACCAGCGCGCCCTTGGTCTGTGTGATGACCATGGCTTCGGCTTGCTCGATTTCGGCAGGCTTCAGTTCGCGCTTGGGCTTGGCTTTCTTGTGCGGCGCATCGCCGCCCGGTGGCACGCGGATTTGCTGGCCCTGTTCGAGCCGGTCGTCGGGCTTTACCCGCTTGCCATCGACCCGCACCTGTCCGGTGCGCGCCCATTTGCTGACCGTGCCGAAACCGACCTGCGGCAGATGGCGCTTGAACCAGCGGTCGACGCGGATGCCGTCGTCATCGGCTTCGACGGTGAAGCTGCGGACTTCGTCGGAGGTCTTCATCCTGCCATCCTCGCGACTCCAAGGCCGACCATCAGCCCGGTGATTCCCAGCGCAATCGAAAGGATCGCGTAGAGCAGGGCGAAGAGATACTGGCCGCGTTCGATCAGCAGCACCATTTCAAGACTGAAGGCGCTGAAGGTTGTGAACCCGCCGAGCAGGCCGACGCCGAGCAGCAGGCGCAGCTGTTCGCCATCGCCGCCGCTGCGGGCAAGGAACCCGGCAAGCAGGCCCATGGCAAGGCTGCCGGCGGCGTTGGCCGCAAGCGTGGCGAAGGGAAACGCAGTGACGATCGGCGCGCCGAGCCATCCGGTCATGACACGGCCGAGCTGCCAGCGCAGTACGGCGCCGACCCCGCCGCCGATGAACACGTGCAGCGCTGCCAGGAAAGGTGAATAAGAGGACATTGCGGCTCGCCTTAGCCGCCAATTGCGCGTTCGTCATCCACCTGCGTGATCGCGCAGCAGGGGCTTGCCAATCCGGAGGAGAATCCGTATGTGCGCCCCCGTTCGAGCCGGTCCGGAACGGATTCGGCGCGTTTTTCGTTCTTTAAGCGAAATCGTTTTACAGGAGGCACACCCGCAGCGGCGGGCTCTGTCCCGCTTAGTGAGGTGTTTGAATTTATGCAGATCATCGTTCGCGATAACAATGTCGACCAGGCCCTGCGCGCGCTCAAGAAGAAGCTGCAGCGTGAAGGCGTGTATCGCGAAATGAAGCTGCGCCGCCACTACGAGAAGCCCAGCGAAAAGCGCGCTCGCGAAAAGGCAGCTGCCGTTCGCCGCGCTCGCAAGCTTGAGCGTAAGCGCATGGAGCGCGACGGCATCAAGTAAGTCGCTATTGCGGCTACAACCAAGCTAAGCCATGAGGGCGCGGAGCAATCCGCGCCCTTTGCGTATCGGCCCCAGGCCTAACGGGAAGACTTACACATGACCGAGATTACCCGCGTTCCCCTCCAGCCGATCAAGAAAGGCTCGCTGACCAAGCTGTGGCTGGGCGTCCTTGTCGCCGTGCTGCTTGGCGCCGGCCTTGCCTGGGCCGCCGTGCCCAAGGGGCTCGAGGTCGAAACGGTGACCGCCGGTACCGGCGAATCGCCCCAGGTCGGGGATGTGGTCTTCGTGCAGTACGTCGGCAAACTCACCGACGGGACGGAGTTCGATCGCTCGCAGCCCCTGCCGGTTCCGCCGGGCCTGTTCCCCGAAGGCAACCCGCTGCTGCTGGAAGAAGGCGCGATCATCGATGGCTTCATTACCGGCCTCACGCAGATGCAGAAGGGCGGCAGCTACATCCTGACCATCCCGGCCGACCAGGCGTACGGTGCCGAACCGCCGCCGGGCTCGCCGATCCCGCCCAACGCCGACCTCGTCTTCGAAGTCGATGTCATCGATTTCATGAGCCGCGAGGACTTCCAGGCCCGCGCCGAAGCGCTGCAGTCGATGATGGGCCAGGGCGGCCCGGGCGCCGAGGCCGCACCGCCGCCGGCCGAGTAACCGGATAATGGGGGAGGGCGCATGACCGGCATAGCGACGGACACCGCGCCCGAGCCCAAAACCGAATGGCCGCTGCGGCCCTGGGCTCTGGCCGTTTTGCTGGCGCTCGCCGGGCTTGGCATCCACCTCGCCGCTGAATGGGACGAGGCACAATGGCAGCCCTGGCGCGCGGCGCTGACGGCGGCCTTTGCCTTCGGACCGCTGGCGCTCGCCTTCACGCTCGATCCCAAACGCTGGCAGGCGCCGCTGGCCTTTGCCCTGCTGGTCGCGCTGGTCATGGCGGGCATTGCCTGGCGCGTCGCGAATGCGGGCGATCGCTACGTTGACGAGGTCTACTGGTTTGCCGCCGGCGTCGTTGCCTGCGCGCTGGCCCTGCCGCTGTTCCAGGCGGGCTTTCACAGGCTGCGCTGGAAGACGCCCTATGACGCGACCCACTTCCATGTCTGGACCGATGCGATCAGCTTTGCAGGCGCAATGGCCTTCCTTGGCCTCTCGTGGATGCTGCTCTTCCTCCTCGCCGCGCTGTTCGCCGCGATCGAGATCGATTTTCTCAAGAACCTGATCGACAAGGACTGGTTCGGCTGGATGTTCTCCGGCGCGGCCTTTGGCGCGGCGCTGGGCGTGCTGCGCAACCAGCTGAAGATCATCGGCACGCTGCAATCGGTGGTGATGCTGGTCTTCTCGATCATTGCGGTCCCGCTGGCGATCGCGCTGGCGATCTTCCTGCTGGCGGTGCTGGCGAGCGGTATTTCCGTGCTCTGGAACGCGACCGAAAGCCCCACGCCCTTGCTGCTCTCTGTCGCGGTGGCGGCCTTCGTGCTCGTGAACGCGGTGGTGCGCAATGGCGATGAAGAGGCGAGCGACAGCCGCATCTTGCGCTGGGCGGCCCTGGCGCTGGCGGTGATGATCTTCCCGCTGGCGCTGATGGGCGCGGTCTCCACCGGCACGCGCATCGCGGAATACGGCCTCAGCCCGGAACGCATCTGGGGCATCATCGCGCTTGCCGTGGCCGTTGCCTACGGCCTTGCCTATCTGATCGCGCCGATCCGCGGGCACATGGCGGGATGGATGGAGCGGGTGCGCACCGCCAACATGCACCTGGCGCTTGGCACCTGTGTCCTCGCCTTCGTCCTTGCCCTGCCGCTGTTCGATTTCGGCGCTCTGTCCGCGAAGAACCAGATCGCGCGGCTGGAAGCGGGCGAGGTCACGGTGGACGAGTTCGATTTTGCCGCGCTGCGCTGGGATTTCGGCGATGCGGGCAGGGAGGCGCTGGCGGGCCTTGCGCAGTCCGATGATCAGGAGGTGGCCGAACTTGCCGCTGCTGCCCAGGCCCAGAAGATGCGTCCCTATCGCTCGCGCGAGGATCGCAGCCGCCAGGATGAACGCCTTGCGAACCTGCGGATCGAGTTCGAGGACGAGGCGCTTTCCGCGCAGGTGCGCGAGCACGTGCAAACGTCCTCCTGGCGCTGCGGCAAGCCGTGCGTGGCGCTTGATCTCGGAAGGCGCGAGGATGGGCAGCGCATTGTCGCCCTCGTTGAAAGCGGCCGCGTCTACTACGAAAGCTTCGGACCGGCCGATGACGGCACTGCGAAGGAAGTCGAAGCCGCGGCGACCGCGATCACCCAGATCCCCGAACAGAGCGCCGATTCCACGGTCGAAATCCGCGATTGGACCGGCCGGAGGGTTTTTATCGATGGAAAGCCGGCAGGCGAGCCCTTCGAATAGCAATTCGCCGCGCTATCCCGCTTGAAGCGCGGCCCCCTCGCGGCTAGTGCGCGAACCCATGTCAGTCACACGCGAAGAAGTGGCCAAGATCGCCTCGCTCGCCCGTATCAAGATGGGCGATGACGAGCTCGACAAGATGGTCCCCGAATTGAACGGTATCCTCGACTGGGTCGAACAGCTGGGCGAGGTCGATTGCAGCGGCGTCGAACCGATGACCGCGGTCATTCCCAACACGCTGCGCCTGCGCGACGATGTCGTCGATGCGATCCCCGAGACCGCAGGCGGCCGCCGCGAGGATGTGCTCGCCAACGCTCCTGCCGCCGAACACGGCTTCTTCGGCGTGCCCAAGGTGATCGAATAATGACCGACTTTACCCAGCTTGGCGTCAAGCAGATCCGTGACGGCGTGGCCGGCGGCGACTTTACCGCGCGCGAAGTGGCGGAAGCCTTCAACGCGGCCGTGGCTGCTGCTGCAGACCTCAACGCCTTCATCGTCACCACCCCCGACCACGCGCTCGCCGCGGCAGATGCCACGGACGCCAAGCGCGCCAAGGGCGAAGACCTCGGGAAGATGGGCGGTGTGCCGATCGGCATGAAGGACCTCTTCGCCACCAGGGGCGTGCAGACCACCGCCGCGAGCCATATTCTCGAAGGGTTCACGCCGCAGTACGAAAGCACCGTCTCGCAGAACCTTTGGGATGCGGGCGCGGGCATGCTCGGCAAGCTCAATCTCGACCAGTTCGCGATGGGCAGCTCGAACGAGACCAGCTACTTTGGCAATGTCGCTTCGCCGTGGAAGAAGGACGGCACCAACGCCGCGATGAGCCCTGGCGGTTCGTCGGGCGGCTCGTCCAGCGCCGTCGCCGCGCGCATTGCACCGGCTGCGACTGGTACCGACACGGGTGGCTCGATCCGTCAGCCCGCCGCCTTCACCGGCATTTGCGGTATCAAGCCGACCTATGGCCGCTGCAGCCGCTGGGGCGTCGTCGCCTTCGCAAGCTCGCTCGACCAGGCTGGCCCGATGGCCCGCAGCGTCGAGGATTGCGCGATCATGCTCGAAGCCATGGCCGGCTTCGACCCCAAGGACGCGACCAGCCTCAAGATGGACGTTCCCGCATGGGAAGCGGGCCTCGATGCAAACCTCAAGGGCAAGAAAATCGGTGTCCCGAAGGAATACCGGATGGACGGTACCGATGAGGAGATTCTCAAGAGCTGGGAGCAGGGCAAGGAATGGCTGCGCGATGCGGGCGCCGAGATTGTCGATATCTCGTTGCCGCACACCAAATACGCGCTGCCCGCCTATTACATCGTTGCGCCTGCCGAAGCTTCGAGCAACCTCGCGCGCTATGACGGCGTGCGCTACGGCCTGCGCGACCTGCCTGATGGGGCGGGCCTGCAGGACATGTACGCTGCGACCCGCGCCGAAGGCTTTGGCGACGAGGTCAAGCGCCGCATCCTGATCGGCACCTACGTGCTCAGCGCCGGTTTCTACGACGCCTATTACACGCAGGCGCAGAAAATCCGCACGCTGGTGGCGCAGGACTTCGAGAAGGCCTTCGCCCAGTGCGACGCGATCCTCGCGCCGACCACGCCGACGGCGAGCTTCCCGCTGGGCAGCCTCGATAAGGACCCGCTGACGATGTATCTGAACGACGTCTTCGCCGTTCCCGCATCGCTGGCGGGCCTCCCTGCCATGAGCGTGCCCGCCATGGTCAATTCCGATGGCCTGCCGCTCGGCCTCCAGCTGGTTGGCAAGCCCTTCGACGAGCAGGGCGTGCTCAACGCCGGCCTCGCGATCCAGCAGCGCGCCGGGTTCGAGGCGCAGCCGGAGAAGTGGTGGTAATGCCCGGGATCGGGATGTTCCTGGTCATCCTCGGGGCCATGTTCCTCACCGGAGCGGTGGCGTTCTACGTTGCGCGCAATGTCGAGCACGGCGAAGCGCGCTTCGGCCCCGGCGGGGAGCAACTTCCCACCCAGCCACCGGCCGACGACAAGGCGGATGCGAGCGTGACCGTCACGCAAAGCGAGAAGAGCGCAGACTAGCTCTCGCTTGCGCTCGGCTAACTGCTGCCGATGAGCGCTTCTTTCAATCCCAGCATGGCCACTTGCGGGGCCTGACGTTTCGGATTGGTTCCCTTGCCGAGCGTGTTGAACGTGTGGACGGATGCACAGGCTCGCTCGATCCTGCGGTAATCGTCGTAGAGTGAATAGGAATAGAAGAGCCCGTCGCCTTCGCTTTCCATGTATCCCTTTCCGCCCGTGCGAACCCAATCCAGGGCGTTCCACAGGCCCAGCTTTTCGACGACGGTCTTAAATGCTCTCATGGGCACGCTCCCTTGACCGAACTTGTTGGAATCGGACAGGAAAACAGCACTTTTTGAAACACGGAGCATCTCGTCGACCGCTTTTGCAGGGTGCGGGATGTGGTGGAGGGTTGCGAACTCGCACACCAGATCGAACTCACCGTCAGGGAACCCGAGGTTCATGGCATCGCCATCGATGAGCATGTCTTCAGGGATGCCCTTGGCGTATCCGATCTCGCGCAGCTGGGCCGAGGGTTCGATACCTACGATCCGAGCATCCGGGAATCTTGCCTGCAGAAGCGACAAGGCTCTGCCCGTGCCGGAACCGATGTCCAGAATGGACTTGAAGCCGAACAGCTCTATCGCGCCGCACATCATGGACAGCGCGAACTGGTGTTCGTCCAGCTGGTGATGGTGCAAACTGTCGTATTCGGCAGCGGTTCGTGAATAGTATTCCCTCTGCCGGGCCTGTTGGCCCAGCGAATCCAGTTTCGGCATTTCGGAACCCTAGAATTCGACGCTTGAGCGCTTGGCATAGCAGACTACTCGGCATATTGGAGCCGCATGACGATCAGCACTTACCGCATCCAGGGCGCAACGGGCGAATGGGAGGTCGTGATCGGCCTCGAAGTCCACGCGCAGGTCACCTCCAACGCCAAGCTGTTTTCGGGCGCTTCGACCGCTTTCGGCGCAGAGCCGAACACGCAGGTCAGCCTCGTCGATGCGGCGATGCCCGGCATGCTGCCCGTGCCCAACCGGGAATGCATCCGCCAGGCGGTGCGCACCGGCATGGCGATCGAGGCCGAGATCAACAAATACAGCCGGTTCGACCGCAAGAACTACTTCTATGCCGACCTGCCGCAAGGCTACCAGATCAGCCAGCTCTACCACCCGATCGTGGGCGAAGGGCAGCTGCTGATCGAGGCCGACGAGAAGGCCGGGATCGGCGAAGACAAGGTCATCGGCATCGAGCGCATCCATGTCGAGCAGGACGCGGGCAAGCTGATGCACGACCAGCATCCGACCATGTCCTATGTCGACCTCAACCGCTCGGGCGTGGCGCTGATGGAAATCGTGTCCAAGCCGGACATGCGCTCGCCGGCCGAAGCTGGAGCTTACGTTCGCAAGCTGCGCTCGATCCTGCGCTATGTCGGCTCGTGCGACGGCAATATGGAAGAGGGCTCGATGCGCGCCGACGTCAATGTCTCCGTGCGCAAGCCGGGCGAGGAATTCGGCACGCGGACCGAGACGAAGAATGTGAACTCGGTGCGCTTCGTCATGCAGGTCATCGAATACGAGGCGAACCGTCAGGTCGACGTGCTCGAAAACGGCGGCACGGTGGACCAGGAAACGCGCCTGTTCGATCCGAACACCGGCACCACGCGGACCATGCGCTCGAAGGAAGACGCGCATGATTATCGCTACTTCCCCGATCCCGATCTGCTGCCGCTGGAACTTGAGGACTCGTTCCTCGAGGAATGCCGCGCATCGCTGCCCGAGCTACCCGATGCCAAGCGCGCTCGCTATGAAAACGAGCTGGGCCTTACTCCCTACAACGCGCGCGAACTGACCGCCGAGGTCGAAACCTTCGCGCGCTTCGAGACGCTGCTTGCGGCCGCCGCCGCCAAGATCGGCAAACCCGAAGCCAAGGTCGCGACGCAGGTTGCCAACTGGGCGCTCTCGGTTGCTCCGGGCGTCGCCAAGTCGCTCGGCGACGAGGCCGACATGGCCAACGCCACTGCCGAAGCGCAGGCCAGCATCCTTGCCATGCAGGACAAGGGCGAGATTTCCGGCGGCCAGGCCAAGGAAATCTACGAAATCGTCCTCAAGGAAGGCGGCGAACCGGAGAAAATCGCCGACGAACGCGGCCTCAAGCAGGTGTCCGACACCGGCGCGATCGAAGCGGCCATCGACGACATCATCGCCAAGAACGGCGACAAGGTCGAGGAATACCGCGGCGGCAAGGACAAGCTGTTCGGCTTCTTCGTCGGCCAGACGATGAAGGCCATGCAGGGCAAGGCCAACCCCGCAGTCGTCAACCAGATCCTGAAAGACAAGCTGGGCTAAGATACCGGCCCACGAAACGCATATTCGGGTGGGCATAACAGTTTGCGGCCGCCCGACCATCGAGAGAGGAGTCGCATCCATGCGCAAGATAACCACCGTCGCAGCGCTGCTCGCCTGCGCCGCATCCGCCCCACTGGCTGCCAAGGAGGGGATGTTCACCCCCGGCCAGCTTCCCGAGATTGCCGACGATCTGCGTCAGACGGGACTCGAAGTTTCGCCCGAAGCGCTTTCCGATCTCACGGGTTTTCCGATGGGCGCCATCGTGCAACTCCAGGGTTGCTCGGGAAGCTTCGTCTCGGGTGAAGGCCTTGTCGTCACCAACCACCACTGCGCGCGCGGTTCGGTGCAGTACAACTCGACCGCCGAGAACAACTACCTCGTCAACGGCTTCCTGGCGAAGACCAAGGGCGAGGAGCTGCCCGCAGCCCCCGGTTCGCGCGTCTATGTCACGACCGAGATCACCGACGTCACCGCGCGGGTGCGCGACGGGCTCGACGGCCTCTCCCCTTCCGAGCGCTACGACACGGTCGACCAGCGGGTGAAGGACATCACCGCCGAATGCGAGGCCGAGGCGGGTTACCGTTGTCTCGTCGGCAGCTTCTATGGCGGCAAGGATTACACGCTGATCAAGCGGCTCGAGGTGAAGGACGTGCGCCTCGTCTACGCCCCGGCGGACGCCATCGGGAAGTACGGCGGCGATATCGATAACTGGATGTGGCCGCGCCACACGGGCGATTTCGCCTTCTACCGCGCTTATGTCGGCCCGGACGGATCGTCGGCGGAGTATTCGGAAGATAACGTACCCTACCGTCCCGAACATCACCTCAAGGTCAGCGCCGCCGGTCTCGAGGATGGCGATTTCGTCATGGCGGCGGGCTATCCCGGCTCGACCAATCGTTACACGCGTCTCGGCGAAGTGAAGAACACCTTCGAGTGGAGCTATCCGACCTTCGTTACGCTGATCAACGACTGGATCGACACGATCGAGGCGGCGGCGCCTGAAGGGTCCGACGCGCGGGTGAAGTACGAATCGCGCCTCGCTGGCCTCAACAACTTCGAGAAGAACCTGCGGGGCCAGATCGATGGCGCGCGCCGGGTCGGCCTGGTGAACCGCCGCGCGGCCCGCGAAGAGGCGCTCGATGCGTGGATCGCCGCTGATGCTTCGCGCGCGGCCTATGGCGAGGCGATTGCCGCGCTGGACGTGCTGTCGGAAGAAAGCGCCACCGCCTCGCGCACCAACTTCTGGTACAATAACGCAACCCGCCCGCAATTGCTGAGCGCAGCGCAGCGTCTCTACCGTCTCGCCAAGGAGAAGGAAAAGCCCAACGCGCAGCGTGAAAGCGGGTACCAGGAACGCGACATGGCGTTCTTCCGCCAGGGCCTGCAGGCGCTCGACCGCCGCTACGACGCCAGCGTCGACAAGGCCGAGTGGCTGCTGTTCCTCGCCGGATACCTTGCGCAGCCCGAAGCCGAGCGCGTGACAGTCTTCGATGAGGCCCTGGGCCTGACGGGCGTAGACGATGCCAAGCAGCTCGAAGCGCTGGTGGATGGCTATTACGCCGGCACCGCGCTGGGTGACAGCGACACGCGCCTTGGCCTGATGGACGCGAGCGTTGCCGATCTCGAAGCGAGCGATGATCCCTTCATGAAGCTCGCCATCGCGCTCTACGATTACGAGCGCGAGTTGGAGGAGGCGAGCGAGGAGCGGTCCGGCCGCGGCCTGGCACTTCGCCCCGCCTATATGGAAGCGATCACCGGCTGGCAGCGCGAGCAGGGGCTGGCGACCTATCCGGACGCCAACAGCACGCTTCGCGTGACCTATGGCACGGTGCTGGGCGGTTCGCCCAAGGACGGCATGGCCTACCTGCCGTTCACCACGTTGGAGGGCATCCTCGAAAAGGACACGGGCGAAGATCCGTTCAACGCGCCCGAAGCGCAGCTGAAGGAAATCCGCGAGAAGGATTACGGCAGCTACGCGCTCGAAAGCCTTGGCACGGTGCCGGTGAACTTCCTCTCCGACCTTGACAGCACGGGCGGCAACAGCGGCTCCGCCACTCTCAACGGCCGTGCCGAACTCGTTGGCCTGCTGTTCGACGGCACATTCGAAAGCGTGAACTCGGACTGGGATTTCGACCCGCGCACCACGCGCACCATCCATGTCGACACCCGCTACATGCTGTGGGTGATGGACAAGGTCGACGGCGCGCAAAACCTCATCGAGGAAATGGACGTGGTCCGCTGATCTTTTGCGCCTGCGAAGAAAATCGAGGGGCTCCGGAGCGATCCGGGGCCCTTTCTTCATGGAGGCCCAGCTTTACTGTGTCAGAATTGCCGCATTCGCGATTTTCGAATTTTCGCACTCCAAATCCGAATTGAGCTGCATCAGTCTTTCGAATAAATGGCGCACAGGGATACTATAAGGGGGTCGCAAATATGCCTGCCAAAACTTTCCGCGCCGCTCTTGCGGCGGTTGCTTGCGCGAGTCTTGCTGTCACGTCGGTTCCGGCCAGCGCCGGTTCGATGACGCGCGAAGGCTTCACTTTCCCGGCCGATGGCCAGATGAACATCGTGGTCTTCCGCCCCGACGTGAGCGTCGGTTCGATGAAGGTCGGCGGTATGGACGAGCCCAACGCCGAGTGGACCGAACAGGCCCGCGCCAACATCCAGCAGCAGCTCGAAGCGCGAGCCGGCCAGCTCAACGCCAATGTCACCTTTGTCGATGAACTCGAAGGCGAGGATGCAGAGCTGCTGACTGAATACCGCGCGCTGTTCGAAACGGTTTCCGGCGCTGTCTTCCAGCACGTTACGCAGGGCGACACGCTGAAGACCAAGGAAGTGCGCCGGATGCACAACAACAACGGTCGCGTGCGGGAGCGCACCTTCCCGTCGCTCGACTGGACGCTCGGCCCGGGCGCCGCACAGCTCAAGGAAGCGACCGGCGCGGATTACGCCATGTTCGTCTTTACCTACGACGCCTATGGCGATGCCGGCCGCAAGGCCGCGCAGGCCGTCGGCATGCTGGGCTGCCTCATCGGTGCCTGCGTGATCGTGAAGGCGGGCGTTCACGTTGGCTATGCGGGTCTCGTGAACCTGGAGACCGGCAACATCGTGTGGTTCAACACCGACCTCTCGATGGGCGGCGACCCGCGCGAGCTCGATGGTGCGGAAAAGCGCGTGCGCCAGCTGATGGAAGGCTTCCCCGAACGCCAGGAAGCAGACGGCGCTAGCGGCGTGGCCGAGTAGGCCGAGAGCCGCCTGTCAGGGGTAATCTGACCATGCGCAAGCTTTGCCTCGCAGCAGGTGCAGCGGCGATGGCTCTTCAGCCACTTGCCGCCGCCGCAAGCGACACGGCTGTTGCCGATGCGGTTGCTGCCGCCGATCCGCTGCCCGAACTCTACCAGCCGCAGGACGATCTGGAGCGCGGCCTGTGGCTGCGCATGGATGAGTATGAGCGCGATCTGAAATCCTCGCGCCAGGTCATTCATGATCCTGAGCTCAACGCCTATGTGCGCTCCGTCCTTTGCAAGATGGTGGGCGAGGCGGAGTGCCAGAACATCCGGCTCTACATCTCGCACACGCCACACTTCAACGCGACCATGGCGCCCAACGGCGTCATGCAGGTCTGGTCGGGGCTGCTGCTGCGCACCCAGAACGAAGCCCAGCTGGCCACCGTCCTGGCGCATGAATACGCGCATTTCCGCCAACGCCACGGGGTGAAGCTGTTCCGCGAGGCCAAGGAGAAGTCGAATACGGCAGCCTGGCTTGCCTTTACCGGCATCGGCCTGATCGCCTCGATCGCGATCGCCGGATCGATCTTCAAGTTCTCGCGCGAGCAGGAGCAGGAAGCCGATCTCGGCGGGCTCGCGCTGCTCGATGCGGCTGGATACGACACCAGCGAGGCCGCGGTGCTGTGGCAGCAGCTGATCAACGAAGAGGACGCAACGCGCCTCGCTCGCGGGAAGAAGAAGAAGCGCAAGGCCAAGGCGGGCATGTTCGATACCCACCCGGCCAACCAGCAGCGTATCGACTACCTGCGCGAAGCGGCTGCCGGGACACCCGGAACGCCGGGCCAGACAGGCCTTGCCGAATACCAGCGGGCCATGCGCAACTGGTGGCCGGTATTCCTCGACGACCAGCTCAAGATGAACGATGACGGGGCGAGCACCTACCTGCTCGATTCCATGATCAACGCCAACGGCTCAACGCCCTGGCTCGAATTTGGTCGCGGCGAGCTGGCGCGCCGGAAGGGCACGCCCGAAGCGCTGGAGGCCGCTGTATCGCATTACAGCGCAGCCATCGCGGCAGGCGGTGACCTGCCCGAACTGTGGCGCGGCCGTGGCCTCGCCCTGAAAAAGCTCGGCCAGCCGGCCGCGGCGAAAGCCGACCTTGAAGAGTATCTCGTCCGCGCGCCCGAAGCCGCGGACCACGCAATGATTTCGATGATTTCCGGAGGGATCCAATGAAAAAACTGATCGCAGCACTGCTGGGCTTCGCGCTCGTCACCGCGCCTGTCACGCCGGCCATTGCCGGGTGGAAGCTCATGGAACAGGGCGAATCCGTGAAGGTCGCCAAGGGCAGCCTCTATGTGACGCCGGGCGAAGACTGGAACCGCTGGAGCGTGCGCCCTATCAAGACCAGCGAGATCTGGACGCTCGACGGGACTTCGCTGAACGAGCTTTACTTCGTGTCGAACTTGCCCAGCGGCAAGACGCTGTTCCGCGACGCGAACAAGAAGGAGCGCCCGCTGCCCAAGTTCTCGTCCTCGATGGACCTCACCGAGATCCCCGAGTTCGTGGAAAGCTCGACCCGCCTGGCGCTCAATACCTCGGTCTTCAACATGACCTCGGTCGAACCCGCCCAGCTGGCCGGCCACCCCGCCGTGCGCTTCACCTATGACTACGCGGTCGAAGGCAGCCCCCTCAAGCGCAAGGGCATGGGCATCGGTGCGATCGTCGGCGGCCAGCTGCAGCTGGTGACCTTCGTGGCGCCGGAAACCTATTTCTTCGAACGCGACCTTCCCAAGGTCGAACAGATCATCGCCAGCGCGACGATGTAAGCGGGGGCTTGTTCCCGACACATAAGGGGCCGCCGGAGCGATCCGGCGGCCCCTTTGCGTTT
The DNA here is from genome assembly GCF_019448255.1 of Qipengyuania flava. Taxonomy (NCBI): domain Bacteria; kingdom Pseudomonadati; phylum Pseudomonadota; class Alphaproteobacteria; order Sphingomonadales; family Erythrobacteraceae; genus Qipengyuania; species Qipengyuania flava. Next base: position 928,229 of record NZ_CP080410.1, read on the forward strand.
TGGCGGAAAGGTCCTAGCCTTGTCGCTTGGAAGGGAGCGTTCGCCATGAAATGGGCCTTTTTCGTCTTCGTCGGCCTCTACGCCGTCGCCCTGTTTCTCCTGGCCGTCGGAACCTTCGGCTGGTTCGGACAGGAGAGGGACCCCCTCTCAGGCGTCTTTCTGATGCCGCTGGGCCTTCCGTGGACGATCATCGCCGACCGGCTTGGCTTTGGCGGTTGGCTGACGGCCGTGCTCGCGCCCGCCATCAACGCGGCGATCCTGTACGCGATCTGGAAGCGCTAGGCGTCAGTTTCCGTTTGGCGGATCGACCCGCGCAATCGGCGCCGCCTTCCCGAGTGCCGCAACATGCGTATCGGCCTCTTTGAGGACCGACAGGAAGGCGCGGTAATCCGCGTCGAAACACCCGTCGTTCCAAGCGATCTCGGTAGTCGTCGCTCCCTTGGTAAGCCGGATGGTGCCATAGGCGGCATCGGTCATGCGGTTCTGGCAGTCATCGTAATCAGGGGCGACTTGGGGCAGCTTGCGCAAGATCGCCTGGAGCGCCGTGTAGTTGGCCGCCGCGGGCTTGATCGTGTGCCAGGCGAGTGAGGGCGGCCGGTTGAAGGGCGCGCCGTCGTCGCGAAGCGCCTCGGTCCAGCTGCCTCCGCCATCGGGTGTCATGCGCCAGGATGAAACCGGCGCTCCCCAGCTCTTCACTTCGAAGGCGACGAAGTCCCAGTCCGGGCCGGGAGGCGGAGCTTCCTGTGCGCCCAGCGGCGCTGCCGCCCACAAAGCCAGCAGCGCACCAAGGGAGAGGCGGCGCTGCGCGCCGGTCATCCGCCTTCGATCAGCGCGTCGACGACCACATAGGTTTCCGGTCCGAAGCTGATCGTCACCTGATCGCCCTCGCGGCTGGTGGTGAAGTCCCACCCGGCCGATCCGTCCGCCTGCGCGCTGTCGGCGCTGGTCGGCGTGGTGCCGGTAAAGAACAACGCGCGCTTCATGCCGTCTGGCTTGGTTACTTCGACGAGGTGGGTGCCATCTTCGCCCCAGTTGCGCTTAACGCCGGCCTCGCACGTGCCCTCGGGCGGACTGCCGTCGAAGCCGCAGGGGAGCATGGTGGTGGCGTTGTAATCGGTGCCGGCCACCAGCGCGTCTTCCTCGGCCGTTGGAGCCATTCCAACATTGGCGTCGCCCATCGGCACGCTGACAAGGCGCACCCCGTCGATGTTGTCGACGATCTCTCCACCCAGCGCTTCGGCTGACGCTTCGGTAGGACAGCCGATCAGCATGGCGCTGTCGTCGAGGTAGTTCGACGTTGCAGCGCTTTCGCCGAGACGCCGACAGGGATCGCCGGACGCGGGATAGCCGTCTCCGAAGGGGGCGAGCGTTTCCGGTATCACGGCGAGCTCTTCGACAGGCGCTTCGCTGCCGCTGGAATCCTCCGCCGCGCCAGAGCAGGCGGCGAGGGCCAGCACCGAAACGCAGCAGGCGGTTTTCGCAAGGGGGTTCATGACCTTTCCCCTCAGCGGCACTGCGGATGGCGACCGATGTCGCGCAGGTCGTAGAACCGGCCATCGGCGATTGTCACCTGGATGCACTGGCGTCCGGTGCGATCGTACTGGATCGAATAGCGCGTGTTCCCGCTGGTGAAGTTGTCGACCTGCCGGAAGCCGCGGCGCTCAAGGGTGTCCATGCCGCTTCTTGCGCGGACGCCCTGGAGGTCACGGTACTGTGCCGCCTGGTAGTAGCCGCCGTGGCCCTGGTGGTAGCCGGTGTTCGCAGCCCTCTGCTGGACGCCGGCAGTGTAGCCGTTGTGATAGGGCGTGGAGCGGTCGTAATTGTGATAGGCGACGTTGTGGAGCCCGTCGTTGTAGCCGCGCTCATAGGCTCGCTCGTCGTCACGGTCGTCGTGATGCCGGCCATTGTCATGGTGATGCGACTTGTGGCTCAGCAGGGCGCCGAGGATGGCGGCGCCCGCCGCAATGCCGACCGCAGCGCCCGCACCGCCGCCCTTGTGATGGCCGCAATCCTGGTCGGAGGCATCGTTGATCGTCATGATGCGGCCGTCGTAGACCTCGACATTGACGCAATCATCGTCGCGCTCGTCCCACCAATAGCTGTAGACGTAGCCCATGTTGTTCTTGTGCGTGGACACGTGGGAGAACCCGCGATCGCGCAGCGCGCGTTCACCGTCGCGGCCATACATGCCGTTGATGTCGACCAGCTGGTTGGCCTTTTCAGCCAGCACCGGGGTCGCCGTCATGGCGGTTGCGGCGGCCAGCAGGGCGGTTTTCGAAAGCAGCTTTCTCATGGCGAACAGTCCCTCTCCATCGTGTCAGCGTGCACGATCCGGGCCGTCTCGCTCGCCGAAACGACTCGGCATGCAAGAGCAAAGCTATCACGAAGCACTCGAAAGAAAAGACTACCGTTTTTGGTAGCTTGACGGCAGACTCGGCGAGAATTGAGGAGAGGAACCCATGACCCATCTCGACATCGCCCACGCAGCCGTGGCCGCCGTACTCATTTTTCTCACGATTTGGCTGATCCGGCGAAACGATCCTCCCGATGCGAAACGTCGCTGGGACTGGCGGATATTCGTGGGCGTCTTTATCGTCATGACCATCTTCAATATCGTCTGGCCCTATTCTCACTGAGGCCTCCACCAGCGGACGCAAAAAGGGCGCCGGGATCGCTCCCGACGCCCTTCGTGTAACGTGTAGGACCGCTTAGCCCTGGCGCTGGCCGGTCAGGGCCATGTCGCCGAACGCACCGGCGTTGACGGTGCCGGTCAGCTGGTCGCCATTGACGGTGGCGGTGCAGTTGAGGGTCATCGGCATCGGGACGGTCATGTCCATCTTCCAGTTGATGGTGTCGCCATCGACCGAACCGTCGGTGATGTCCATCGAGCCCATGCCGCCGGCCATCGAGCCGGTGAAGCTGCTGCCGTCATCGCTCGGCACGACAGTGAGGGTGCCCTTCTGGTCGCCCATCGGGCTCTTCACGACGGTGTCATAGGTACCTGCTACGGACATGGGTATTCCTCTCTTTGGCTAGGGGTAAGATTGCCGTTCCTTCGGCGTTGCTGACATGAATGTCAATTACTCGGTTGAGCCCATCTCGACCTGCTCGACCGGGAGGCCGAGCTGCTCAAGCTGGGGTGCGACCACCTCGGCATCGCCCACAACCACCCAGACGAAACCGTCCGGATCGATGGTGGCGCGTGCAGCGGCATCGAGGCTGGCCTGCGTCTGCGCACGGTAGCGATCGGCCAGCAGCTCGTAATAGTTGTCGGGACGGCCGTAGAGCGCGTTGTTCTGCATCGCGCGCAGGATCGCGCCCGAGGTTTCGAACTGGCCCGGAAGCTCTCCGATCTCGGCGGTGACGATGCGGGTGATTTCCTCCTCGTTCACGCCGTTGGTGCTGAGGAACTCGCCCGTCTCGCGGATCAGCTCGGCCAGCGCATCGCCCGTGCGGTCGGCCTGGACCGGTGCGCGCACGGTGTAGGCAACCGCGTTCTCGTTGGTCAGCGGAGCGCCGCGTACGCCGTAGCTCCAGCCTTTGCTTTCGCGCAGGTTCATGTTGAGGCGAGCGAGGAAGTTGCCGCCCAGCGCGTTGTTGGCGTTGAGGAAGTCGACATAGGTCTCGTCGCGCGCATCAGCCGGGGTCAGCTGGCCGCCGTAGATGTAGCTCTGCGGCGAGTTGGGCCGGTTGACCAGCACGATGCGGCTGCCTTCATCCGAAGAGGCCGCGGCGCTGGCAAAGGTCTTTTCGCCCTTGGCAACGGCCGGAGCCTGCCAGTCGCCGAACACTTCGTTGAGCGCAGCAGCGACCTCTTCCAGCGGACGGTCGGAGACGACGAACACTTCGCCGTTGTCGGGGCGGATCCAGCGGTTCTTGAACCCTGTGATGTCCTCACGCGTGATGGCGCCAAGCGAGGCCACCGTGCCATCGCCCGGACCCGCATAGGGGCTGTCCGCGCCGTAGATCAGCGGGGCGGCCGTGCGGGCTGCAATCGAGGCAGGGGTGCGCATCGCCTGCTGGACGCTGGTGACCTGCTGGGCACGCACGCGCTCGATCTCCGCCGGGGCGAAGGCCGGGTTGCGGACCATGTCGGACATCAGCTCGAGCGAAGGTACGAGGTTGGCCGAAAGCGCCGACAGGGTGAAGGTCGACCGGTCGGCGCCGCCACCCAGCGAAATGTCCGCACCAAGGCGTTCGCTGGTCTCGGCGATGACGCGCGAGCTCTTGGTCGTGGTGCCTTCTTCGAACAGGCGCAGCGCGAGGCTTTCAAGGCCGCGCTTGTCGGCCGGATCGGCGGCGCTGCCGGCGTTGAACGACAGCGTCACATAGGTCGCCGGGATTGCCGTGCGGTTGGCGTAATGCAGCGTCATGCCGTTGGCGAGAGTGGTGCGTTCGACATCGGGGAAGTCGAGTTCCGCGACCGATTCAATCGGCGGGGCCGGGCGCACCTTGGTGACGGTGAGCTCACTTGCGGCGGGATCGGCTACGGCATCATCGGCTTCGGCGGCCACGCTTGCGGCTTCTTCGTAATCGCTGTCGCGCTCGCCCGGTTCAAGGACCAGCGTCATCGACGGACGGGTCAGCCAGCGCTGCATTGCCGCCTGGACATCAGCCGGGGTGAGCGAGGAGAGGACTTCGAACTGCTTGGCGTAGAAGTCCGGCGCGTCGGCCAGGACCTCTCCCTGCGCGAGCGTCACGGCCTTGCCGCCGAATCCACCGACCTGTTCGAGGCCGCGGATGGTGTCGGCTACGCTGCTGGTGGCGGCGCGGCGTACTTCGTCTTCGGTCGGGCCTTCGGCGATGAACTGCGCGACGAGTTCGTTGAGGCGCTGTTCGACCACGGCCGGATCGGCGTCCGGCGCTGCGGTCGCGGAAACGGTGAGGATACCGACGCGCTGGAAGGCAAAGTTGCCGCCCGAAACGCTGACGGCCAGCCCTTCATCGCGCACCAGCGCGTTGTCGAGGCGGCTCGAGGACAGGCCGCCGAGGATCTGCGCGCCGATGTCCAGCGCGATAAGTTCACGGTCGGTAATGCCCGGCGCGGTCCAGTACTTGTTGATGCTGGTGGCCGCGACCTGGTCGCGCATCACGGTGCGAACATCTTCGGCAAGCTCGGTGATCTCCGCTTCGGCCGGGTTGTTCACCGGGCCGCGAGCGATGGGGCCGAAGTACTTCTCGACCAGCGGGCGGGCTTCTTCGGCACTGACATCGCCGGCCAGCACGATGGTGGCGTTGTTCGGGCCGTACTTGTCACGGAACCAGCCGCGCACATCGTCCATGCTCGCGCTGTCGAGGTCGGCCATCGAACCGATCGGCGAGTGGTCGTAGGGGTGGGGTGCCGGGAAGAGCGTGTTGATGATCTCGTAGAAGATCAGGCCGCCGGGCTGGTTGTCGCCCTGACGCTTTTCGTTCTGCACCACGCCGCGCTGGTTATCGAGCTTCTCCTGCGTGACGGCACCCAGCAAGTAGCCCATGCGGTCGCTTTCCAGCCACAGCGCGCGTTCCAGCGCCGGGCGCGGAACGGTCTGGAAGTAGTTGGTGCGGTCGAAATTGGTGGTGCCGTTGTAATCGGTCGCGCCCATTTCCTGCAGGTACTGGAAATAGTCGTTGGGTGCGTTTTCCGAGCCGTTGAACATCAGGTGTTCGAACAGGTGGGCAAAGCCCGACTTGCCTTCCGGCTCGTCCTTCGAACCGACATTGTACCACACGGCCACGGCCACGATGGGCGCCTTGCGATCGGTATGGACGATGACGTCGAGGCCGTTGTCGAGCGTGAACTTCTCGTAGGGAATATCGACTTCGTCGACCAGCGCGGTGAGCTCTGCGGGCTTGACCTCATCGGCCGCCGCGGCCTGCGCCTGGGCAATGGTCGGAGCGGTAACGGTGACCCCCAGCCCAAGGGCTAGGGCAAAGGCGCTGGCGGTCAGGAAATGCTGTTTGCGCATGGTACCTCGATAGTCGATTCGATGGATGTGTCGGACGGGACGCTATCGCCTCAGCGGCGGTTCGTCACCGTTTTGCGGGTCTGGGCGTTTGCAAGGACGTCCTCGCGCCAGAAATGGACGGGTTTCAGCCGCTTCTCGACGAACAGCTGCATCTGGTCGGTGTAGTGCGGCGAGCGGGGCCGGGTGGTCGCCGCGCCGAAGGGCTGGATCGAGCGCGAGGTAACGCGTTCGCCCGGCATCCATTCGACCCACTGGATGAAACTGTCGCCATGGCGCAGCGCGAGGCGGCCGTCATCATGAACGTGCCACAGGGTCGAGGCGCGCAGGGTGTCGGAGCCGCCATCGAGCGGCAGGTCGACATCGCCCTGGCGCAGGCGCAGCAGCTCGCTCATCGGAACGTCGAGGCGGCCGAAATGCGTGTCGAGGTGGGTCACGGCTTTCTCCAGCTCTTCGAGCACGGTCGGGCAGCCCTTGTTCTGGTAGCGGCAGGACATGAACTCGCGGATGATCAGCAGGGCGAGGCTGTCGGCCGGCCCGATATTGTCGGCAGTGAAGTCCCATTCGATCAGGAGATCGCGCGCCGGGGCCAAGTCAGGACGCTCGGACAAGTCGAGCGCTTCAAGCCCGTCCCAGAGGTCCGCGATGTAACCTGCGCGCATGTATCCGGTGTCATACTTGACCCGCTCCAGCGCGGCGCGGTCGAGCTGGCCGGCCTCGCTCAGCAGCTTCCAGGCCATGCGCGAGCGGTTGGTCTGCTTGAGTTCAACGCCAAGTTCGGGCGCGAAGTCTTCCGGTGCGAGGTCGCTGCCTTCGCCTGCTGCGGTAAACGGCGTGTTGTTGGCGTTGTAGAGCCAGCCGCTCGCCGGGTTCACGTAGCGGGGCAGCTCTTCGTATTCGACCGGGCCGTCGGTCAGGAGAGCAGGGTCCGACCCGTCGAGGACGCCGCGCCAGTTGGCCCCTTCCGGCCGGTCGGGGATCGCTGCGTTGTAGACATAGGCGATGTTGCCCTCGGCGTCGGCGTAGATGAAGTTGGTCGAGGGAATATCCATGCGGGAGAGCACGGCTTCCCATTCTTCCAGATTGGTCGCCTTGTTGAGCCGGTAATAGGCGTCGAGTTGGCCGAGATTGCCGATCCCGCCATAGCGGAAGGCAAAGGCGCCCTTGTCGTTCTTGATCACCGGGCCGTGGACGCTGCGGTGGATCTCGCGGCGGATCGGCAGGACCACGGGGCCAAAGCGCACGGGCAGGGTCACGGTGCGCGTTTCCAGATCGCGCCACTCGTCGGCAAAGCGATAGCGCGTGCCGCTCTCATCCAGCTCGAGCTCGTAGACGTCGACCATGTCGGGCATGTTGACCGTGTTGGTCCAGCCGAGCGTGCGGTTGTGGCCGAGGAAGGGGAAGGGCGAGCCGGGGAAATTCGCCCCAGTGAAGTGCCAGCCTTCTTCGCTTTCCACGCTGAATTCGTACCACGCGACCCCGCCGCGCAGCGGCTGGTGGCTGTTGGAGATAAGCGTGGTCGGTCCGCCGGATCGTTCGGGCGTCACGGCAAAGGCGTTGGAGCCATTGTGCGCGCCATCGCGGCCGAAGGGCGAGTAGGCGAGGCTTTCCTTTTCTGCATCTTCTGCGGCATCTTCTGCCGGCTGGAGCGCGGTGTCGGACGAGCCTTCGCGCGGGAAACCGGGAATGTCGGGCCCGAATTCGCGTCGCAGGTCGCCGCCTGTCACCAGCGGTTCGATCACCCCGTTGAGGCCGAAGAAGAACGGTTGGCGCAGCGCGAAGCCGGCGGCGACATCCTTGCCTTCGACCGGGAAGAGATTGCCGAGCTTCAGCTCGCCCGGGTGCTGCGCGGCGTAGTCGTTGAGACCGGTTGCGTAGGCTTCGAACAGCGCCTGTGTATCGGCGGGCAGCTTGGGATACTCGCTCTCCGCGGTGCCGCGCGCATCGAGCAAGTGGTAGACATAGTCGATTGCCGCGCCGTCCTGCCCGGCAATCGCGCCGTAGCGCCCGCGCGCCATCGCGATCACGTCCTGCAGGGTGCTGAAATCGTCCTCCGCATGGGCGATCGCCACGCCATAGGCCACGTCGCGGTCGCGCTCGCCGTAGATGTGCGGCACGCCGAATTCGTCGCGGATGATCTCGGCGGTGTAGGTCTCGTCCGACAGGGCCACGCCGTCGCGCTTGGCCCAGAAGGGCTCCCAGGTGGCGAGCGCGATGAACGCGGCCAGCACGAGTATCAGCAGCGCAAACCCGATGCGCCCCAACCATGACGTCATGAATGTGTCCTCTCTTGCGCCCTGCCTAGCCGCAGGGCGGGCCAGCCGCAATGCGGTTGGGCAAAACCGCGCGAACGCCTGTTCCCGTTTGCGGATTCGCCGCGCTACCCAGACCTCTGTGACAGCGCAGATCACCATCGGCCACGAATCCTCCGGCAAACCGGTCGAATTCGATATCGAGGAGCTTCTCGCGACCCGCTTGCTCGTCCAGGGCAATTCGGGGAGCGGCAAGTCGCACCTGCTGCGCCGCTTGCTCGAAGAAAGCGCTGGAATGGTCCAGCAGGTGGTGATCGACCCGGAAGGGGACTTCCCCTCGCTGGCCGAGAAGTTCGGCCATGTGGTGATCGACGGCGCCGCTTACTCTCCGCCCGAGATCGAGGCGCTGGCGCGCCGCATCCGTGAACACCGCGCCAGCGTGGTGCTCGACCTCGACGGGCTGGAGGTCGAACAGCAGATCCGCTGCGCCGCCCAGTTCCTGACTGCCCTGTTCGATGCTCCGCGCGAACATTGGTACCCCGCGCTGGTTGTGGTCGATGAAGCGCAAATGTTTGCGCCCGCCGCCGCAGGCGAGATGGCGGAAGACACCCGCCGAATGACGCTAGGCGCCATGACCAACCTGATGTGCCGCGGGCGCAAGCGCGGCCTTGCCGGGATTGTCGCGACCCAGCGGCTGGCGAAGCTGGCCAAGAACGTGGCCGCCGAAGCCTCCAACTTCCTGATGGGGCGCACCTTCCTCGATATCGACATGGTGCGCGCGGCCGACCTGCTGGGCATGGAGCGGCGGCAGGCGGAGCGCATCCGCGAGCTCGAGCGCGGGCATTTCCTCGCGCTCGGCCCGGCCATCACCCGCGTGCCGCTCGCCTGCAAGATCGGCCCGGTGCAGACCGGCCATACGGTGCAGAGCGAAGGGCTGATGGCGCTGCCGGACACCGCGCCTGAAGACATGGAAGCCTTGCTCACCGCCGATCTGGCGAGCGAAGTCGCCGCCGCGCCGCCTCCTCCGGCGCCGCCGCCCGCCCCGCGGGTGGATGAGATGGAAGACAGCATCGCCCGCGCCGAGGAACGCCAAGTCGATGCGCCAGCCGAACCGATCGACACCTCGCACGTCGCCATCCGGATCGAGGAACTGATCGCCGAACTGGCGGGCGAGGAGGGCATCGCCTTCCAGTCGGCCAGCGCGCAGTACCAGACTTTCCTGACGCGCTGCCGCCGCGAGCGGCTTATCGGCCCGATGCCCGATATGCGCGCCTTCCGCCGCCGTTTCGCCATTGCGGGCGCTGGGCTGGACGAACTCGATGAGGCGATGCAGGCGCGGATCATGCAGCTTGCCAGCGCGGTGGAAGAGGACCTGCTCGGCCCCTTCCTGGTGATCGCAAAGGCAGCCCATGCCGGGGAAACCCAGGTCGACGAAAACGAACTGGCCCGTGCCTATGGCACGAGCTCTCCGGGGCGTATTCGCCGGTTGCTCGACCATCTGGAACGGCAGGGCCTGGTGGTCGTGCGCGAAGACTTCGGCGGCGATCGCACCGTCATGGTGCCCGGCCTCGAAGGCGTGGGCGCCGGCTAGCGCGACCCGCCGAACAGCTGCCGGCCTGCAAGGTCGAGCATGATTTCCTCGCTGCCTCCGCCGATCGCGTTCACCCGCACCTCGCGGTAGATCCGCTCAACCTTGCTGCCGGTGATGTAGCTCGCGCCGCCGAGCACCTGCGCCGCCTCGCGCGCGACATGTTCGAGCATGCGGGTGGCCTGGACCTTGAGCATGGCGAAATCGGCGGGACGGTCGCGGCCTTCGCGCACTTGCCAGGCGCATAGGTCCACCCAGGCCTGCGTCGCCTCGATCTGGCGTTCCATGTCGGCGAGCTTGATGCGGATCGACTGGTGGCCGACCAGCGGCTTGCCAAAGGTCTCGCGGTTCTGCGCCCAGTCTGCGGCCTCGGCCATGGCCACGCGCGCATAGGCGCAGCAGCCCATCGCCATACCCAGCCGCTCGCCATTGAAATTGCGCATGATGCCGATGAAGCCGCCGTTCTCCGGCCCGATGAGGTTCTCCGCAGGCACACGTACGTCGGAGAAATGGATCGCGGCGGTATCGGAACAGCGCCAGCCCATCTTGTCGAGCCGGGTCCGCTCCACCCCTTCGCTGTCCATTTCGATCAGCAGCAGCGAAATGCCGCCTGCGCCTGGGCCGCCAGTGCGCACGGCGCAGGTGAGCCAGTCGGCGCGCATGCCGGAGGTGATGAACATCTTGCCGCCGTTGACGACGTAATGGTCGCCGTCGCGCACCGCCGTGGTGGCAAGATTCGCGACGTCAGAGCCGCCGCCCGCTTCGGTAATGCCGAGAGCGATGATCTTCTCGCCCGCCAGGACGGGCGGGGCGATACGCTGCTTCAGCTCGTCCGATCCGAGCGCAAGGATGGGCGGCAGGCCGATCCCATGCGTCATCAGCGAGGCACCGAGGCCGCCCGCGCCGACGGCGGCCAGTTCCTCGGTGATCACCAGCCCGTGGAAGATGTCGAAGCCTTCCTCGTGCCCGCCGTATTCCTCTGGATAGCGCAGGCCGAGAATGCCCGCCTCAGCCGCCTTGCGGTGCAGCTCGCGCGGCAATTCGCCTTCCGCCTCCCAGCGGTCGATATGCGGCGAAATCTCGCGCTCGACGAAGCGCCGCACGCTTTGTGCGAGCGCCTCATGGGTCTCGTCATAGAAGGGGGAACGGGCGCGCCACTCGTCGAAAGCTGTCATGGAGCAGAGACTTGCGCGGTCGGGCCGCGCGGTCAATCCGGGACAAAAATTTGTCGCTCCCCCTCGTCAACGCGGTCCTGACCCCTATATGCGAGTAACACACCTCGCGAGAAAACGCGGGGGAGGGGTTGTGTTGCATTATCGCAACACCATATTCGAGCGGCATTATTGATTGGGGTGTTTGCATGAATCTCGAAAAGTTCACCGACCGCGCCAAGGGCTTCCTGCAGGCGGCGCAGACCGTCGCTATCCGCATGAACCACCAGCGGATTTCGCCCGCGCACCTGCTCAAGGCGCTGCTCGACGACGAGCAGGGCATGGCCGCGCAGCTGATCCAGCGCGCGGGCGGCAATCCGGGCGTGGCGATTACCGAAATCGACAACGCGCTGGCCAAGGTGCCGGCCGTTTCGGGTGGCGGAGCCCAGCAGACGCCGGGTCTCGACAACGACGCCGTGCGTGCGCTCGACCAGGCCGAACAGCTGGCGGAGAAGGCTGGCGACAGCTTCGTGCCCGTGCAGCGCCTGCTGCAGGCGCTTGCCCTTGGCGACACGCCCGCGGGCAAGGCGCTGAAGGCGGCGATGGTCGATGCCAAGTCGCTCGAGGAAGCCATCCAGGAAGTTACCGGCGGCCGCAGCGCCGACAGCGCCGGGGCAGAAGAGAGCTACGACGCGATGAAAAAATATGCGCGCGACCTCACCCAGGCGGCGCGCGACGGCAAGCTCGACCCCGTGATCGGCCGCGACGAGGAAATCCGTCGCACGGTGCAAATTCTCGCCCGCCGCACCAAGAACAACCCGGCGCTTATCGGCGAACCCGGCACCGGCAAGACCGCGATCGCCGAAGGCCTCGCGCTGCGCATCGCCAATGGCGACGTGCCCGACAGCCTCAAGGGCCGCACGCTCATGTCGCTCGACATGGGCGCGCTGATCGCAGGCGCGAAGTATCGCGGTGAGTTCGAAGAACGCCTCAAGGCCGTGCTCGACGAGGTGAAGGGCGCCGACGGGCAGATCATCCTGTTCATCGACGAGATGCACACGCTGATCGGCGCGGGCGCGAGCGAAGGCAGCATGGATGCCTCCAACCTGCTGAAGCCCGCCCTTTCGCGCGGCGAGCTGCACTGCATCGGCGCAACCACGCTCGATGAATACCAGAAGTATGTCGAGAAGGATCCCGCGCTGCAGCGGCGCTTCCAGTCGGTCTATATTGACGAGCCGAGCGTGGAAGACACCGTCTCGATCCTGCGCGGCATCAAGGACAAGTACGAGCTGCACCACGGCGTGCGCATCACCGATGGCGCGATCGTTGCCGCAGCGCGCCTGTCCGACCGCTACATCCAGAACCGCTTCCTGCCCGACAAGGCCATCGACCTGATGGACGAAGCGGCCAGCCGCATCCGCATGGAAGTGGAATCGAAGCCCGAAGAAATCGAAGGCCTCGACCGCCGCATCATCCAGCTGCGCATCGAGGAACAGGCGCTGCAGAAGGAAACCGACAGCGCCTCGAAGGACCGCCTCGAGGCACTGCGCAAGGAGCTGTCCGAACTCGAACAGCAGTCAAGCGAGCTGACTACGCGCTGGCAGAACGAGCGCGACAAGATCCACGCCGAAGGCCGGATCAAGGAAGAGCTCGATCAGGCGCGGCTCGAGCTGGAACAGGCCCAGCGTGCCGGCGACCTCGCCAAGGCGGGTGAGCTGCAATACGGCACGATCCCCGCGCTCGAGACCAAGCTCGAGGAAGCCAGCGGCCAGACCGACAACGCGCTGCTGCGTGAGGAAGTGACCGAAGACGACATCGCCGGTGTCGTCAGCCGCTGGACCGGTATTCCGGTCGACAAGATGATGGAAGGCGAGCGCGAAAAGCTGCTCGACATGGAAAACATCCTGTCGAAGCGGGTGATCGGCCAGAGCCAGGCGATCGACGCCGTTTCCAAGGCCGTGCGCCGCGCGCGTGCGGGCCTGCAGGACCCGGGCCGTCCGCTCGGCAGCTTCCTGTTCCTCGGTCCCACGGGTGTCGGCAAGACCGAGCTCACCAAGGCGCTTGCCGGCTTCCTGTTCGACGATGACGACGCGATGGTGCGCATCGACATGAGCGAATTCATGGAAAAGCACGCGGTCGCCCGCCTGATCGGCGCGCCTCCGGGTTATGTCGGCTACGAGGAAGGCGGCGTGCTGACCGAAGCTGTCCGCCGCCGGCCGTACCAGGTGGTGCTGTTCGACGAGGTCGAGAAGGCGCACACCGATGTCTTCAATGTGCTGCTGCAGGTGCTCGACGACGGGCGCCTGACCGACGGGCAGGGCCGCGTGGTCGATTTCTCGAATACGCTGATCATCCTCACCTCCAACCTGGGCAGCCAGTATCTTGCCCAGATGGAGGACGACCAGAAGGTCGAGGATGTCGAACCGCAGGTGATGGACGTGGTACGCGGGCACTTCCGCCCCGAATTCCTCAACCGGCTGGACGAGATCATCCTGTTCCACCGCCTCGCACAGGAGCACATGGCCCCGATCGTCGAGATCCAGGTGGCGCGCGTGCAGAAGCTGTTGAAGGAGCGCAAGATTGTGCTCGACCTGACGGAGGGCGCGAAGAAGTGGCTCGGCCGCGTCGGCTACGACCCGGTCTATGGCGCACGCCCGCTGAAGCGCGCGGTGCAGCGCTATGTGCAGGACCCGCTGGCCGACATGATCCTGGCCGGCGATGTGCCCGATGGCTCGACGGTGAAGATCGACGAAGGCGACGGCGCGCTCGACATGAAGGTGTCCTGACCTCGGCCTGACCCAAAGAACCCCAAGGGGCTCCGGAGCGATCCGGGGCCCCTTTTTCTGGCCAAGCGGCGGCTGGCTGGCTAGGCATGCACCAACGACAGTTTCGCAAAGGAAATCGCATGCTTCGCACCGGTCTGATTGTCGCCGCCCTTGTTGCCTTCCCCGCCGCCGCTTCGGCGCAGGACGGCGGCTCGCAGGCGCTTCTCGAGTGCCGCGAGATCGGCAGCGATAAGGACCGCCTGCGCTGCTATGACGAAGCGCTCGACGCGCAATACGGCGTCAGCGAAGAGCTGAAGGAAAAGCGCGCCCAGTACCGCCGTGACCGTTTCGGCCTGCCGGTGGACGATTCGGGCATGCGGATGACCGAACTTGAGGCGGTCGTCAGCGGCGTCGATGAAGATTTGCGCTCCGGCATGATCACCTTCGGCCTCGACAACGGCCAGGTCTGGCGTCTCACCAGCAGCGGCGGTCTGCGCGCCCGCATCAAGCCCGGCATGACGGTCATCATCAGCGAGAGCGGGATGGGCGGCTACCGGGTCCGCATTCCGGAGAAGACCGGCTTCAAGGGCGTCATCCGCGTGCGCTGAGCCGCGTAGAGCCACACCGTTTCGCATGACTGACGCATCCCTACTCGGCGACGCCGCCTGGCTGCCCCATCGCTACGACGAGATGGGCGACACTTTTCGCTTCCTGCACCTCCCGCGCGAGGCGCAGCGCGCGGTCACCTTCCTGACCGAAGAGCACCTGACCGGCACGGACAAGGCGACACCGGTCGCCGCGGGCTCCATCGATCGTAAGGCGCTGGCGACGGGACCGATCCATTTCGTGTTCCACTCCGCCTATTGCTGCTCGACGCTGGTCGCGCGCATGTTCGATGCGCCGGGTCATGCGATGGGCCTGAAAGAACCGGTGGTGCTCAACGACATCGTCGGCTGGCGCCGCCGCGGGGCCGAGCCGCAGAGGATCGCCGCTGTCCTCGATACCGCGCTGGCGCTGCTCGCCCGCCCGATGGAGGGCGACAAGGCGGTGGTGGTGAAGCCATCGAACATCGTCAATTCGCTGGCTCCCGCCATGATGGGGCTGCGGCCGGATGCGCGGGCCATCCTGCTCTACGCCCCGATCGACGATTTCCTGTCCTCCATCGCGGTCAAGGGTTTGTGGGGCCGCCGCTGGGTGCGCCAGGCCTTGCTCGGCCAGGTACAGGACGGCGTTGTCGCGCAACAATTGAGCGGCGAGGAGCTGTTCGAGTTGACCGATTTGCAGGTCGCAGGGCTGGGCTGGCTATCGCATCACGGGATTTACGCGCGGCTGCTCGAACGTTTCGGCGCGGATCGCATCAAGCTGTGCGACAGCCGGACACTGCTGGCCGATCCGGAAGCGACAGTCCGCGCCAGTTTCTCGCATTTCGGGCTGGAACTTGGCGAGGGGGAGGCGGCCACGATCGCCACAGGGCCCGCTTTCACGCAGAATTCCAAGGATCGCTCCGACTATTCGCGCGAAGACCGCGAAGAGCAGATCGCGGCCACGCGCGCTGCGAACGCGGATGAGATTGCCAAGGTCGCCGAATGGGTGCGCGCAGTGGCGCAGAGCGCGGGAATCGATATTGCGCCCGGAGCAAGCCTGCTCGCTTAGTCTGACTGGAGAGGGATTAGTTGCCCGGAGTGTCCGGGGCGCCGTCCCACATGCCGGTTGCTGCGTTTGCGACAAGCGCCCGGGAAAAGGCGTTGCCCTTGCGCGCTACCTGTTCCCACTGCGCGCGGGTCAGGCAGGTCTTGCGGCGCTTGGCGCGCGACCCGATGACCTTCTCGGTCCGGCAGATGAGCTTCTTATCCTCGGCCTTGGTGTCCGCAGCTGCGGCTTCGCCGGATCCAGCGGTTTCCGGTTCCTGTGCGGATGAGGGAGCCGAGAGAGCCAGCGCGCCCGCTACGGCCGCAAGGGCCAGGGGGCGCAGGTAGGTGTTCGTCATAAGATGCCTCCGTTTCGAAGCTGTCGATTGTCCGGGACCGGCTGTTGCGCCGGTTGCGACCCCTTCCGACCTCCTGAAACGGAGGCGTCTCGATCAGTTGCCGGTCATGCCGGAAGCCATGTCTTCGACCAGGCGATCGGCGACGTTATTGCCATCGCGGGCAACGCGTTCCCATTCGCGGTTCGTCAGGCACACCCGACGCTTCTTCGCGCGCGAGCCGATCACGGATTCGGTGCGGCACTTTACGTAGTCGGGGTGCGTCTTGTCGGTGATCTTGCCCTTGGCGTCGCGTTCCGGCTCGTCCGTGCTGGTCTGGGCTAGAGCGGGAGCGCTGGCCAGAAGCAGGGTCGCGGCGGTGGCAGCAAAAAGGGTTCGCATCATATTCTCCGTTAGCTGGGGCAGCCTATAGCATTGCATTGTTACAGAACGAAAGAAACCCCCGGTTCGGCCCATCAGGGACAAATCGGCGGTGCCTGGCCGGCCCGACGAAAGCGAGTCTGTGATCCGGATATCAGTGAGCGCTGTAGATCGACGCGTGGTCGATAACCATCTGGCGAGCGAAGGTGTTGCCCTTCCGGCTGACAGCCGCCCATTGCGAGCGCTTCATGCAGGTTTTGCGCTTCTTTGCGCGCGAGCCGATCACCTTCTCCGTCCGGCAGATTACCGGGTCCTCCGCCTTGGCGTCCTCAGCCGGTGCCGTTGCGGCGGGTGTGGTCCCGGTTTGCGCAGCGGCGGTGAGGGGGAGCACGGCCAGCGTGGCAGCTGCCAGGATCAGTGGGAGACGGCTCATAGAATTCGCTCCAGTGCGTAGGGATTGAGGCCAAGCAGAGGTAGCTCGGCAAAGCGAGGATACCACACAGGGGGGGCGAGGGAGAAATGCGGGCGGTCGAGGCCCGTTCGACCAGGGCCATCAGGCCAAAAAAATGGGGGCGGTGCCGAAGCACCGCCCCCACTCTTTTCATCCGTTGGATGCGATTAGAAGCGAAGCTTCACCGCAGCCGCGTAACGACGGCCGAGGGCGTCGTAGGTCGACGGGTAGATGTTACCCGAGTTGAACGCGGTCGAACCGATGTCCGAACCGACGATCGTCGGATCGTTGTCGAACAGGTTCTGGATCGTCACGACGAACTCGATGTTCTCCGTGGCCGCCCAACGAGCGCTCAGGTCGAAATAGCTTTCCGACGGGATCTCGTTGAAGTCGACGTCCTGACCCGAAACCGGACCAGCGCCTGCACCGATCTGGCCGATGAAGGCGTCGCCGCTTGCAGCACGCTGCAGGGGCTCGAACTCGACGCCGCTGAGGTAACGCCACAGGAGCGAGACATCCAGCTCATCGAAGAACGAGAACGTCAGGCGGGTGTTGGCCACCCACTCCGGCTGGATCGAACCACAGTTGACCGAGTAGAAGCCAACGCAGTCACGTTCGATCGAAGTCGGGGTTGCCTGGAAGACGTTCTTGTTGACCCAGGTTGCGTCGGTCGAGAAACGCACACCGATGTTGTCGGTGAGGTCCGTACGATAACGCAGGCTGATGTCGATGCCGTCGGTCTTGATCAGGCCGAGGTTCGAGGACTGCAGGAGCAGACCCAGAACTTCGTTCGGCGAACCGTCGAGGCCACCAGTCGTCGCACTACGCGAGATCAGCGAGCAGAACGGGTTCGACGTGCTCGGGGCGTTGTAGCAGCCACCGGTGATGTCGGCCACGGCCGGGCTCGTGATCGCGTCTTCGACCTTGATGTTCCAGTAGTCGACGGTCAGCGACAGGTTGTAGATCGGTTCGATGATCGCACCGATGGTCCAGGTCGTTGCCGTTTCAACGCCGAGGAGCGGGTTACCGCCACCGGTGACGTTGATCTGGCCAGCTGCCGGCTGCAGGATGCTGCCGATCAGGCTCTGGGCCGTTGCGGCACTGGCGCCACCAGCCACGATCTGCTGGACGCAGACTGCGGTAAGGGCAGCGTTGCCAACCGGGTTCGAGCCCGCGCAGGGGTCGACTGCCAGGTTCGACAGGCCAGTGGTGACCGGCGAGAACAGCTCACCGATGTTCGGCGCACGCGACGAACGCTGGTAGTTACCACGGATGGTCAGCTCGTCGATCGGAGTGATCGTACCGCCGGCCTTCCAGGTGAATTCACCACCTGCGGTCGAGTAGTCCGAATAACGGCCACCGAGTTCCAGGGTCACTTCACGGAAGAACGAGTCTTCGATGACCGGGATAACGAGCTCGGCGAAGACGTCCTTCACGTTGTACGAACCGTCGATGTCCGGAGCGGCACCGCCGCCACCGACAACTGCACCCGGGGTCTGCGAAGCTTCGTCCGACAGGCGGGTTGCGGTGTACTTACGGTATTCGGCACCGACTGCGAACGAGATCGGGGTCGGCGCGATGCCGAAGCCGAGATCACCGTCGATGATCGCCTGGACCTGCTGCAGCGAGGCCTGGGTGATCACCTGCTGGGTCAGGCTGAAGACGTAGTCGATCGCTTCCTGGGTGCCCAGGTTACCCTGAAGACCGAAGAGGTTGATCGGAGCACAGCCGCCCGAGGTGTCGATACACTGGACGCCGCCAGCACCGTCGGGGATTGCGAGCATCGACTGCTGGAGGCGGTCGAAGCGAGCAAAGCCGCCCTGACGCTGGATACGCTCGCTCTCACCGTAGGTGCCCGAGACTTCCCAGTTGATGTTGTCGGTGATCGAGCCACGCAGGCCGCCAACCAGGTTGAACAGCGTCGTGGTGAAGTCCGAGTTACGCGTGCCGGCTTCGACCGTACGACGACGGATCGAGCTGCCGAACTGGACGTAGTCGGGGTTCGGCGAACCGTCTGCCAGCGTCGGACCGAACGGCGTGTTGATGCCAGCGGTACATTCGGCAGCGGTGAGGCCGAGGCCGTCACAGTAGGCCTGTGCCAGACCAGCAGGCAGGAACGGGTTGTTCAGGTTCTGCTGGTAGGTGTTGAAGAACGAACCACCCGGAGCGATGATCGTCGAGACGGTGTTCTTCGAGAACGAAGCCTGCGTGAACACTTCCACAGCGTCCGACACTTCGTAACGGGCCGAGCCGTAAACATTGAAGCGCTCGAACGGCGTCAGGAAGATGTTGAACGGGTTGAAGTTGAACGGCTGGTAGAAGCTGCCGTCACGGAAGCCAACGCCGTCCGGTGCGATCTGACCGAAGCCCGACGGCACGGGGCCGACGATAACTGCGGGGATCGAGTTCGACGAACCCGAGGGGTTGCCGCTGAACGAACCGATGTTGAACAGCGAGAAGTCACGGTCGCCCTGGTAGACGGCGTCCTGGTTCTGGTAGCCGATGCTCAGGACTGCGTTACCGCGGCCGTCGTCGAAGTTGGCACCGATGGTGACGTCGGCACGGAAAACGTTGCCGTCGCCTTCTTCGGTGATCTGCTGCGAAGCGGTTGCTTCGACGCCTTCGAAGTCGCGCTTGGTGATGAAGTTAACAACACCGCCGATAGCGTCAGCACCGTAGGTGGTGGTTGCGCCGCCGGTCAGGATTTCCGTACGCTCGATAACGGCGAGCGGAATGTTGTTAAGGTCAACACGGCCGGTCGTGTCAGCCGGCGTGAAGCGGCGACCGTCGAGCAGCACGAGGTTACGGTTGGAGCCAACGCCGCGCAGGTTGACGAAGCTCGAACCGCCGTTGCCGTTGTTAACGGCCGAACCGACGCTCGGAACCGCCGAGGGCAGTTCGCGAAGGAATTCTTCCGCAACGTTGGTCTGGGCGAGTTCAAGGTCGTCGCTGCTGACGACGCTAACCGGGCTGGCCAGCTCAAGGTTCGGGTTCGAAATGCGCGAACCCGTAACGACGATCGCAGGACCGGTGGTAGCTGCAGGCGCTTCGGCGGTTTCGCCGTCGTCCTGAGCCATCGCCGGCTGCGCGATCAGCGCAAGACCGAGAGCGGCGGGTGCCGCACTGGCTTTGAAGTAAGTGTGGAGTTTCACTCTGATAATCCCTCTATTGATCGACCGACCCCTGAGGTCGGATCTCCAAGGAACCCCTGGGAGAGAAGGAGAATCCGCACATGCCTTCCGGCCATACGTATGCGCAATCCCTCCAGTGGAAGGTCGCATGTGCCTTTATGGCCCAGTCCAATGCAAAGCTTTTGTTACACTCTGGACGGATTGGCGTGAGGGGTGTGACGCCTATGTCACACCTAGAGTTTGGCCAAAAATTTCGCCTGCACGGTGCGACTCGGCAAGAGTCGGAAACCGCCTGCCCCCTTTCGGTTGACGTTTACGTAAGGCGGGCCTACGCAACCGGTCCCTATTCAAAACCTACCGCTTCCAGAAATACGACAAGAGGATGACTATGCCTGAAGCCTATATCGTTGAAGCCGTCCGTACGGCCGGGGGTCGCCGCGGCGGTCGCCTCGCCGGTGTCCACCCGGTCGATCTCGCCGCCCAGTCGCTCGATGCGATCATGGAGCGCAGCGGCCTCGACGCGAAGGCGGTGGACGATGTCGTGATGGGCTGCGTCAGCCAGGGCGGCGAACAGGCCATGCAGGTCGGCCGCAACGCCGTGCTTGCCAGCAAGCACCTCGGCGAAGGCGTGCCCGCGGTCACTATCGACCGCCAGTGCGGCTCCTCGCAGCAGGCAATCCAGTTCGCCGCGCAGGCGGTGATGAGCGGAACACAGGACGTGGTCATCGCCAGCGGCGTGGAAAGCATGAGCCGCGTGCCGATGGGTTCGACCGCGATGTTCCACATGAAGGAAGGCCTCGGGAACTACAAATCGCCCGGCCTCGAAGAGAAATACCCCGGCATCCAGTGGAGCCAGTTCATGGGCGCGGAGATGATCGCCCAGAAGCACGGCTTCTCCAAGGACGACCTCGACCGCTTCGCGCTCGCCAGCCACGAAAAGGCAATCGAGGCGACCAAGTCGGGCGCCTTCGAGAAGGAAATCGTCGGCGTGCCGGTGGAGACGCCCGAGGGCGAGCAGCTGCACACGGTCGATGAAGGCATTCGCTTCGATGCCACGCTCGAAGGCATTGCCGGCGTCAAGCTGCTGAGCCCCGAAGGCAAGATCACCGCCGCCACCAGCAGCCAGATCTGCGACGGGTCAAGCGCGGTTCTGGTCGTCAGCGAACAGGCGCTGAAGGACCACGGCCTCACCCCGATGGCGCGTATCCACAATCTCACCGTTACGGCGGGCGATCCGGTCATCATGCTGGAAGAGCCGCTGTTCGCCACCGACCGCGCGCTGCAGCGCGCCGGCATGTCGATCGGCGATATCGACCTTTACGAAGTCAACGAAGCCTTCGCGCCCGTGCCGCTTGCCTGGCTCAAGCACACCGGCGCCGACCCGGACAAGCTCAACGTCAATGGCGGTGCGATTGCGCTCGGCCATCCGCTGGGCGCTTCGGGCACCAAGCTCATGGCCACGCTGGTCCACGCGCTCAAGGCGCGCGGCAAGAAGTACGGCCTCCAGACGATGTGCGAAGGCGGCGGTGTCGCCAACGTGACCATCGTCGAAGCCCTTTAAAGCCCTTAATCCCACGAGAGGAATATCCATGGAAGTCAGCAGCAATACCCCCGCCGTCGTCACCGGCGGTGCCTCGGGTCTCGGTGAAGCCACCGCCCGCGCCATCGCGGCAAAGGGCGCCAAGGTCGCCATCTTCGACATGAACGAAGAAAAGGGCGAAGCGGTCGCCAAGGACATCGGCGGCATCTTCTGCAAGGTCAACGTGACCAGCGACGAAGACGTCGACGCCGGTTTCGCCAAGGCCCGTGAAGCCCACGGCCAGGAGCGTATCCTGGTCAACTGCGCCGGCATCGGCAACGCGATCAAGACCGCCAGCCGTGACAAGCAGACGGGCGAAATCAAGCACTTCCCGCTGCAGGCCTTCGACTTCGTGATCCAGGTGAACCTCATCGGCACCTTCCGCTGCATCGCCAAGTCGGCAGCGGGCATGATGACGCTCGATCCGCTGAGCGAGGACGGCGATCGCGGCGCCATCGTCAACACCGCTTCGGTGGCAGCCGAAGACGGCCAGATGGGCCAGGCAGCCTATTCGGCATCGAAGGGCGGCGTTGTCGGCATGACCCTGCCGATCGCGCGCGACCTGATGCGCGAAGGCATCCGCGTGAACACGATCCTGCCGGGCATCTTCAACACCCCGCTGATGAACGCCGCCCCGCCGCAGGTGAAGGAAGCGCTGGCCGCATCCGTCCCGTTCCCCAAGCGCCTCGGTTACCCCGAAGAATACGCCCGACTCGCCATGACCATGATTGAGACCGGCTATTTCAACGGCGAGGACGTCCGCCTCGACGGCGCGATCCGCATGGCTCCGCGCTAAGCACTAGGCCCTCTGGCAAACAAAAGACGCCGCCCGCGCATCGCTGCGCGGGCGGCGTTGTCGTTTCCGGTGTGGAAACCTTGAGCGGTCAGCCCACGGTTTCCATCAGGCGGATCGCTCCGCTCCAGCTGTCCTGTTCGACTGCATCGGCCAGCAGCACGGCAACATCGCCGCGCGCAGCTTCGCCCTTGGGATCGACATCGTCGCCCAGGCGAACCGAGCCGGTCGGTCCTTCGTCCGTCAGGCTGACCGGGCGCAGGATGGCGTAGTCGAGACCGCTCTGCTTGAGATGTTCATCGGCTTCGTGCTTGGCCTTGAGGTAATGGGCCAGCTTGCCCTCGGGCTCGGGATTGTCCGCTCCGACGGAACTCAGCATGACGAAGCGATCGACGCCGGACTTTGCCGCGATATCGATCAGTCGTTTGGCCCCGTCGCGGTCGACCTTGTCGGTCATTTCCGCGCTGGTGTCGCCGCCCGATCCGGCGGCAAAGACCACCGCGTGACAGCCATCGGTGACATCGTCGGCCAG